>CAYXJD010000010.1:0-19805 GCA_964465225.1 uncultured Actinomycetota bacterium
GCGGAGAAGGGCGAGGTGGAGGGCGGCAACCTGCTGCGAGACATCGAGATGACCTTCCGGGTGCGCTTTCCCGACGGCGCAGATGGTGACAAGGCCCGCGACCGTCTGCCGCGTGCGGTACAGCACTCCCACGACCGCACGTGCACGGTCAGCCGGACCATCGAGGCCGGTACGCCCGTGACCGCGCGCATCACGGACGGGGACTGAACCGGGCGCACCGCGTCGGCGAGGGAGGCCCCATGCCAGGGTGGTCGGACATCGAGGTGGCAGTCCCGGAGCTGGCCGGCACCGCCGCTGAGGAGCACAACGCCGAACGACAGCGTGTGCTGCTCGGCCCGCAGGCCGACGCCGGGGCCCACCTGTTCCGCCTCGACATCACCGAGGTGGTGACGGTGCAGGTCTCGGCCGAGGTGCTGACCGGGTGGACCCCCACGCACGGGATCCGGATCCTCCAGCGCGCGTGCGGCGTACGGTGACGTCCAACCCTCCCCCTGGTGGTGCGCGCCATCCCCCCGTACCGCTGATCCGACCGGAGCCAACATGACCGCCTGGTACCACTATCTCGAGCAGCTCGATCAGGGCCCGCAGACCTGGACCTCCCGTCAGCGGGTCGAGCAACTGTTGGCCGACGAGGCGGTGGAGCACACCACGGCGACCACGATCAAGGACGTCTGCGACGACGGGCATGTCCACACCGACGTGACCCTGGGGCTGCTGACGTCGACGCGTCTGGTGCATGTGGTCGTTGGTGACGCGCAGCACGTGACCGACGAGCACGAACTCGGGTTGCAGTGCGCGGTCACCTCGCTGCCCCTCACCGCCATCACCGACGTCTCCGTGCTGTCGTGGGACCAGCACGGCACACCGGCGGTCGAGGTCCGCATCTCGCGCGCCGGCGGCGCCTGGCAGGCCATGGGTGACGTCCACGACTGCGGGGACCCCGAGTGCGAGATCCCCCCGGGCTCGATCCAGCTCGAGGCCCGTGCGGATGGCGTGGTGCTGTTCGCCACCGGCGCGGAGGCCGAGGTCCTCACGAGCTTCGCCGGTCACCTGGCACGCGCGACCGGCTCTCGCTGAGCTCCCCGAGCGAGCACCGCCGATACCCGACGCGCTGCCGAAGCACCGATCCTGCCGACGCTCACTCGGCGTGCAGATCCTCCGCCACCAGCGTCAGGGACTCGACCACCACCTCGCTGTGCCGGGCATCCAGCGGCGAGGTGCACAACTCGGTCGGCAGAGCGTTCCGCAGGCGCCAACGGTGCACGGTCTGTTCCCGGTCCTCACCCAGCAGCTCGATGGTGACGTCCCGACGATCGGCCCGCCCCGCGACTGCCGACGCGAGCCACTCGTGCAACGTCAACTCACCGATCAGTCCCCGCTCCAGGACCACCTGCGGTGGAGCGACGAGCCCGGGTACCAGCACCGACGCACGGGATCGCGCGTTCCCGGCGCGGTAGGGGATCATCGCGACGCGGCGATCCAGTCCGGTGACCCGTGAGAAGCCCGCAGCCGGGCCTGCGGGATCGAGCCCGTCGAACGAGACGAGGAAGTCGAATCCCCCGTACGGGTGTTCACTCAGGATCGCCATGCGTTGCGCTCCTTCCCCGGGCCGGACCCGGTCGCTCTCGGATCACTCCCGGAACAGGTCGTGGTAGACGACCTCGAGTTCCTCCCACGCCACCTCGGTGGACCGCCCGTCCAGCACAGGTCCGCTCCAGCGCTGCGGCCAGGCGCAGTGCAGCCGCAGCACGGCTACCGGTGCCCGGGTCACCGGATCGAGGATGCGGACCCCGATGTCACGGGTCGCCGCGGCCCTGACCTCCTCCTCCGTCGAGAGCGCCTCACGCCGCCAGCCGTAGAAGGTCGGGTCTCCGTCGAGCGCACGGCCGAGCACCACCGACCCTCTGGCAGCCTCACCGGACCAGGTCACCCGAGGCGGGTCCGGTGACCGCAGCCGACGAGCTCTCTTCGGCGGAACGGGCGTCGCGACGACGGTGTCAGGGTCGGCGGCCAGGGAGGCGGGCGACAGCCGCGCCACGGCCACCTCCCGATCGCCGATCGTGACGGTGAAGTCGCAAGCAGCGACGGGACCAGCACCGACCGAACCCGTCACGGACCCCGGTGACATGGTGGACTCCTCGTTGGATGCTGCCCGGCTCCCAGGCCGGCTCCCAGGCCAGCTCCGCATCGGCGCGACCAGTGCATCCTGCGAGTAGCGACCGGACAACGCAAACCTGCCGATGGTCCGATCGACACGGACGGGTTCGAGCACCTGTTGGCGTCGAACCCGTCCGCTCCCCCGTTGTCGCTGCAGCCCCAACACCATGCCAGAGCCCTGTGACTTGCCTGATCCCACGCCCCGGCAGGGCCCTGGTGCAGCTCTCCGGTGAGGACTGGGAGCTCGGCCGTCAGCAGTGGCGGGCCACGGTGGAACTGCTCGACGAGACCTGCTACGGGGCGCACACATCGCGACCCATGTCGCCTTCTCCATGGCACTGATGGCCCATGTCGGGCTCGTGCTCGAACACCGACTGATCGAGGAGGACGGTCTCCTCCGCCGCATGAGGTGAGACGTGGTGCGCGGTGTCAGGAGCCGAGACCGGCGGCCGCGACCCGCTCCAGCACGCGCATCGTGGCGACCCCCTCGCTCGGCGGGATCGGGACCGGACCACCGGAGAGCACGGCCGCCGCGAACCGCTGCCCCTGCTCGGTGTAGGGATCGACCGCCTCGAAGCGGTGCACCTCACCGTCGGCGTCGGCCGGCAGGGCCTCGCCGGTGTGGACCACCACCTCGGTGGCACGGTCGGGCGGGATGTTGAAGGGCACGCCGAGCTGTATGCGCCCCTGCGTGCCGTGGATCGTGACGTACTGGTCGGGCTTGGCCCTGGTGGAGCAGGTGAAGGTCGCCACCCCGGACGGGAAACCGAGCAGGGCGCTGGTCGTGGTGTCGACGTGCTGGGCGGGGTCGCGCTGGATGCGACTCGCGACCGTGGTCGGCTCGGTGCCGAAGAGCAGCCGGGAGAGATCGATGCAGTAGCACCCGATGTCCATCAGGGCCCCACCTCCGGTCTCGGGGATGTTGCGGATGTCGGTGGGGTCGTCGTTGAAGTAGGAGAACCAACTGTCCACGGCCACAAGCTCACCGATCCGGCCCTCGGCGACCAACTCGCGGGCGCGCACCCAACTCGGGTGGAGCCGGTACATGAAGGCCTCCATGAAGGCCACGCCGGCCCGGTCGCAGACGTCGACCATGGCCTGGGCGTCATCGGCGGTCATCGCCATCGGCTTCTCGCACAGCACGTGCTTCCCCGCCTCGGCGGCGGCGATCGTCCACCGGGCGTGCAGGTGGTTGGGGACGGGCACGTAGACCGCATCGACCCGAGGATCGGCGAGCACCTCCTCGTAGGAGCCGTACGCGGCAGGGATCCCCCAGCGCTCGGCCACGTCCACCGCGACCTGCTGCTCCCGTGAGCCGATCGCCACCACCTCGCAGTTGGACGCACCCTGTAGGCCGGGGATCACCTTCTCCCGCGCGATCTTCGCCGAACTGATGATCCCCCACCTGAGGGTGTCCATATCGACCTCCGAACGATGGTTGCCCGACCCGCCTTCGAGCCTGCGGGATGCCCCACGGCGGGGCGACCGGCGGAACGCGCCACAGGCACCGGCGACCCCAGTCTGCCAGCCGGCATCGACCGCGGTCAGGGGCGCAGTGCCCGGCGCATCGCGGCGAACCGGTCACCCACCATCTGCGCCGTCACGGCTGCCTCCGGCGTGAACGCATCCCAGCCGTGGAAGGCTCCCGGGTAGACGTGCAGCTCGGTGGGAACCCCGGCCTGCAGCAGGCGGGTCGCGTAGTCGATGTCCTCGTCACGGAACACCTCGAGCTCCCCCACCTGCACGATCGCGGGCGGGAGTCCCGCCAGATCACCGGCTCGCGCCGGTGCGGCGTAGACCGGGACATCCCCGCCTCCCGCCGCAGCCCCGAGGTACGCATGCCGGCCCGAGGCGTGGTGTTCGCGGCTCCAGGAGAGGATGCCGCTGAACTCGCCCGCCCGCAGCAGCTGCGGATGACAGCCGCATCGGGTCCGGCTTGCGGTCGGTGCACCTGCAGGGCCCGCGCTACGAACGCAGCTCTTCCGAGGCCCGGTGAGCCCTCGCAACTAGGCTCTCCCTCGCTGGCCAGGCGACCTGGCTGCCTGAGAACCCCGATGCGACGTCGGCGGGCGAGGAACGAGGACCTCCCAGGGTGCGGTCAAAGGGTCGAGCCGAGGCCCGGGAAGGACACAGCGTGACTGGTCGCCGTGAGCGGACACCGTCGGCGTATCGGGGCATCGCCATCGCAACGACCGTGCTGCTGGCGGCGTTGCTCGCGCTCGGAGGCGCCCCGGAGGACCAGGATGACCACCGCTACCGGCTCCTGGGCGCCAGTGTGGCAGCAGCAGCTGAGACGGAACCCGGATCGGAGTCGCAACCAGAACCAGAACCAGAACCAGAACCCGAACCGGAACCGGAACCAGCACCTGAGCCCGAACCAGAACCCGACCCAGAGCCCGACACCGAGACGACGGCCGGCGTCCCGTCGTGGTTGTGGCCGCTGTTGGGCCTCCTGGCCGCCGTCGCCATCATCGCGGCCGTGGCCGCCAAGGTGCGCTCCTCGCAGGAGCGCAGAGGACAGGTGACGCTGATCGACCAGGCCCTCAGCGATGCGGACTGGCTCCTGGCCGTCAGCGGTGAGACGCCCGGCTCGATCGACCAGCACGAGCGCGTCCCCGCGGTCCGGTCCCGAAGCGACCGGCTGCACGACGATCTCGGACGTCTCAGCACGGGCGCACAAGGTCAGCTCCGCCAGGCGGCGCTCGAGCTCAGGGAAGCGACCAACGATCTGGCGGCGACGGTCGTCGCGCGGCTGGGCACCACCGACCGGGACGAGGCGCGGCAGTTGGACCTCCGCCTCGGTGAGCGTCGGGAGCGGGCTCGCAGCGCACGTCGCGGGCTCGCGCAGCAACACCCGCGAGCCGACCAACGGCCCGACGGAGCACGCTGACCCCCAGGGACGACCTCGACGAAGGAAGCCGACGATGGCAGACCGAACTCCAGCGGGAGGTAGGGCGTCCTCGCCGCTCACCCCGAGACGCATCGCAGCGCTGGTACTCGCACTGGCTGCGGCGGTCCTCGTGTGGCAGAACCGGGCCGACACGACGTTGACCGTCTTCGGGGTCAGCGTGACGGCACCGTTGTGGCTGTTCACCCTGGCGATGCTCGCCGTCGGCATCCTGATCGGTGCGCTGCTGAGCCGGCGAGGCAGATCCGACTGACCAGAGCGTTCCCTCAACTCACCGCAGGGACACTGGTCACCACCATTGGGTCGTCACCTGCAGTGGGCGCCCTACCGCCGTGGGAGCGGCGCGGTGCTCGCCAGCGCGGTCCCGAGCGTCGAGGAGGCCAGCGGTAGGTAGATCCAGGCTGGGCTACCGAGGCTGATGGTGCCGACGCTGAACAGGCTCGTTGCGCCGGCGAGACCAGCCAGCAGGCCCGCCACCAGGCCCACCATCGGTCGGCCCGATCCGTGGGTGCCCACCCGACCCGCGCCCACGGTGATGGTCAGCAGGGCCAGAAGGGCGACGAGCGATCCGACCGTGAGCCCGTCGACGGCCGCAACAGCGGGGTCCACCGCCCCGGCGTCCGGTGCAGCGGCCCCCTGGGCGCCGTCATCTGCGGCAGCCGGCGCGAAGGCGGAGACCATCATCACAGCGAAGGACCCGATCGAAGCGACCATGAACAGGTGCGGGACCGGAAGACGTGGTGCAATGACCTCGGGCATGATGTGTCCTGTGCGGTGGCTACACGGCCGACAGGCCGTGACGCTACGAGCGCGTGTCGCCGACCTCCTCACCCACGATGGGTGAAAGTGGTCGTCCACCCGTCGGGCGCCGCGCGGCCCGGTGCTACAACAGTCCCTGGCGCCTGGCTGCCTCAAGGGCCTCACGCCGTCCCTGGACCGCCAGCTTCCGGTAGATGTTCTTGAGGTGGGTCTTGACGGTGTTGACGGAGATGCCTCGCAGCGCGGCGATATCCGCCATCGTCCGGTGTGCCGGCAGCTCTCGCAGGATCGCCGCCTCCGCGGGCGTGAGAGCGGTGGTCGCGGCTGACACCAGCTCGGTGTCGTGCCGTTCGAGGAGTTCGGTGACGAAGGCCTCGTGTCGACCGAACCGGCCACGGTTGGCAGCGAGCAGCTCGCGCGTCGCCGGACCGAAGCCATCGATGAGCCCGACGAGACGGTCCGGCGCTGCCGACCGGACGGCCTGCGTGAGGGCTTCGTGGGATGCCTGGATGGCCTCAGCCTCGGCAGCCAGCTGTGCTTCCAGGAGCCACACCCAGATGCGGTTGGTCATGAACCTCACGGGCACCTCGCCTGCGCAGGCGGGTGCCAACTGCCGACGGGCTTTGGTGGCAGGCAAGCCCCTGGCCCTCCCCAACAGCACCTGCACCAGCAGTGCCTCCGCACTGCCCTCCAGATCCGGCTGACGTCGTCGGGCCGCCTCCCCGGCGGCAACGGGGTCGTCCGCGGCGAGCCACAGCCTGACCTCCCAGGGGATCAACATGCACGCGATCTCCGGAGTGGTCTCGGCCTCGCCGAGGTGCTCCCAGGCCGCCCGCAGGCGGATCGCGGTCGACCTCGCCGGGGCGCCATCGACGTGGTCGGCAACGGCCATGACCGTCGCGACGGCGACCCGCATGTCGGGGTTGCCGAGCGTCGCCGGCTCCGGTACGGCGGCGAGTTCGCTGCGCGCCCTGGGCCGGTCGCCGCGCACCATGGCCCACCATGCGCTGAGCACGTGGAGTTGAGCGGTGAGCTGACTGCCATCCCAGCCGCGAAGCCGTGCGATCCCCAGGGCCTGGTCCAGGTACGCGTCGCACTCGGGGATCCGGCCGGCGATCGTCGCCAGCGCTGCGAGGTTGCCGAGGCACATCACCCGTGGGAAGTCACGTTCGGTGGAAGCCGCCAGGTACAAGGCCTGCTCGAGATCGCGCCGTGAGCCCGCTGGCGACCCCCCACGGACGCGCGCCACCCCGGTCTGGATGAGCCCGAGCAGATCCAGGTCCACCTCGCCGGTGTCACCGACCCCCGCGACGTCCGCGTCGCGCAGCGCCGCACTCACCTCGGGGCCGAACCGTGCACGGTGCAGGGCGACCGTCGCCCGCAACGCCGACAGCCAGGGATCGCGCTGGGGATCGCCGGCCGGTGCCGACGTGGCATCCAGCGCAGCCAGGTGCCGATCCGCGGTGACCGGATCGAACCGTGCCAGTGCCGCCGCCGCGAGCAGGAGCCCGATGGTCGGATCCTGCCGCCACGCATCGGGGACGTCGGCCAGGAGCCGCTCGATCGGTGGACCGTCGCCGTCGAGGATCATCCCGACACCGGCCTCACGAAGCACGCTCTGGACCCGATGCTGCCCGTTGGAGCCCACCGCGTGTTCCAGCGCCAACCGCCACTGCCGCTGCTGCGCGTACCAGTCGGCCAGCTCCCCCTGGAGCTGACGCCACCGGGGGAGATCGATCCGCTGGAGTTCGGAGCCCAGGTAGTCCCGGAGGAGATCGTGGTAGCGGTAGACCGACTCCGAACCGTTGGGCTGGGCGAGCCGCTGGGTCAGCGCGTTGCGCTGATGCAGTTCGTCGAGCACCGCACCGGCGTCCTTGCGTCCGGTGAGACGCTCGGCCAGCGTCGGGGTGAGTTCGCGGCACGCGCCGGTTGCCAGGAGGAACTGCCGCACATCGCCGGGAAGATGGTCGAGGACCTCGGCGACCAGCAGCTCGGCGACCATGGGCGTCGCCCCTCCGAAGGTGCGGGCGATGTCCCGCGGATCGCCACCCCGCCGCAGCTCAGCGGCTGCGAGGCGCAGCGCCGCAACCCAGCCCTCGGTCCGCCGCCACAGCACGTCGACGTGCTCGGCCTCCAGTTCGTGTCCCAGGGACGCCAGGAGTGCGCCCGCCTCCTCCCGGCCGAGCGCGAAGTCCTCGGATCTGATCTCACGCACGGCCGCGTCGAGCCGCAGCTGGTGCAGTGCGATGCCGGGCTGGGACCTCCCGCTGAGGACCAACGCAAGCCCGGCAGGTCGCCGTCGCAGCAGCAACTCCACGCTCTCCAGCGCCGCAGGATCGGAGATCTCGTGCAGGTCGTCCATCACCAACACGACGGGTGGATCCTGCCGACCGAGGAGCTCGCCGAGCTGCCGGATCAGCGAGCCATCCGCACCCGCCGCGGCCGGGGCCGACGACAACTCGGCGATCCGAGGATCGGAGGAGAGCGCCGGAGTGGTACGCAGCGCTGCGAGCAGGCTCGTCCACAGGCTCGTGACGTCGTCGTCGTTGCGGTCCAGGGTGACCCAGGCCACGCGATCAGCGAGCGTCGAGGTGCTCTGCATCCACCTGATCAGTGTGAGCGTCTTGCCGGAGCCGGGCGGAGCGACGAGCACCGTGACGGGGGCGGGCGGCCCGGCGAGTAGCCGCGAGGCCCTGGTCTCGGCCACGGCGATGGCCGGTAGCTCCGGAGGCGTGACCTTGGCCAACGACACACGGCCGCTCAGCAGCGGTCGGCCGCTCGCCGAGGCGTCGGACACGGTCACCCTCCCCGTCGGCCGACGTCACCACTCGCATCAGCCGGGTCAGCGTGATCCTAGTGTCCGAACAGGACGGGCCCCGCTGCTTTCGACGTCCGACGATGCCGCACACCGGGCGGACTCGGCCGAGCGATGTCGGGGCACGGAAGATGGCTCCGGGGTCCGAGCGCAGACCGGCCGGTTGGTCTCAGCGCTGCTCTTGCTCCTCCGGGCCTGCCTGAGGCTCCTCCTCGGGTGCTCGCTCATCGGTTTCGGATGACGCTTCCTCGGCGGCCTCGCTTCCGGCTACCGGCTCGTCGCCCTCCTCCTCGCCGTCTCCCAGCTGCCGGCCGAGCTCCTCGATGGCGGCGATGGTCTTGCCTGCGTTGGACTCGGCCTCCGCTGTTGCCTCGGTGGTTGCCTTGGCGGCCTCGGCGATCTCCGTCACGGCCGTACCGAGCTCACGACTCCGCTCGATGCTCTCCTCGATGGGGCGACGGAGGCGGTCGTAGAGCTTCTTCAGAGCGAAGCCAGCCAGCCCGACGCCGGCACCGTAGACGACGAACCTGAGCACGTTCTCCGGCTCCACGGCCCGCTCCCACCACGGACGACGTCGTGGAACGACCTCCGCGAACTTGCGCTTGGCGGCGTGGCCCAGCAGCTGCTTGGTGGCCATGAGGCATCCTCGTGGTCGGGGCTGCTCTCAGCCTAAGCCGGCGAAGGTGTGTCCATCCCGGCCGGACGACCAGTCATCGTCGCCAGAACCGGCGACCGACCTCGGCTCGATCTCATGGTCGGTCCACGACCGTGGCCGAGCGGCCGCATCAGGGGCTGGCAGGACGCCGAGCGGCGTGGTAGGGCTGAGCGTTGGTCGGAGGGACCGCTGGTGGTGATCCCCGCGCTTTCCAGGCTGCGTGTCGCGAGGCGACGCGAGCCGGCAGCGCTCGTGCGTCGCGTCCACGCGCTGCTGGCACAGCACGCCGTCGCACTCCCCGTGCGCCTCTGGGATGGCACCGAGCTCGGGCCGAGCAACGCCGGCTACCGGTTGATCCTGCAGCACCCCTGGTCCTTGCGCTCGCTCCTGCCCCTGGACGATCTCTCCGCTGGCGAGGCCTACCTCTTCGAGGACATCGACGTCGAGGGCTCGATGACGGCGGCCCTGCGTGTGGTCTCGCGCCTGCCCAGCATGGAGCATCTCGGACGGCTCGAGCGGATCAGGCTGCTCCGCAACGTGCTCGCGCTCCCCGCGCCGCCGGAGCGTGTGTCGTCGGTAGGCGCCCGTTTCGCTGGCCGGCTGCACTCCCCCGCGCGCGACCGCCAGGCGGTCCGCTTCCACTACGACACCGGTAACGGGTTCTACACCCACCTCCTCGACGCGAACCTGGTGTACTCCTGCGCGTACTTCGAGGAGGAGTCGCCGGAGGATCCCGCAGAGGATCCGCTGGCGCTCGACCGCGCCCAGGTCCGCAAGCTCGACCTGATCTGTCGCAAGCTCCGGCTGCGCGAGGGGGAATCGCTGCTCGACATCGGCTGCGGCTGGGGCTCGCTGGTCCTCCATGCGGCCCGACACTACGGCGTGCGGGCGCTGGGCATCACGCTCTCGACCCCGCAGGCAGAGCTCGCCCGCGAGCGCATCGCAGCCGCGGGGCTGACCGATCGGATCGAGATCCGTGTCGAGGACTACCGCGAGACCCGCGGTTCGTTCGACGCCGTCGCGTCGATCGGCATGTTCGAGCACGTCGGCGAGGAGCGCTTCGAGACCTACTTCGCCCGGGCCTACGACCTGACCGCGCCGGGCGGTCGCTTCCTGAACCACGCGATCACCACGGGCGCCCGTGATGAGATCCGCGACCTGGCGAAGGAACGGCGCAGCTTCATGGGCACCTACGTCTTCCCTGACGGCACCCTCGCTCCCGCACACGTCGCGGTCCGGCTCATGGAGCAGGCCGGCTTCGAGCTCCTCGACGTCCAGCAACTGCGCCGGCACTACGCACGCACCCTGCTGCACTGGATCCACAACCTCGAGACCAACGCCGACGCGGTACGTGGCGAGCACGGTGAGATCCCCTACCGCGTGTGGCGGGCCTACATGGCCGGATCGGTGGTCGGTTTCGAGTCGAACACGCTCGGGCTCGCGCAGGTGCTGGGTGTCCGTGGGGATGCGGGGCTACCCCTGACCCGCTCGTGGATGGAGCCGCGGCTCGAGGGGCACTCGGCCTGAACCTCGATGTCTGCGGACGGCGGTCCTGGGCCGGATGGGCGCTGATCGCGACCAGGCGATCGCAGGCCGGACCCCCTCGTTCGGACGGTGTGCGCAGCCCACCACCATGGTCACCTACCCGAGGGAGCTGACCGCCGACGGGAAGTCCGAACCATGAGAGCTGCACGTCTGCACGCCTACGGTGAACCACTGCGGATCGATGAGGTGGAGACCCCGGAACCGGGGCCGGGAGAGGTACTGATCCGGATCGCTTCGAGTGGTGCCTGCCACTCCGACCTGCACGTGATGAACGGCGAGATGCCGCTCCTGCCGGAGTTGCCGTGGATCCTCGGTCACGAGAACGCCGGCCACGTGCATGCGTTGGGACCCGGCGCCGAAGGTGTCGAGATCGGTGCACCGGTACTGGTCTGGGGTGGCTGGGGCTGTGGCCGCTGCCGGCTATGCCGCGCTGGCGATGAACAGGTCTGCGACGTGCTGCGATGGGGTGGGATCGGTGAGCCCGGCGGGTACGCCGAGTACCTCATCGTGCCGTCGACCAGGAACCTGATCGCCATCGACGGCCTCGATCCGGCGACGGCAGCGCCGCTGACCGATGCCGCCCTGACGCCGTACCGCGCCGTCAAGCACGCCCTGCCGTGGATGGTGCCGGGCTCGACCGTCGTGGCGATCGGGATCGGCGGGCTCGGGCAGTACGGCGTCCAGTTCATGAAGCAACTGAGTGCTGCCCGCGTCGTCGCCGTCGATACGGCTGAGGACAAGCGGCGGCTCGCCGAGGACTTCGGTGCGGACGTGACGCTCGACCCGGGAGAGGTCGACGTCGTCGAGGAACTGGACGTGATGACCGGTGGTGACAAGGCCTCGGTCGCGATCGACTTCGTCGGCGCTGATGCGACGATGGCCAGCGCCGCTGCCAGCATCGGGCAACAGGGCCTGTTCGTCCTGGTCGGGCTCGCCGGCGGGTCGACCCCCGTGTCCTTCATGGGGCTCTCCCCCGAGGCGAACTTCCGCACGAGCAGCTGGGGGAACCGCAACGAACTGGCCGAGGTGGTGGCCATGGCACAGGACGGACTGATCACCGGGCACGTCGAGCAGCACCCCCTCGAGGACATCAACGAGGTCTTCGAGCGGCTCGAGCGCGGCGAGATCGCAGGTCGCGCGGTCCTCAACCCGTGACACGTCTGCGGCGGCCCGGCGGCCGGTGGCGGCGCCTGGCTCGCCGGGCCAGCGCGCACGCCGCCGTCCCGGGAGGGTTGGAGCCGGCGCGGCCGGTGTGGTTGCTTGCTCACCAGGTAGAGCGCCGGCTCTGCTGCCAGCCGAACGTCCCGCGACCCCGGGAGTGGTCATGTGCGTCGACACGAGGGATCTCCAGGTCGCGGCCCCACGCCCCGAGCCCGGGACCGAACCGACGGAGGTCCTCGGTCTCGAACCGATAGATGACCTGCGGATCACGAGCCTGGTCGACAACTCGGTGGATCTCCTCGCCGGCGACCAGGGGCCGGCACACCGGACGTCGTTGCTCTCGGGCGCGCTTCCAGCGCGCGCCACCCGCCTACAACACAGCGGCGAGGTCCCGGACGTACCGCTCGCGGAGCATGGCTTCTCAGCGCTGGTCGAGCTGACCCGCCGAGGGCGAACGTCCCGGCTCCTGTTCGATGCGGGCGTGACACCCGACGGGCTCGTGACCAACATGCGCCGGCTGGACATCGCCCCCACCGACATCGACGTGATCGTGCTCAGCCACGGCCACTTCGACCACACCACGGGTCTGGACGGCTTCATCCGTGCGGTCGGCCGCGCGAACCTGCCGGTGCTCATCCACCCGCACTTCTGGCACCGTCGGCGGATCGAGCTCCCCGGGCGTGACCCCGTCGAGTTGCCGACCACCAGCCGCCTTGGGCTGACCGACGCCGGCTTCGACATCATCGAGCGGCCCGAGCCGTCGTTCCTGCTGGACGGTGCGCTGCTCGTCACCGGCGAGATCGATCGCACGACCCGGTTCGAGCAGGGGTTCCCGGTGCACCAGGCCCACGACGGCACGGACTGGTACCCCGACCCACTGATCCTCGACGACCAGGCGTTGGTCGCTCACGTCCGGGGCCGGGGCCTGGTCGTGATGACCGGTTGCGGCCACGCGGGCGTGGTGAACATCCTGCGGTACGCCCGGCGGCTGACCGGTGTCGACCACGTCCACGCCGTGCTCGGCGGCTTCCACCTGGCCGGGCCGCTGTTCGCGCCGATCATCCCGCCGACCGTGGATGCGCTGCAGGGGATGGCCCCGGACGTGATCGTGCCGGCCCACTGCACGGGTTGGTCGGCGATGCACAGCATCGCCACCGCCCTACCCGACGCGTTCATCCCCAACGCGGTGGGAACACGCTACGACTTCGCGGGGACGGGCTGACTGCCGACGGCCGGCGGTGGCCGAGGGACGCTCGACCGGGGCGCACGCCCCTAGTGTGCTTCCCCGTCGTGTCGTAGCGTCGCTCGAGCCGGATGCACGGCGAGACAGCGGCCGACGCGGTCGCACGCGAAGCGGGAGCACGCTGATGGCGGCCACGCGCATGTCGACGGCTGATGTGGCCTGGCTCCACATGGACCGTCCCACCAACAACATGGTCGTCAACGGCGTCATGTGGTTCGACGAGCCCGTGGACTGGGACCGCCTCCGCCTGGTCTTCGAGGAGCGGCTCCTCGGCCCGTACCCGAAGTTCCGCCAACGGGTCGTGGAGCCGCCGCTGCACCTCGGACGCCTGGGTTGGGAGGACGATCCGGCCTTCGACCTCGACCGCCACCTCATCTCGGCGCGCCTGCCGGACCCCGGTGACCGTTCCGTCCTCCACCAGTACGTGGGCCAGCAGATGGGCCGCCCTCTGGATCGTGAGCGCCCGCTGTGGGAGGCACACCTGATCGATGGCTACGAGGGCGGCTCCGCCGTCTTCCACCGCATCCACCACTCGATCGCCGATGGCATCGCGCTCATCCGACTGCTGCTGTCCCTGACCGACGACCAGCCGGATGAGGAGCTCTTCGATCCCGAGGGCTTCGACGGGCCCGACCATCCTCGATCCCTACCACGGCGTCTTCGCGGCCTGATGTCGGATGCGGCCAAGATCTCCGGACAGCTCGCTCACGAAGGTAGGGAGATCCTGGCGCAGCCGTCCAAGGCCGTTCACCTGGCCGAACTGGCCACCGCCGGCACCACGGCGCTCGGCAAGGACCTGTTCCTGCCACCGGACCACCGCACCGTGCTGAAGGGCCAGATGGGCCCCAGCAAGCACGCGATGTGGTCCGAGCCCTTCGACCTCGCCGCTGTCAAGGCCATCGGACGGGCTCACGGTGCGACCGTGAACGACGTGGCCTGTGCCGCGATCACGGGAGCGCTGCGCACCTACCTCGAACACCGCGACAGCCTCACCGAGGAGATCCGGGCGCTGGTGCCCTTCAACCTGCGTCCACTCGACCAGCCCCTCCCGCGACATCTCGGCAACAAGTTCGGGATCGTGTTCCTCCCGCTGCCGGTCGGGGTCGCGGATCGAAGGGAACGCCTCGCCGAGATCAAGCAGCGGATGGACGCCATCAAGGACTCGGCGGAAGGCGTGATCGCCTACGGGATCCTCAGCGTCATCGGCATGACCCCGGTGCAGATCGAGAAGGTGGTCGTGGATCTGTTCGCCAGCAAGGGCAGCCTGGTCCTGACCAACGTGCCGGGTCCGCGGCAGCCGGTCTACCTCGCGGGCACCCGGGTGGCAGGGATGATGGGCTGGGTCCCTGCATCGGGAGGGGTCGCGCTCGGTGTGAGCATCTTCACCTACGACGGTGAGCTGACCGTCGGGGTCGCCGCGGACGCCCGACTGGTCCCTGACCCGGAACGCTTGGTGGAGGCCTTCAACGCCGAGCTCGCTGCGCTACTGCGCGAGGAGCATCACCCGGAGTTGCACCTCGGCTGATGGCACGCGGGCGGGTGCGGACACCCGTCCCATCGGCCTGCGCACGAGCAGGAGGTGTGCGTACCTCGACCTGGTCCACCGAACCGGCCCGGCTGACACCCACGGTGATCGGCAGCGAACCTCGTGCATCGAGATGGACGACGACCGCAACTGCCAGCCGTGCGCCGCGGCCGGTACCGAACCCGGCGGAACTACGACCGACTGGCTCCGCTCTACGACCTCCTCGCGGAACCGTTCGAGCGGCGTGGCCGACGCATCGGCCGTCACCTGCTCGACATCAGGCCCGGAGAGCGGGTGCTGGAGGTCGGATGCGGCACGGGTGCTGACCTCGCGGCCCTCGCGACGGCGACAGGGCCGCGAGGCTGGTGCCTCGGCCTGGACCTATCGGAACGCATGGTGCGGCGTACCGACCAGCGGCTGACTCGGCGCGAGGTGACCGAGAGAGCCACCGTGGCGCAGGCCGACGCGGTCCAGCTGCCACTGGCACCTCGATGCTTCGACGCGGTCTACCTGAGCTTCACTCTGGAGCTGTTCGACGCCGACGATCTGATAGCCGTCCTGCAGGAGTGCGCCCGCGTGCTGCAGCCGACCGGGCGACTCGGTGTGGTCTCGCTGGCGATGACCGATGATCCTCCCCTGATGACCCGGCTCTACCTGCGGGCACACAGGCGGTACCCGTCGCTCCTGGACTGTCGACCCATCCCCACCGATCAGCTCCTGGCGCGCTCCGGCTTCACCGTACTCATGCGACGGCGACCGTCCATGTGGGGCCTGCCTGTGGACGTGATCGTGGCACGGCCCACGACGCGCTGACCGATCACGGCTCGACCGGGACGCAACGCATCACCGGGCGCACCGGCATCGCCGGGCTCACGTGCACTGCCAGCTTCACGCGCCTCGTGCTGCCGGTACCGCCGAACGGCCGCTGACAACCCGTAACGGGCGGGCCCACGATGGAGTCCGACCACCGTGAAGGACCATCATGCACACGCGCGAACGCCTCGTCACAGCGCTGGTGGCCCTCCTGGCACTCATGATCCCCGCGACCGCGGCCTGGGGCCAGAGCGGGTCGCCATCTCTGGTGGAGGGATCCCGCACCGGTCGGGTGGTGGTCGTCGGAAGCGATGAGGTGATCGAGCACGACCTGTACGCCTCCGGCGGCCGCATCGAGGTGGACGGCACCGTCCTGGGCGATCTGGTTGCCGCTGGCGGCGAGGTCGTGGTGCGCGGCACGGTGAACGGTGATGTCCTCGCAGCAGCGGGGTCGGTCCGCCTCCCCGGCACGATCGAGGGGACGGTGCGCGCGGTGGCCGGACGGCTGCTGGTCACCGGTGAGCTCGCGGAGGATGCCGTGGTGGCCGGCGGCAGGGTCCGGCTCGCCCCTGAGGCGACGGTCGGTGGCGACCTCGCCTTCCTCGGCGGCTGGGTCACCAACGACGGCACGGTCGGGGGCGACGTCCTCGGACGGGTGGGCCGCTACGCAGCGGACGGCACCGTCGCCGGGACCGAACGCGTGGCGATCGGCCGTGACGAGGCTGCCGGGGTGGCCGCCCGATTCGGCACGATCCTGCGCCGCTACGTGAGCCTGCTCCTGGTCGCCGGCCTCCTGCTGTGGCTGGCCCGGCGACCGACCCACGCCAGCACGAGCCGGGTCCGGCGACGACCGCTGGCGAGCCTCGGTACCGGCGTCGCGACGATCCTCGGGGGCGGGCTCGTGTTGCTCCTGGCCGGGGTGGCCGTGGCCGCTCTCACGTGGCTCCTCACGCTGGTAGAGCTTGGAGGCCTGGCGAGCCTCGTGGCACTGGTGGGTGGCCTGACAGTGGCCGCGGTCGCACTCGCGCTCGTCGCCACGCTGAGCTTCGTGGCGCACGCCGTCGTCGGTCTGTGGCTCGGTCAGTTCGCCTTCTTCGACGTGCACAGCTGGCCGCGGGCCTTCGCGGCCGCTGCACTGGGGCTGGCCGCCATCGTGCTGGTGACACAGTTGCCGGTGCTCGGCCCGATCACGGCCGGACTGGTCGCAGCGCTGGGTGCCGGGGCGCTACTGCTCGCCGGGTGGAGCAGGTGGGAAGGCCCTGCCGATCCTGCTCACCCCCGATCGTGACGTGACCCTGCAAGGTCGGCTCGGTCGATCGCCGAGCCGTGTCGTGCGTTGACTCGGACGAGCGCAGGGGCTGGCCGATCCGATGACCGTGTCGGGACGCCGGACCGTCCCGGGCCTAGGATCGCCGACGCGGCGGTCGCCGCGGTCGCCCCGCCGGACGGAGTCGAGCCCCATGCACAGGTGGTTGCCGCTGGCGGTCCTCGCGGCTGCCCAGTTCGTGATGGTCCTCGACCAGGCCGTGATGAACGTCTCGATAAGCCAGCTCGTCATCGATCTGGACACCAACGTCACCGCGATCCAGGCGGTGATCACCCTGTACTCGCTGGTCATGGCGATGTTCATGATCGCCGGTGGCAAGATCGGAGACCTGATCGGGCGCCGTCCGGCCTTCGCGGTCGGTCTGGTGATCTACGCGATCGGCTCCTCGATCACCGCGGTGGCGCCGAACGTGCTCGTACTCGCCTTCGGGTGGTCGATCCTCGAGGGGCTCGGCGCGGCTCTGGTCATGCCCGCCCTGGCCGCCCTGATCGCCGGGAACTACGAGGGCCGTCAGCGAGCCATCGCCTACTCGGTGATCGGCGCGGTCGCCGGTGCCGGCATCGCGGTCGGCCCGATCGTCGGCGGTTGGGCGACCACCACGCTCACGTGGCGAGTGGTGTTCGTCGGCGAGGTCGTCATCGTGATCGGCGTGCTCGCCAGCGTCAGGTTCCTCCGCGACGCCCCGAGCGACAGCACCCGACCCCGGCTCGATCTGGTGGGCGTCGCGCTGTCCGCGCTCGGGCTCGGCCTGATCGTGCTCGGCCTGCTGCAGGCCGGCACCTGGGGCTGGCTGGTCCCCAAGAACTCACCGATCGCTCCCTTCGGCTTCGCGCTGACCCCCTTCGTCGTCGCTGCGGGTGGCCTGGTCCTGCGGCTGTTCGTCGCGTGGCAACGCCGACGTCAACGCGGCGGTGCGGACCCGCTGGTGCATCTCGACCTGCTCAGCATCCCGACGCTGCGCGCCGGCTTGCAGTCGCTGCTCGCGCAGAACCTGATCCTGATGGGGGTGTTCTTCACGGTCCCCCTCTACCTGCAGCTGGTGCTCGGCCTCGACGCCCTCGAAACAGGTGTCCGCATGCTGCCGGTGTCCATCGCGATGTTCGTGG
This sequence comes from uncultured Actinomycetota bacterium, assembly GCA_964465225.1. Classification (GTDB taxonomy): domain Bacteria; phylum Actinomycetota; class Nitriliruptoria; order Nitriliruptorales; family Nitriliruptoraceae; genus T1Sed10-7. Next base: position 18,015 of record CAYXJD010000010.1, read on the forward strand.
CCGCGATCGCCGGGGCACGGCTGCGTACCCGGTTCCCGGTCCGGTCGGTGGTCCGGGCCGGCTTCGGCTCCACGATCCTGGCGATCCTGTGGCTGCTGTCCACGGTCGAACCGGCCCTGCTCGAGGTGCGTTTCGCCGTGGCGATGGCGCTGCTCGGCATCGGGATGGGGCTCATCGCCTCGCAGCTCGGCGACGTGGTGCAGTCCTCGGTGGATGCGTCCGGTCGCAGCGAGGCAGGCGGGCTGCAGTACACCTCGATGCAACTCGGCTCGGCGGTAGGGGTCGCGCTGATCGGCGCACTCGTGCTGTCCGGGCTGGTGTCCAACTTCCTCACCCAGATCGACCAGGACCCACGGGTGCCGGCCGCGGTCGCGGAGCAGACGACGATCGCGGTCGGCACGGGCGTGTCCTTCGTGCCCACCGACCAGGTGCGGACCGTCGCGACCGAGGCGGGCCTCGAGCCCGCGGTCGTGGACGCGCTCGTGGATGACTACGCAGCGGCCCAGCTCTTCGCCCTGAAGTCCGGGCTGCTGGCCTGTGTCCTGCTGGCGCTGCTCGCCATCCCTGCCACCCGGGGGCTCCCGGCTGATCGGCCGACCAACCTCGCATCCCGGGAGGTGGCGTGATGGCGGACGTCGCCGGTTCGAGCTACCTGAGCGGTGTCGACGTCGTCCGGATGGTGGACCGGCTGCTGTTCGCCGGACCGGAACTTGCGCGGAAGCGGTCGGCGTTCTGGGTGCTGCTCGGCCTGGCCGCTGTCATCGCCACGGCCGGGGTGTTCTCTGACTCGACGGCGACGGTGATCGGGGCGATGATCGTCGCACCGCTGATGACGCCGATCCTCGGGACGGCGCTGGCATTGGTGCTGGCCCGCAGGCACTCGATGCTGCGCAGCCTGGGCTACGTGGTGGGTGGGGCGCTGCTCGTCATCGCCGTGGGGTTCCTCTTCGGTGCCATCGACCCGGTCGGTCTCGTCTCCGAGACCAACACCCAGGTGGTCGGTCGGGTCAACCCCCGGCTGATCGATCTGATCGCCGCCTTGGCGACCGGCTCGGTCGGCGCGTTCGCCCTGGTGCGCTCGGACATCTCCGACACCCTGCCGGGTGTCGCGATCGCCATCTCGCTGGTGCCACCGTTGGCGGTGGTCGGGCTGCTACTCGAGGCGGGCCGGTACCCGGAGGCGCTGGGTGCGTTGCTGCTGTTCGGGACCAACGTGACCGCGATCATCGCGACGGGAACGATGGTGTTGCTGCTCTACCGGGTACGGGAAGTGGCCCAGGCCAGCGGGGCGGAGGTCGGTGAGCTCAGGGGACGCACTCTGGCGGTCGTGGCCGGGTTGGTCATCTTGGTCGCGGTCCCCCTATCGGTGGGCACCGCCCGGGTGGTCTCCGATCGCATCGCGGAGGCCCAAGCGACTCCGATCGCCACCGAGTGGGCGCAAGCCCGTGATTGGCGTATCGCGTCGGTAGAGGTCCGAGACGGCACGATCCGGCTCATCGCCTTCGGTCCACCACCGGAGGTCGATCCTCAGGAGCTACGGGCCGAACTCGACGCCGCCGGCATCGACCTGGACCTGGTCGTCAACCTCGTCGTCGGCGGCCAGCGCCGGCTGCCTGCCGATGCCGACGGCGCCATCCAGTGACCGCCACGGCGCAGGCGCGGTGCGCGTTGCGCGGGCGGGGTGCGCGTTGCGCGTTGCGCACCCACGAACTCCTCTGCGCGCCGACAGCCCGGGCAGCCGCCTGCGATCGGGTGCGATCCACCCCGGCATCCGGGGCAAACTGCACCCCA
>CAYXJD010000010.1:19905-27181 GCA_964465225.1 uncultured Actinomycetota bacterium
CGGGTGCGATCCACCCCGGCATCCGGGGCAAACTGCACCCCATCACCGCGCCGACACCGGTGAGCGGCCCGTGATCGGCGTCACGGCTCCTCGCCGACCTTGACTCCGGAGCGCGGAGCGAAGGGTGCTGCGCTACGGCTTGCCAAGGGTGCTGCGCTACGGCTTGCCACCGGTGGTGCGGACGGTGTGGCCCGCCTCCTCGAGCGCCGCGACCCCGGCGGCGAGGTGCTCCTCGCGCAGCAGCAGCCAGTCGGTGTCGAAGGTCGAGACCACGAAGATCGGGACCTCGGCCGCTGCCAACGGGGTCGCCAGCGACGCGAGCACCCCCGTCAACGAGAACGGCAGCGGTCCCAGCACCGACAGCGCCCGCCAGCCGCCCTCGGAGCGGACCTCGCTCGGGACGGCGTCCTCAGCCACCACGATCGACAACTCGTCGGGCGTGCGGGTGATCGATACCAGCCCGCTCGTCACCAGCGCCGCCCACTCGGGCACCGGCTCGTCGGCTCCGAGCCGGCAGATCGCCGAGCGCGTCGTCGACAGTTCGAGTTCCACCTGACACCTCGCCGGACCGACGGTGACCACGGGCCGCAGCTTACGGCGGGATGGCCGACAGCCGACGCCAGGCTACGACCCGTTGCTCACGAGGCGGGTCAACTCCGGGCGCTTCGCGCTGACACCGTCACCGCTGGACACTCGCGCAGCCGACGACCGACCCAGGGTCCGAGGTAGCGGACAGCCCAGCGGAGATCGGCGGCGACGCGGCGGTGCGCAGGTGGACGGTGGGTCGCGAGCAGATCCGCGAACCGGCTGGTGCCCCCGGCCCGCTCGATGGCCGTGAACAGCACGACGGTGTTCCCGACCGCGCTGAGCTGCGACGGCCTCGTCGTAGCGCGCGGCCACCCCGGTCAGGTCCATCCCCGGACGCAGCACGTCGTTCGGACCAGCGTGGAAGGTCACGAGGTCAGGCTCCAGCTCGAGCGCGACCGGCAGCTGCTCGGCCAGCACCTGGTCCAGCAGCCGACCACGGGTCGCCAGGTTGCCGTAGACGAGCTGCGGTCGTTCCGCCGCCAGTGCCGTCGCCACGCGATCAGCCCAGCCGAGATGGCGGCGATCAGGGCCGAGCTCGTCCTCCATCCCCTCCGTGAAGGAGTCGCCGAGTGCCAGGAAGCTGTCCACCTCGGCCATCGACGGATCCTCCTGCTCGCTCGACACACCCACTGTCCGACCGACGCAGTCGAGGTGCTGGCGCCGCATGGCGATGATCATCGGTACGTGATCGGCAACCAGCCTTCGCCCGCACGCAGCCGTGAGAGCGAGCTGCGGGCTGCAGGCCCCGGCGGCTAGGCCTCTGCGAGCGCCTCGGCGATCGTCGGCGCCAACTCGTGCAGGTCGCTGGCCGGGATCGGAGCGGCCCAGACGTCGCCCTGCTGCGCCAGCCGGCGCGGGAGGGAGGTGAGGGTCCATCGCTGCGGGCGGGTGCGTGACAACTCGCTCCAGTCCATCGGGGTCGCGACGGGCGCTGAAGGACGTGCGCGGACGCTGTAGGGGGCGATCGCCGTCTGTGCCGGAGAGTTGCGGAACCAATCGACCAGGACCCGTCCCGAGCGACGAGCGCGACGGTGCTCGATGGTCAGTTCCCCGGGGTGCCGCCGCACGGCGATCGTGGCGATCGCCTTGGCCACGTCGCGCGCCAGGGCCTGGGTCGCCACCCCGTCCAGGGGGACGTGCACGTGGAAGCCGACGGACCCGGTGGTCTTCAGCCGTGACGCCATCCCGAACTCATCGAGCACCGCCCGGACCCGGCGCGTCGCACGGCGCACCACCGGCGGCTCCGCACCGGGCGGTGGATCGAGATCGAAGACCAACTCGCGTGGGTGGTCCGGCTCGTGGACGGGGGACGGGCCGACGTGCAGCTCGATGGCGGCGAGGTTCGCGAGGTAGACCAGGGAGGCCATCGTGTCCACCACCACCTGCTCGATGCGCTCACCGGCTGCGCCACGTGGGACCGAAGCACGACGCACCCAGGTCGGCAGCCCGGGCGGCAGGTGCTTCTGGAACCAATCCTCCCCGTTGATGCCGTCCGGGTACCGCCGCAGGGTGACCGGACGGTCCGCGATCAGCGGGAGCATCAGCTCACCGCAGGCCAGCTGGTGCTCCACCAGCTGCCACTTGGTGATCCCGGCGGCGGGGAAGAGCACCTTGTCGGCGTTGGTGATCTGCAGCTCTCGTCCGTCGACCCGCACGACGGTCGGCGGGGTCCGCGTGGTCACGCGACGTCGGCCTGCTCGTCCTGGTGGCGCAACGCCTCGATCAGTTCCGCCTTCGACAGCGAGGACCGCCCCGGGATGTCGCGCTCACGGGCGAGTTCGTAGAGCTCGGACTTGGTCATGTCGTCGTACTCGGCCGAGGTGGTGCCGCCCTCGTCGGCTCGGGACCGTGCCCGCTGCAGGCTCTGCTCCAGAGCCCCCATCAGGTCGACCACGTTGCCCCGGTCGGGCCGGCCGGTCTCCACCTCAACCGTCCGGCCCTCGGCTTTGGCGTCGAGGTACGCAAGGATCGCGCCGCGGTGCCGATCAGGGAACGCCTCGGGTTCGAAGTCGGTACCCATGGAGCTGATGAGCTGCTCGGCCATCGCCAGCTCCTGGTCGGATGGAGGCGCGCCACGCTCGAGGTCCAGGTCGAGGTCCGCCGGCTCCATCACCTCCTCGGCGTGGTACATCGTGGACAGCACCAGGACCCCATCCCGCGCCCGGATGGCCGCCAGGTACTCGCGGTTGCGCATCACGAACGTCGCGACCGCGACCTGGTCGGTGCGACCCATGGCTTCCGTCAGCAGCTGGTACGGCCGGCGGGCCACCTCGCCGTCGGGCGCGAGGTAGTAGGCCCGGTCGTAGAAGACGGGGTCGATGTCGCTCTGCTCGACGTAGGCGTGGATGCGGATCAGCCGGGACGCCTCCGGCTGCAGGTCCTCGAGCTCCTCCGGCTCGACCACGACGAACCGACCGTCCTCGAGCTCGTAGCCCTTGACGATGTCCTCCCGCTCCACCTCCTCCCCCGTCGATGCGTCGATGAGGCGTTGGCGTACCGGTGCATGCGTCTGCCGGCTGAGTTGGCGGAAGCGCACCGGCTGCGGCCGTACCGCCGTGTAGAGCTCCACCGGCACGGTGACGAGCCCGAAGCTGACCGAGCCGCTCCACGTCGGACGTGCCAACGCGACGCCTTTCGCCAGAGACGACCATCATGCACCGTGAGCCGGCCCCGATGGTGGCCGTTCTCCCACCGTCCTTCCCACATCGGGGCCCTCATACATGCGGTGACAGCCACCGTGCCGCGCCCGGTGCGGGGTGAGCACACCAGCGTGGCCGGTCGATCAGCGTGGCTGGTCGCCGGTACCGGTTGCAGCGTCATCCCCGGCCGGGTCGGCGACCACGGAGACGAAGCGAGGCTGACGTAGCTTGCCGCCGGCGGTCCAGCCGAGGTGCTCCACCAACACGGTCAGAACGGGTTCGACCCAGCCGACGCCGCGCTCGTCGGGAGGGTCGACGAAGGGGGGAAGGGATCGGGCGATCTGCCCGAAGAAGCCCTCCAGGGCCTGGCGGTGACGTTCGTCGAAGCCACTGCCGACCTTGCCGACGTAGCGCAGTCCGGTAGGCGTCTCGCGGCCCAGCAGCACAGCGCCGAGGCCGCTGCGGCTGCCCACGGTCCAGCCACCGACGACGAACTCCTCCCGTGACAGGCACGGCAGCTTGCGCCAGGCACGAGAGCGTCCACCGCGATACGCCGCGGTGGGTCGCTTGGCGATCAGCCCCTCCCATCCCCGATCGCACGCTTCGGCCAGGAGGGCGTCCTGACGATGGTGGGGCGCCACCTCGTGCGCCGTCGGCTGCAGGGGCCCCTCGAAGGCCAGTGCGCCCTGGAGCAGGGGCTTGCGCTCGGTCAACGGCAACGGGCGCAGATCCCGGCCAGCCAACCAGAGAAGATCGAACACGTAGAACCACACGCCCGACTCCACCGCCCTGCTCCCGGCGAGCAGCTGCTGCAGGCGCGGGAAGGAGGTGACCCCGTCCTCGAACGTCACGAGCTCGCCGTCGGCGATCAGATCAGCAGCTGCCTGCCGGGCGACGGCGCCGGCCACGTGTGGCAGACGATCGGCGTAGGGATGACCCCGACGGCTCTGTAGCCGCACGGTGCCGCCGTCGACGTGGGCCAGGCAACGGATCCCGTCCAGCTTGCGCTCGAAGAACCAGGTCCCTGCCTCCAGTCGACCAGCGGCGGTCGCCAGCTGCGGGGCGATCTCGCGGGGCTGGGCTGCTCCCCCGACTCGTGCCCCGGGCCTGGCTGGATCGCTCACGCGGTGACCGCCTCTACCGCTGGAACCAACAACCTAGATGAGGCGATGCTGCTCCGACGTCACCAACGTAGATCGGCTAGTGACCGGGCGAGCAGCGGCGGCGAGGACCGGCGATCTAGCTGTCCCGGAACGCCGCGTCACGCCGCAGCGCCCACAACGAGATCAGCACGTACCAGGCGTCGGCGAGCGTGTTGAACACCCGCTGCTGCAGTCCGGGAGCGACCGCAGCAGGCCCGACGACGTAGTCACCGAAGAGCAGAGCCGCTGCAGCACCGATGACCAGGGACCACCACGCCAGGGACGGCTCCACGCGCCGCAGTCGCCAGGCGAAGGCCAGCGGTGCCAGGACCAACGCCGTGTAGCCCGTGCCCGCCATGATGGTGTGCCACCGGTCGAAGGCGGTGGTAGCTGCTCCGGGACAGCCCGGACTGCACGGCGCGGCGATGACCCCGAGCGTGCCGACACCGGCCACGACCATCAGCAGCGGCCCGAGCCGCCCCTCCCCCGGTACCGCGCGGTGCAGCGCCGGCGACAGCACGAGGAACGCGAGCCCCGACAGCGCCAGGCCGGTGACGACCAGTCCCCGTGATGACCACGGCGCCCCGAGTTCGAACAGCTCGCTGATCGCCTGCTGCCGCGGGTCGTAGCCGTCCCGCAGCCATCCGGCCAGCAGCCAACTGCTGACGTAGGACGCCACCGCGAGCAGGCCGAACCACAGGGCTGCTCGCGCCCACCTCGGGAGAGGCAACACCATGGCACCTCAGCGATCGTCCGTGGGCGGGACGGGTTCCGTCCCCCGCGAGGACCGACCGTAGCGTCGGGTTCGAGGAGCGGATCGGCGCAGGGTGGCCAGGGGAACTCGATGCGGGGCGGGGAGCGAGCGGCGGTGACCATCGGACCGGGGAGCGACCGGCACCGGTCCTAGGATGGTCCGCACACCGTGACACAGCGAGAGCAGGTGGGATCGATGACCGATCATCCCGAGCGTCCTCACCCACCGGAACCCGACGCCTCGGGGCCCGGCGAACTGGAGCCCGCCGAACCCGAGGAGGAGGGCGTCCCGGACGAGGAGCCGGACGCCATGCAGCTCGAGGCGGCACGCCTGCTGGCCAACGAGGCACGGCCCACCCTCCACGCGCAGGGCTTCGACGACGAGCAGATCCTGGCCTGGGCCACGACCTACACGGCGTGGTTCGGCTCGGGTGACGTAGACCACTTCCTCGCCTGGATCGACGAGGAGGAGCAGCAGGGCTGAGGGCTGCGACCGCTGTCCGACCGATCAGTCCCAGTCAGGCGCGAAGCCGGGATCGATGTGGCGCTCCCCGCGTTCGAGGCCGTCGATCCGGGCCATCTCCTCGTCGCTCAACGCGAACCCGTCCACCTCGAAGTTGGAGCGGATGCGCTCGGGGGTGCCCGACTTCGGGATCGCCACGACGCCCGGACGCTGCAGCATCCACCGCAGCGTGACCTGAGCCGGGGTCGCATCATGGTCGGCCGCGATCGCCTGGAGGGTCTCGTCGTTGACGACCGTGCCGCGAGCCAACGGTGAGTAGGCCGTCAGGAACCCGTCGCGCACCCGGAGCACCTCCTCGATCTTGTCGACGCCGAGGTAGGGGTGGTGCTCGACCTGGTCGGTGACGATCGGTGCGAGCTCGTAGGCCCGGGCCAGCATCTTCGAGGGGAAGTTCGACACCCCGATCAGGCGGGTCAGGCCGTCCTGCTGGAGAGTGGTCATCGCCTCCAGCGTCTCGGCGAGCGGGGCGACGTCCTCGGCCGGCCAGTGCAGCAGCAGCAGATCGACGTGGTCGGTGCCGAGTTCCCGCAGGCTGTCCTGGGTCGAGGCGCGCACGTCCTTCGCCGCGGCGTTGGAGGGCTTGAGCTTGGTGGCGAGGAACACCTCGCTGCGGTCGATGCCGCTGCCGGCCACGGCGCGTCCCACCTCCGCCTCGTTGCCGTAGCCCTGCGCGGTGTCGACGTGGCGGTACCCGGTCTCCAGGGCCACCGCTACCGAGCGGTAGGCGTCCTCACCGGCGAGTTGGAAGGTCCCGAACCCCAGACGCGGGACCTCGGTGCCGTCGGCGAGGTGGATCGTCTTGACGTCCATGGGAGCCTCCGTGTGACCGTTGACGCAGGAACGTCCGTCGCCCAAGGTAGATGGCCGCACCTCGGGCAGGCGGCCACGGGCTCGTCCGTTGGTCATCGGCACAGCGAGAGGCACCTGCGGCCCGCCTCCCGCGGGCACCTGCCTCAGTCGCCTGGACCGAGCGCGTCGGCCAGTGCCTCACGGTCGCCCGGCTGCGGCCGTCCGGTCCGGTGCCAGCTCACGACACCGTCGCGGCCGACGAGCAGGACGGTGACCTCCTCAGCCGTGGGCACGCCACACCTGCGCCGGAAGGCAGCGGGATCGGTGTAGACGGTGATGGTGCGGGCGAGGACCGCGGGATCGCGGATGCTGGCTGCCATACCGCCATCGATGAAGCGTCGGGCCCCGCGGTAGCGGCGCCCCAGCACGGGGACCTCGACCACTGCGGTCTCCATCGGAGCCGACACCCCGAGGGTGCTTCCCGGGACACCCACCGCCACCGCCAGCTCGATCCACCGGTCCACGTCGCGCTGCTGACGCTGCCGGAACGCGAGGACGACCACGGTACGGGTCGCCGGCAGCTGGGAGGGGAGCTCGACGGTGGTGCCGTCCAGCGCCCGCCCCTGTACCGGGACCAGACGCGGCGCGACGAGGCCGGATCCGCTCATAGTGGCCCTCGAACGGACCTGGCCAGGTCAGCGGACCGCAGACGGGGATGACAGCCGGGGAGCCGGGGGGCCTGTGCCTGCAGAGGGGGCGGTTCGGCAGCTCGCGTGGCTGCTGTAGCTCGCGTGGCTGCTCCAGCGACCGTGGACCGCGGCCCTCGTCGGCAACCGATCCGG
>CAYXJD010000011.1:0-838 GCA_964465225.1 uncultured Actinomycetota bacterium
GCCGGTCCGCCAGGAAGCTCCCCGTCGGCGCCACCGAGACGGTGAACGCCAACAACCCGGAGTACACCGCGGCTCCGAGTGGCAGGGTCCCGTAGGTGGTCAACAGGTTCACCTGGTTGGCAGCGACCAGATCCGACCTCGACACGATCGACGGCAGCACCGAGTCCTTGGCGGGAGCGAACAGCGCCGACAGCACCTCGATGACCAGCGTCGCGAGCACGAGGGTGAGCACCTCGTTGGTGAACGGGATGAACGCCATCACCAGACCACGGCCGAGATGGGTCGTGATCATGACCCGGCGCCGGTCCCAGCGGTCGACGAACACCCCGGCGACGGGACCGAGCAGCAAGCTCGGAACGACCCGGGCGATCATCACGCCGGAGACCGCGAACGCGGCCGCACGGGTCGGCCCGAGGATGTCGGCGGTCAGCGCGATGATCGCCAGGAACCCGATCCAGTCCCCCATCGAGGAGAGGAACGTCGAGGCGGCCAAGGCCCGGAAGGACCGGTTCCGGAGCAATGCGCGGTACGCCGCCGCTCCGCTGTCGGGCGGCGAGGTGTCATCCGGCTCGGGTGCCGGCGAGCCGTCCTCGTCCATCGTGTCAGACTACCGCCGGCTCGGGGCCGGGTTCGGGCATCCTCCACGACCGCCCCAGCGCCGATGGGGAGGCGGCCCCCCGCACCGCGGCTGACTGGCGCTCGTCAACACCGGTGCCGCGATCTGGGCGGGTCCGACGCCAACCGGACACGGGCTCGCCACCACCAGCCCGCGGCCAGACCTCGACTCGGTAGGTGGTCGCGGATCTACTTCCCGGATCTCGTCGCCTTCTTGCCCGCC
>CAYXJD010000011.1:938-25962 GCA_964465225.1 uncultured Actinomycetota bacterium
GCCTTCTTGCCCGTCGCCTTCTTGCCCGTCGCCTTCTTGCCCGTCGCCTTCTTGCCCGTCGCCTTCTTGCGTTTGGCGCTCTTCTTCTTGGCCGGCGGTGCCTGCGTGCCGGTGAAGGTCATCGGGATCGGGTCGGGGATCTCCTCGGTCGCCAACGGCTCGCCACCGAGTTCCGGGTCGAAGGCCTCGACCCCCTCGACCACCGTCCACGTCGCGACCGAAGGCACCTCGAAGTCCTCGAGGGCGAAGACGTGGTTGCGCTCGGGATGGGTACAGATCGCCACCGGCTCACGTCGGTTGCGTGGCGGCGGACGGAGCGGGGCGCCGCACTCGGGGCAGGGCGTGGCGATCGGCAGCGACCACACCGCGAACTCGTCCTTCGGGTAGCCCGTGGAACCGACGAAGGGCTTGCCGTACCGCGACACCCGACGCTCGAGGTAGCTGCCCGAGGGGTCGGTGGGCGAACGGAAGGGCACCACCTCGCCGTCCTCCGTGCGGTACATCAGGCGGTGCTGGACGTTGCGGATGCCCTTGCACTTCGGGTAGTCGACGCAGCCGTAGAAGGTGCCGTATCTCCCATCGCGGGCGACCATCGGCTTGCCGCACTCCGGGCAACGCACCCGTTCATCGGGCTCGGGTTCCGGCTCGGGTTCGCCGACCGAGCCGTCGTCCTCGAGCGGCAGCGTGCCCGAGCACTCGGGCCAGCGGCTGCACGAGGCGAACCACTGCTTGGACTTGCCGGAGAACACCCGCTCCATCGGCGCGCCGCACTCCGGGCAGTCCGCCGGCTGGTAGAGCGGCAGGCGCGGACGCTCCGGCTTGCGTTCCCGCACCCAGGTATCGACCTCGTCCAGGAACCGACGCACCGTCACCGACCAGTCCTCGTCCCCGGCGGCGATCTCATCGAGCGTGTCCTCCATCCGGGAGGTGAAGCCGATGTCGACGATCTCGTGGAAGTGGGCGGTCAGGAAGGAGACGACCACCTCGCCGAGCGGGGTGGCGAAGAACCGTCGGGACTCCTTGCGGACGTACTCGCGGCTCTCCAGGGTGGAGATGATCGACGCGTACGTCGACGGGCGGCCGATGCCCTCCTCCTCGAGCCGCTCCACCAGGGTCCGCTCGGAGTACCTCGGTGGTGGGGAGGTCTCGTGCTGCTCCGGATCGAGCGACGCCAGCCACAGCGGCTGCCCCTCGTCCAGGTCCGGCAGGGACTCGGCGACGTCGTCGGCTGCCTCGTCCTCGTCTCGCACGGCCCGGTAGGCGCGCAGGAAGCCGTCGAAGCGTTCGACCTGGCCGGTGACCCGGAACGTCAACGCGTCGTCGCCGCTGCCACCGACCACGTCGGCGGAGACCCGGTCGAACACGGCCGCGGCCATCTGGGTGGCGACGGTGCGCTTCCAGATCAGCTCGTAGAGCTTGGCCTGTTCGGGTTTGAGGTAGCGCCGGACCTTGTCGGGGGTGCGAGCGATCGAGGTCGGCCGGATGGCCTCGTGGGCCTCCTGCGCACCCTTGGCCTTGGACGCGAACCGGCGGCTCTTGTCGATCGCATAGCGCTCGCCGTAGGCCGTGCGGACGTGACCGTCGATCTCCTTCAGCGCCTGGTCAGAGAGGTTCAGTGAGTCGGTCCGCATGTAGGTGATGAGGCCGACCTGCTCACCGCCGAGGTTGATGCCCTCGTAGAGCTGCTGCGCCACGGCCATCGTCTGGCGGGCGCTGAAGCCGTACTTGGACGCCTCGCCCTGCAGGGTGGAGGTCTTGAAGGGCGGCTTGGGCTGACGTTTGGCCTCGGTCCGGCGGACCTCGGCCACCTGGTAATCGAGACCCTGCGCGCGCTCGGTGATGGCGGTCGCCTCGGCCTCGGTGCGCACGACCCGCAGCTCCGCACGCTTGGCGTCGCTCTTGTCCTCGAGGTCCTTGGGGGTGACGACGCGCTGCGCACCCACGGAGTACAGCTTCGCCTCGATCTCCGGGGCGCCGCCGTCGCTGCGGGCGAAGAGCGCGGGGAAGCTCCAGTACTCCTCGGGGACGAAGGCGCGGATCTCCTCCTCCCGGTCGACGATCATCCTGAGCGCTACCGACTGCACACGGCCGGCGGAGATCCCCGAGGACACCGCCCGCCACAGCACCGGCGAGATGCGGTAGCCCACGATGCGGTCGACCGCGCGCCGGGCCTGCTGCGCGTCCACCAGGGCGGTGTTCAGACGCCGGGGTGAGGCGAAGGCCTCACGGATCGCCGACTCGGTGATCTCGTCGAAGGTGACCCGCTTGGTGTCGTCGAGGTCGAGGTCGAGCACCTCGGCCACGTGCCAGGCGATCGCCTCGCCCTCGCGGTCGAGGTCGGGCGCGAGCCAGACGGTGGAGGCGTCCTTGGCCGCCTTGCGCAGGGCCGCGACGTGCTTCTTCGAGCTCTCGGGGATCTCGTAGACGAGCTCCGCGCTCCCCGCGTCCGTGAACTCGATCGCGAAATCGGAACGCGGCAGATCACGGATGTGGCCGTAGGACGCGAGCACCTCGTACCCCGAGCCCAGGTAGCGCTCGATGGTCTTGGCCTTGGCGGGTGACTCGACGATGACGAGGTTGTCTGCCACGGGTGGGGACGCCCTTCCTGGGGTTCGATGGAGCGTGCGCCACGCGTCCGGCGGGCGACGAGTTGCGCGGAAGGTGATGCCACCGAGCCCATCTGTCAATCCCGCCACGGTCGCCCGACATCGAGGTGGCAACGCACGGTCGGGCCGGGGCCCCCGAAGGGGGACCCCGCGCGAGCAGCCCAGCACGAGCGCTCAACGCACGGATGGCGGCGCCTGCGTACACCCCGAGATGGCTCCCGTGATGACGTTCGCGCTAGGGTGGGCATCGGCAGGCGAGTCGTGGCGGCCCACGGTCTCGCCGTCTCGTATGCCAGGGGGCCTGACGGTTCCCTGCCAGGGGGGCGCTCCCGATCACGGAGGGGATCGAGCTCGCGGAGCACCTCCGTGCAGCGGCCTGGACCGGGCCGCTCATGACCTGCCAGTAGCACCTGCCCGCAGCACCTGCACCTGCCAGGAGCGAGACCCGACCTCGGCACCCACGTCGGCCACGGCCGTGGCCAGAGCCGCCCGCCAGCACCCATCTGACCAAGGCCTGCGCGTACAGCACGGCCCGCATCGCGCGCCATGGCCGACCCCACCGACCGAGGCCGTCGTCCTCTGTCGGGCCCGACCACAGCACGACCGAAAGGGACGTCCCCGTGGAACTCATCCCGTACCTCGCCATCGTGGCGGCCGGCGGCGGTCTGCTACTGGCGGCCTACTTCGCCAAGGTGGTCAACGCCGCCGAACCGGGGAACGACGTGATGCAGGAGATCGCGGCGGCCATCCGCGATGGCGCCATGGCGTTCCTGCGCCGTGAGTACCGGGCCATCGCGATCTTCGTGGCCGGGCTCTCGATCGTCATCTTCGCGGTCCTGCCGACGTTGCGCCCCTGGGGTTCGATCAGCCTGATCCTCGGGGCGGTGTTCTCCGCGATCGCCGGGTTCGTCGGGATGCGCATCGCGACCGCAGCCAACGTCCGCACCGCCAACGCTGCTCGGAGCGGTGCCGGCAAAGCGCTGCCGCTGGCCTACCGAGGCGGCGCCGTCATGGGCTTCACGGTGGCCGGTCTCGGGCTGCTCGGGATCTCACTGGCCTACCTGGTGTTCGTCCAGCTGCTCCGGGTCGACGACGCGTTCCAGGTGGTCGCGACGTTCGGGCTGGGTGGTTCCTCGATCGCGCTGTTCGCCCGTATCGGCGGCGGCATCTACACCAAGGCGGCCGACGTCGGCGCCGACCTGGTCGGCAAGGTCGAAGCAGGCATCCCCGAGGACGATCCGCGGAACCCGGCCACGATCGCTGACAACGTCGGCGACAACGTCGGTGACGTCGCGGGCATGGGCGCCGACCTGTTCGAATCGTACGCCGGGTCGATCGTGGCCCCGATGGTGCTGGCCGCCCTGCTGTTCGGCGGGGTCGACTTCGACACCAAGGTCGTGGCCGAGACCTTCGACGCCCTGCAGGAGACGACCTTCCTCTTCCCGCTCTTCATCGGGGCGATCGGGATGCTCGCCTCGATCCTCGGCGCGTTCCTCGTGCGTGGCCGCAAGGGCAAGTCGTTGTCCAGTCAGCTGCACTTCGGGACCAACGTCGCGATGGTCCTCACCGCCGTGGCCTCGGTCGCCGGCGCGCTGTGGATCTTCGGCGACGTCGAGCAGATCGTCAGCCCCGTCTGGCTGGGGATGCCGATCGTGCTCGGTCTCGCTGCGGGGTACCTGATCGGCTTCGCCTCGGAGTACTACACCTCCGACCACCACACGCCGGTGAAGAAGCTGGCCCAGCAGGCCGAGACCGGGCCCGCGACCGTGATCATCGCGGGCATCGCCGAGGGCATGATCTCCACCGTCGCGTCCGTGCTGCTGATCGGCGGCGCGATCGGTGGGTCGTACTGGTTCGGACTGCTCGCGTTCGCCGGTACCGAGTTCGAGATCGCCGGTGGGCTCTACGCCGCCGCGCTGGCCGCCATCGGCATGCTGGCCACCACCGGAGCCGTGGTCGCCGTGGACGCCTACGGGCCGATCTCCGACAACGCCGGCGGCATCGCCGAGATGGCGCACATGCCGCCGGAGGTCCGGGAGGTCACCGACTCGCTCGACTCGCTCGGCAACACCACCGCCGCCGTCGCCAAGGGGTTCGCGATCGGGTCGGCGGCACTGACGGCGCTCGCGCTGTTCCGCGCCTACACCGCCGCCGTCGGCATCAGCGTGATCGACCTCACCAACGTCGAGGTCATCATCGGCCTGTTCATCGGCGGCATGCTCACCTTCGCCTTCGCGGCGCTGACGATGAAGTCCGTCGGGCGCGCTGCCCAGCAGATGATCATGGAGGTCCGCCGCCAGTTCGCGGAGATCCCCGGGCTGCGCGAGGGCAAGGAGGGTGTCAAGCCCGAGTACGCCAAGTGCGTGGACATCTCGACCAAGGCCTCCCTGCGCGAGATGATCCTGCCCGGTTCGCTGGCGGTGGTCGCGCCGCTGGTCATCGGCGTGTTCTCGGCCGAGGCGCTCGGGGGGCTGCTCGCCGGTGCGCTGGTCTCGGGCTTCCTGCTCGCCATCTTCATGGCGAACTCGGGGGGTGCCTGGGACAACGCCAAGAAGTACATCGAGGCCGGTAACCACGGCGGGAAGGGCTCCGAGGCCCACAAAGCAGCCGTGACCGGTGACACGGTCGGCGACCCCTTCAAGGACACCTCGGGTCCTGCGATGAACATCCTGATCAAGGTCATGACGATCGTGGCGCTGGTGTTCGCGCCGATCTTCATCGCATGACCGATCCTGCCCCACGGCGACGGCCCACCCCATGCGGGTGGGCCGTCCCGCGTCGGGTCGGGTCGCGTGCCGCGCGTCGCACGGCGCTCGTGGCCGCGGTGACGCTGTTGGCCGCAGCGTGCAGCGGTGGTGGGCCGGCGGACATCGCCGGGGTGACCATAGAGGTGCCGAGCGGCTGGGAGCGGGTCGAGACTCCCCCCGACCCCGAGGTCGTCGCCACCGCCACCTGGCGAGGCGGCCGCGCCGAGGCGAGCTCCCTGCAGGTGGTCGTCGGGTGCGGCCCGGGGTCGGTGTCCGACCTGGCCAGCGCCGCGGTCACGCAGGAACGGCCACCATTGAGCGTCACGGACGCGGAGGTCGACAGCGACGTCGAGGTGGCAGGTGCCGACGCCGCGATCGGACTGGACCTGACGCTCGGCGCGGGACGTGCCGACGACGCCAGCACGGTGGTGGTCCGCGGCATCTACTCCGAGGTGGCACAGGCACTGGTGCTGGTGGAGTTCAGCACCCCGATCCCCGATACCGACGACGCGCTCATCGATGCCACGCTCGGTAGCGTCAGCCTCGACCGGGAGGTGCTGGCCGAGGCCTGCGGCGCCGGCTGATCGTTCGGCTACGGCCGGTGTGCTGCGACCACCACGATGATGGGAGCCAGCGTGTACCACCTCGGGATGCTGATCGTCGGCCTGCTCGCCGTCGCTGCCGTCGCCCTGCCGCTGGTACTGCGCGACCGCCTGATCTCGTTCCCGCTCGTCGTCGTGTCCGCCGGTGCCCTCCTACCGCTGTTCTTCCCGGACGGGTGGTTCGATCCGGTCAGCGCCGGCTTCCTCGCCGAGCACCTCTCGGAGTTCGCGGTCATCGTGGCACTGACCGGCTTGGGGCTGTCGATCGACCGACGGGTCACCTGGCGCGGGTGGATGTCGACGTGGCGACTGCTCGCCATCACCATGCCGCTGTCGATCCTGGCCGCGTTCTGGCTGGGCTGGTGGCTCCTCGGTCTGGCACCGGCCGCCGCTCTGCTGTTCGGCGCGGCCCTCGCCCCCACTGACCCGGTCCTGGCGGTCGACGTCCAGACGGGCCCACCGAGCACCGGTGACCCCGACGCCGACGAGCCGGACGAGGTCCGCTTCGGGCTCACCTCGGAGTCCGCGCTGAACGACGGTCTCGCCTTCCCGTTCACCAACCTCGCGATCCTGGTGGCAGCTGCGGGGCGGTCACCCAGCGAGTGGTGGTGGGAGTGGCTGCTGGTCGACGTGCTCTACAAGGTCCTCGGCGGCATCGTCGTCGGCTACCTGATCGGCAAGCTGTTCGGTTGGCTCACCCTCAAGCTCGTCGGCGGCCGCGGCCTCGCCGCGATGTTCGAGGAGGGCGAGGGCCTGGCTCCCGCGCTCATGGCGCTCGCCTACACCCTGGTGGCCTTCGGGCTGACGGAGGTGCTGGGCGCCTACGGCTTCATCGCGGTGTTCGTCACCGCCTACATGGTCCGTGCTACCGAGCGTGCCAACCAGGTCCACGACCACCTGCACGAGGGCGCCGAGCAGCTCGAGTTGCTGGCGATGAGCCTGGTCCTGCTCCTGCTCGGGGCCGCCTTCGCGGAGACCCTGTACGCGGCGGTCACCTGGGACATGGTGGTCGTCGCCCTGGTGCTGGTGCTCATCGTGCGGCCCGCAGCCGGGTGGGTGGGCCTGACCGGCTACCAACGGGCGACACGTGCCGAGCGGTTCATGATCAGCTTCTTCGGCATCCGCGGGCTCGGGTCGATCTACTACCTCGCCTACGGCCTCAACCGCATGGAACTGCTCGACGCCAGGGGCCTGTGGGCTCTGACCACGGTGGTCATCGCCACCTCGCTGGTCGTCCACGGCCTCACCGCACGCCCGGCGATGCGCTGGCTCGAGCACCAGCGGGCAGGGGTCGCCACGGCCTCGCCGTAGCCCAGCGCTCGCGGCCGGCCCGGCAAGGGGCGTCCAGCGCGACCATGCCGCGCCACGACGGGCCAGCGCGGCGATGCGCGCGACGACGGGCCAGCGCGGCGATGCAGGGCAGGGACCCGCAGGCCCCCTGCAGCGGACCCGGCGGGTGCCGCGCAGGAGCTACCGTGGCACCGCGGACGGGAGGCGCGGCGTGGACGTGGGCATCTTCGAACAGATCGCCCTGGTCCTCACGGTGTGCGTGGTGGCCGGCGGGCTGGCCGTGCTGCTCCGCCAGTCGCTGACCGTCGGGCTGATCGCCGCAGGCATCGCGGTCGGCCCGGCCCTGCTCGGGCTGGTCGAGCCCACCTCGGAGATCGAGCTACTCGCGACCGTGGGGACCTCGCTGCTGCTGTTCGTGGTGGGGCTGAAGCTGGACGTGCGCATCCTGCGCCGCCTCGGCCCCGTCGCGTTCAGCGCCGGTCTCGGACAGGTCGCGTTCACGGCGCTGGTCGGCTTCGGGCTGGCACGGGCGCTGGGGTTCGTCACGGTCGACGCTCTCTACCTCGCCATCGGGCTGACCTTCTCCTCGACGATCATCGTCGTGAAGCTGTTGACCGACAAACGGGAGCTCAACAGCCTGTACGGCCGCATCGCCCTGGGCATCCTGGTCGTCCAGGACCTGGTGGTGGTGCTCGTCATGCTCGCGATCACCGCATCCGGTGATCTCGCGACGCTCGACGGGCTCTCTCTGGTGGACCGTCTCGGCGGGGTCCTTCTCCGCGCGACGGCGCTCCTGGTGGTCGTGGTCGTGATGGGTCGGGTGGTCGCGCCTCGGCTCACCGGCATCTTCGAACGGCAGGGTGAGCTGCTCGTCCTGACCGTCGTGACCTGGGCGGTCCTGCTCGCCTCGCTGTCGCTGCAGCTCGGCTTCAGCCAGGAGGTGGGCGCGTTCCTGGCGGGGGTCTCGCTGGCCTCGACCCGCTACCGCGACGCGGTGGCGAGCCGTCTGGGCACGATCCGTGACTTCGTGCTGGTGTTCTTCTTCATCGAACTGGGGACGCGTGTCGACCCGGCGATGGTGACCGAGCAGCTGCTGCCGATCCTCGTGCTGTCACTGTTCGTGCTGATCGGCAACCCGATCATCGTCATGGTGGTCATGGGCATCCTCGGGTACCGGCGCCGTGTCGCGTTCAAGACCGGGCTCACCATCGCCCAGGTCAGCGAGTTCTCCCTGATCCTCGTCGCCCTCGGCGTCGAGCAGGGCCACATCGGCACGGACGTGCTCGGGCTGGTGACCGTGATCGGGGTCGTCACCATCGCGGTGTCCACGGAGTTGATCCACAACGCCGACCGTCTCTACCGCCGACTGTCGCCCGCGCTGCGCCTGTTCGAGCGCTCGCGAGGTCGCGTCCTGCCCGACCCACGGCTGGCAGTGGACCGACCGGACTACGTGATCATCGGTGTCGGCCGGCTGGGCTCGCAGGTCCTCGACGATCTCCTGGCGCAGGGCGACCGCGCGTTGGGCGTCGATTTCGATCCCCGCGGCATCAAGCGAACCCGATGGGACCTCCCCGTGATCTACGGCGATGCCGACGATCCGGAACTCCCCGACCAGCTCCCTCTGGGCACGACACGCTGGGTGATCATCACCGTCCGTGACGTGCCGGCCGACCTCCACCTCATACGCGCACTGCGCGCTGGTGGGTTCACCGGCGGCATCGCGGTCGCCGCCGACGAACCCACCGACTGCGAGCGGCTGCTCGCAGCCGGGGCGACCGTGACCCTGCGGCCGTGGCAACTGGCCGCAGCGCCGGTCGTCGATGCCGTGTTGGACGAGGACGGCCGTGCCACCCCGCCCGAGGCGGCGCCATGACGGGTGACCTCCTGGGCCAGATGGGCTTGGTGCTCCTGGTGTGCGTGCTGCTCGGTGCGCTGGCGATCGCGGTACGTCTCCCGCTGCTGGTCGGGCTGCTCATCGCCGGCGTGCTCGTCGGTCCCGACGTCCTGGGGCTGGTGAGCTCCTCGACCGAGATCGAACTGCTCGCCGAGATCGGCATCGCCCTGCTGCTGTTCGTCGTCGGGCTCAAGCTCGACCCACGGCTGGTCCGCAAGCTCGGGCCGGTGGTCCTGGTCGCCGGCACGATCCAGGTCGCCACCACGGCCGCGGTGGCCTTCGTGATCGCGCGCGGCTTCGGGATCGAGGTCGTGCCCTCCCTCTACCTCGCCGCCGGGATGTCGTTCTCCAGCACCGTGGTCGTGATCAAGCTCCTCGCCGACCGCGGCCAGATCGAGCAGCTGCAGGGCCGTCTCGCGCTGGGGATCCTGATCGTGCAGGACATCGTCGTGATCGGTCTCATGGTCGTACTGGCCTCCATCGATCCTGCCAGCACGGCCAGCGTCGTCGAACAGTTCGGGGTGGTGGCGCTCCGCGGCGTCGCGCTGTTCGTGGGGATCGCACTGCTGGCCCGGTTCGCGCTCCCCCGCGTGGTACACGTCCTCGCCCGGCGCGGCGAGCTCCTGGTGCTCGCCGCCGTCACCTGGGCGGTGGCGCTGGCGGCGGTGGCCCACCTGCTCGGCTTCAGCGAGGAGGTCGGCGCGTTCCTGGCTGGCGTCGCGCTCGCGTCGTCGGACTACCGGGAGGCGATCAGCGGGAGGTTGACGACCCTGCGCGACTTCCTGTTGGTGTTCTTCTTCATCGACCTCGGCACCCAGCTGCGCTTCGAGGGAGCCGACGACCTCGCGCTGATCGTCGCACTCAGTCTGTTCGTGCTGGTGGGCAAGCCGGTCCTGATCGCGGTGATCTCGACGCTGCTCGGCTTCCAGGCCGGTGTTGCGGTGCGAGCCGGACTCACGCTGGCGCAGATCAGTGAGTTCTCCCTGATCCTGGCGGCGCTCGGGGTGTCACTGGGACAACTGGACGGTCGCACCGCCGGGATCGTCACGGCGGTCGCGCTCATCACGATCACGCTGTCCACGTTCCTGAGCGCGGAGGCGGACCGCTTGGTTCCGCTGTTGTCCCGCCCGCTGGCACCGCTGCAGCGGGCTCGGGTCCGCAAGGAGATGGAACAGCGCACCGTCCGGCGACCGGAGGTGATCGTCATCGGTCTCGGCCGCCTGGGCATGACCGTGTTCGACGAGCTGCGCCGCCGGGGCAAGGATGTGCTCGGCGTGGATTTCGATCCGCGGACGGTGCAGTCCGAGTCCGGCGACGTGCCCGTGGTCTTCGGCGATCTCGAGGACCCGGAGCTGCCGAACGAGCTGCCGCTGGAACGGGTGAGCTGGATCGTGTCGACACCCCGCGACCCGGAGGTCCACCGGACGTTCCTGCACGCCCTGCGTCGAGGTGGCTATCGAGGACGGTTCGCGGCCGCCGCCGACCATCCCGAGGACCAGCGGTTGCTCGAGCAGTTGGGGGTCGATCTGGCGATACGGCCCCTGCAGCTGGCGGCCGAACCGCTGATGGAAACGATCCACGCCCACGACCGGCGCGCGCTCTCGGACAAGCGGACCCTGGGGTGACCGTCGCTCTCGGACAAGCGGACCCTGGGGTGACCGTCGGGGCAGCAGCCCGGACGGCAGCGGGGACGATCGCTGGTCACCGTCGCAGCACGCCGAGCGCGACCACCCACGGCCGGGCGCGGTCGCGGATCGGGTCCGGGCGGACCTCGACGGTCACGTCCTGCAGCCCGTGCGAGCGGCACAACGCGGTCATCTCCGCCTCTGAGACCGAGGAGTTGTAGACCGTGCCCAGTACGGGATCATCGTCGGCGGCCAGATCATCGCTGCCCAGGTGGCCCGAGAGGTAGACCGGCCCGCTGTCCAGGAACTCCAGCAGCGCCGCGAAGGTCGGACGCCAGGCGGCTCGGGGCAGATGGGTGAAGGTGCTCGACAGCCACAGCCCTCCGAAACAGCGGGGCCGGAAGGGCAGGTCGTGCAGGGGGGTCTGGACCAGCGGATGACGCGGCAGCAGCATCCGGGCTTCCCTCAGCGCCCCGAGCGAGAGGTCGATCCCGACCGGGTGGACCCCGGCATCGCGCAGCAGGCGCAGATCGTTGGCCGGGCCACATGCGGCATCCAGCACCAGGTCACCGCGTCGAGCCAGTGAGGCGAAACGCCGGACGTCCGCGACCGGACGGCGCAGCCGCAGCGACTCCTGGTAGGCACGTGCGTGCTCGTCGTAGGCCGCCACACTCGTCAGCGTGCGCTCGTCCAGCTCCACGCTCGCTCCTGCTCCGGTCGTCCCGGTCCGCTCGGGTCCGCCCCCGGCCCTCGATGCTAGTGACCATGCCGAGGGTCGGTTCCCCTCACCCCGGATCGCCGACGCCGACGACGGCCCCGATGTCAGGGGCCAACTGGAACACCGTGTCGAGGCTCGTGACCTCGAGGATCTCGCGGATCCGGTCGTTGGCTCCAGCCAGGACGAAACGGCCACCGTGGAGCCGGGCGCGCCGCAGCCCACCGACCAGCACGCCCAGACCGAAGGAGTCGAGGAACTCCAGGCCCGACAGGTCCACCACGACCCGCTGTGCGCCGGCGTACTGGGCCTCCTGCAGTGACTGGCGGAAACCGGGAGCGGTGGCCACATCGAGCTGGCCGCCCAGGGTCACCACGGTCCACAGGTCGAGTTCGTCGATCCGTACGTCGAGCAGCTGCATCCGGGGGTCACCTCCATACCCCCGGACGCTAGTTGGCCGGCGCGGCGCCACCGAGCCCGGACGATCGATACGTCGTCGCCCCTCCCCGGCGTTGCGACATCACCCGGCCCTGCGAGCACGCCCCTGCGACCCTCGTCACGACCCCCAGGTAGCGTCGAGCCGACCGGCAGCGAGACGCGGCCACGAGCACACCGGGATCGAGACCACGGTGGCTTGCGGGTCCGAACACGCCCCGGACGCCGGACGACAGGACGCACCGGCGCCGCCGACGACACGCTCGAGGCCGCCAGCCGCACCTGCCGGCGAGACGAGGTGCACCGATCGATCCGCGTGACGTGCTCGAACTGCTCGCCCGTACCACAGCGGGCGGGACGGGCCATGATGGGATCGATCGCAGCGGGTTCGTGCTGGACACCGGTGACGCCGGCGACGGCGGGCTCGTCCACCTGGAGCGTCTCCCGGCGCGACGTGCCCGCACCGCTCCTCTCCCCGCGGACCTGCCGGACCAGCTGCTCGAGCGCCTGCGCCGCGATGGCATCGAACACCTCTGGTCGCATCAACAGGAGGCCCTCGAGCTCGCCCGGGGGGGGCGTCACCTGGTGCTGGCCACAGGCACCGCCTCGGGCAAGAGCCTCGGCTACCAGCTCCCCGCGCTCGAAGCGCTCCACCTCGACGACCGTTCCGTGGTGCTGCACCTATCGCCCACCAAGGCACTCGCCCACGACCAGTTGCGCGCCCTGCGTCAGCTCCGGTTGCCGTGGGTCCGCGCCGCTGCGCTCGACGGTGACACCCCACGCGAGGAACGAGCCGCCATCCGCCGCACCGCCAACTGGATCCTGACCAACCCGGACCTGCTGCACGCGTCACTACTCGGTGACCACCAACGCTGGGCGGACCTGCTCCACCGTTGCCAGGTGGTGATCATCGACGAGTCCCACGTGAGCCGTGGGGTCTTCGGCAGCCACGTCGCCCTGGTGCTACGGAGGTTGCGGCGGCTGCTCGAGCGCTACGGCGCCGATCCGCTCTTCCTGCTGGCATCCGCGACGGTGGGCAACCCCGGCGAGCACGCCAGCGCCCTCACCGGCCTCGAGGTCACCGAGGTGGTCGCCGACGGCGCACCGCGGGGCCCGTCGCAGCTGGGGCTGTGGTTGCCCCCGCTGGAGGACGACGGTGAGCGACGACGGTCGACGCTGCGGGAGACGGCCGTGCTGTTGGCCGCCTTCGTCGCGGCGGACGTGCAGACCCTGGCGTTCACCCGCAGCCGGAAGGGAGCCGAGGTCATCGCTGCCATCGCGCGGGAGCAGCTGACCGAGCGCGCCGACGTCGACGGTCGACCGCTCGCCGACGCGATCGCGGCCTACCGCGCCGGCTACCTCGCCGAGGACCGGCGCGCGCTGGAGGTGGGGCTGCGCGACGGGACGCTGCGGGGTGTCGCGGCCACCGAGGCCCTGGAGCTGGGCATCGACGTCGTCGGGCTCGATGCGGTGCTGCTGGCGGGGTGGCCGGGTACCACCGCCGCCTTCTGGCAGCGGGTCGGGCGGGCCGGACGGCGGGGCGGAGCATCGGTGGCCGTCCTCGTCGCGCAGGAGGATCCGCTCGATCACTACCTCGTCCTGCACCCCCGAGCGCTGCTGACCCGCGATCATGAGGACGCGATCGTGGACCCCGACAACCCGTACCTGCTGGGACCGCATCTGCGGTGCGCCTGCCAGGAGGCACCGCTCGACGACGAGGAGGCGACGCGGTGGTTCGGCCCGTCGGCACCGGGCCTGCTGGCCGCCGAGGTCGCGGCCGGTCGACTGCGCCGACGTGACGGCCGCCACTTCTGGACCGGCCGGGATCGCGCCGCCCGTGGGGTGGGCTTGCGCAGCACCGGTGGCACGCCCGTGCGCATCGTCGACGGGGGCACGGGACAGGTCATCGGAGACGTGGACGAGGTGCGGGCCCACCGCCAGGTCCACACCGGCGCGATCCACCTCCATCAGGGCCGCGTGCTCCGCGTCGCTGCGCTCGACCTCGATGCCCACATCGCCCTCGTGGAGGACGCCGGATCGGCCGAGTTCACCACACGGCCCCGCACCGACACCGACGTCCGCGTGCTGGAACGCCTCGACCACGCGTCCTGGCACGACATCGAGGTGGCGGTCGGCCGGGTCGAGGTGACCTCGCAGGTGACCGGGTACGAGCTGCTGCGGGTCGGCTCCGGGGAGGTCGTGCAGCGGACCGACCTCGACCTGCCACCGACCGAGTTGCGTACCGTTGCGGTGTGGTGGTCGCTGCCCGAGGCGACGCTCGAGGAGTGGGGGCTGTCGTCGGCGCGGGTCCCGGGTTCGCTGCACGCTGCCGAGCATGCAGCCATCGGGATGCTCCCGCTGCTGGCGCTGTGCGACCGCTGGGACCTCGGTGGGCTCTCCACGGCCCTGCACCCCGACACGGGGCAGCCGACGGTGTTCGTCTACGACGGCGTGCCCGGTGGTGCGGGGCTGGCGGAGCGGTCGTACCGCCGTCTTCCCGAGCACCTCGCGGCGACCCGGGCCACGATCGCCACCTGCCGCTGTGCAGCCGGATGCCCGTCCTGTGTGCAGAGCCCGAAGTGCGGGAACGGCAACGAGCCGCTGGACAAGGCCGGCGCCCTCGTCGTGCTCGATCTGCTGCTGACCCGGGCCCCCTGAGGTCGCGGTCCGGGTGCGCGCACGGCACCGTCCACGCGCACCCCTCGCGCCGTTGCGGATGCCGGGAGCGGGAGCCGCTCCACAGCGCCGAGGACCGAGGGGGCTGCTTCGGTCACCGCGGAGGAGCGACCAGGGCGGCTGCGGCCTCGGCGACGACACGCGACGCGCCGAGGGAGGGGAGCACGATGCCGGGCACGGGCACACTGACACGGACGTCGGCGCGGCCGGTACCTGCGCGACACCTGCAGGCCTCCAGTTGCCCGCCACCTGCGATCGCGACCCGGTCGGCCTCCCGGATCGGCGTGTCGGCCGACGCACCCTCCAGGTCCGCGGAGACCGCCGCCAGAGCGACCGCGTCGGCGAGCGCCTGGGCTCGGGCCGCACCGGCCAGGTAGGCACCGAGGTCGATCATCGCGATGGCGGCCAGGGTCCCGATCCAGAGCAGCATCGGCAGTGCGACCGTGGCGAATCCGTCCGCTCGTCGGCTCACGGCGCCACCGGACCGAAGCGTGGTCCGGTACCAGGTGCGCCGGGGCCGACGACCGGCTCGACGCGGCCGACGGCCCGGGCGGAGAGTCGGTGGACGACCGGACCGATCGTGCGGGTCGCGTGCACCCGGACCGTCACGAGGTCCCCGTCCCGACGAACCACGGGGTTGACGTGGACCGTCAGCTCCAGCTCCGGCGCCGCATCCCGCGCCGATGCCACGACCGCCTCCGCGCCGGTGGTGGTCACCGCCGTTCTCGCGCCGACCCGGGCGGCCTCGTGGAGCAACAGGACATCCCGGACCACCCCGAGCGTCAGCAGCAAGCCGGTGATCAGCAGGGCCACGGCCGGCAGGATCCACACGGCTTCGAGACTGAGGACCCCGGCGTGGCGCTCGTCGGCGTCCTTGGCCGCTGGCGCGCTGGTGGGGCGCACCCGTGTGCACCCCACCCCACCCGCTGACTGGCTCATGCGCCGACGAGGCTGCGGGCGTGGCGTAGCAGCGCGTTGAACAGTGTGACGAGTGCGCCGCCGCTAGCCCACTCGATCACGACGCCAGCCACGGTCGCGGCGACCACGGCCAGCAAGCCGTACTCCGTGACCAGCGACCCTTCCTCGGGACCGGTCGCCAGGGCACGGCTTCGGACCGCCTCGGGACCGGTCGCAACGGTGCGCTCCCGATGCGTCCCTGGCCCATCCTCGATGGGCGCCACCGTCGGTGCCCACGCCGGCCGCCCCGAGACGGATGGGTCAGGGGCAACGGCTGCCATGGGCGTGCGAGGGGCCGAACGGTGTGCTGGCGCAGCAGCGCTCGGACCCGATGCGGACGGCTGCGCGGAGGGATGGGCTCCCATCGCCGCGCGACGCAGATCGGAGGCGGTGGTGGTAGCGGTGAACGGTGCTAGGTGCTGCATCGGTGCTCCTCTCGGTCAGTAGCCCGCGGCCGACAGTCCGGTCTGCACGATCGGCGCACCGATCAACAGCACCGTGGCCGGCAGCAGGCACAGGGTGGTGGGGAAGGTCAGTTGCGCGGGGAGGCGCTCAGCAGCAGCCAGGACCCGTGCGAGGTCATCAGCCCTGAACTCCCGGGCGAGATGGCGCACACTCGGCCCGATCGCGGCACCGGTGCGTTCGGCAACGGCCAAGAGGGACGCCAGGCGGTGGAGCGGATCATTGGCGACCTCAGCTGCGCGTACACGCGGGTGTCCTGCGCGCTCCGGTTCCTGCGTGAGGGCGTCCGGGCCCATGCCCAGTTCCAGACCGAACGCGAGCCGTCGCAGCCGGGTCGCGTGCTGCGGAAGCGCGTCGGCGGTCAGCCGCAGTGCCTCGGGGCCGCTGACACCGGCCGTGAGCGCGGTCGCGACCAGGTCGGCCACCTCATCGACACCGGCGGTCACCGGCGCCGCTGGTCGCCGCGAGGACCACAGGTGTTCGACGAGCAGCGCGACCAGGAGCGCCACTGCCAGACCGACGAGGTGGTAGGCGATGACCCCGGCCACCCCGGCGGCGGCCAGCGCGAGCGGGTCGTGATGGCGGATGCGCTGGCCGGCATGGCCGACGCGGCGGACCAACACGACGACGAGGACCGCGCCGAACGCGAGCAGGCCCGCCCCCACCGCCAGGACCAGCAACCCCAACGGGCTCGTGTAGAAGCCGACCAGGTCGGCACCGACGAGCTGCGCGAGGCCGGGGACGAGCAGCAGCGGAGCGACCAGCAGGCCGCCGGCGACCATACGGGTCTGCGAGCTGGCCACCGCCACGGCCCGTTCTCCGCGCCGAACGTCGTCGCGGGCTGCCTGCGCCGCCTCGACGGCCTCCAGGAGGGGGGCACCGATGCCCTGGGCCAGGGCCACGGCACGGCGGCAACGTTCGGGCAGTCGCTCGAGCTCGGTCACGGGAGCGCCGGCCGCCACCAGCAGACGCAGCTCGTCGAGCGCGCGATCAGGATCCGCGACCACCTGCGCGCGACGCACAGCCGTCAGGAGCACGACCACACCTCCTCCACCTCGGCGCCATCGGTTCCCGGGGCGACGGCGAGCAGCTCGGCGACACGACGTCGTCCCCGCTGATCACGATCGAGCGCGATCACCAGGTCGATCGCCGCGGCTACCTGCGCCCTGGCCGCGGACAGCGGGACGCCGGCCAGTAGCGCCATCCCCTCCAGCCGGACGATGGCCTCACGCGCACCGTTCGCATGCACCGTGGCCATCGATCCGTCGTGCCCGGTGTTCATGGCCTGGAGCAGATCGGCGACCTCGGGCCCTCGGACCTCGCCGACGACCAGCCGATCGGGGCGCATCCGCAGGGCGTTACGCAGCAGCGTCGCAACGTCGACTCCGCCGACGCCCTCGGGGCTGGCAGGCCGCGTCCGCAGGTGCACGGTGTGGGCCGCGGGCCGCCGCAGTTCCGGTGCGTCCTCGATCACCACCACACGATCGTCGCCGACCTCGGCGAGCAACCGTGCCAGCAGGGTGGTCTTGCCGACGCCGGCACGGCCGCTGACCGCCAGATTGCGACGCGAACGGACGGCAGCGAGGAGGAGACCGCGGACCTCCTCGGGAACGCTGCCAGCCGCCGCGAGCTCATCCCAGCTCGGCACGACCGCCGGTACCCGCCGCAGGGTCACGGTGGGCCGTTCCGCGAGCGGCGGCAGGATGGCGTGCAGTCGGATGCCACCCGGCAGGACGGCATCGACGAACGGGTGCGAACGGTCGAGACGAGCTCCCAACGGTCCCAGGGTCCGCGCCAGGACCCGCACGAGGTGGTCGTCGTCCTCGAAGACCACAGGGACCCGCATCACCTGCCCGGCGTGTTCGACGTGGACCTCCTCCGCTCCGTTCACCATCACGTCGGTCACGGCCGGATCACGCAGCACCGACTCGAGTGGGCCGAGCCCCCCGAGGTCGTCAACGAGGTCCCTGACGAGACGGGCCCAGACCTCGGGTGCCGTGACGACGCCCTCGGCCGCCAGGGCTCGCGCGACGGCGCGGCGTAACCCCGCCCGATCGACCCGACCGGCCGCCAGTTCGACGTCGTCTCTGAGACGCCTGGCTACCGCGTCGCGGAGCGGTGCCGAGGCAGCACCCGCGCCGTTGCCACCGGCCAGCCGGTCTCCTCCATCGGTCCCCGTGGGCGCAGTGGCCATGGCCACATCGTTGCTCGATCGATCCTCAGGTCCCACGTTGGTGGCCGATCCCGCCCCCGGGTCGGTGGTGGCTACGTGCTCGCATCGCCGGCTGGAAGCACCGGGTCCGGTTCATCGGTCGGGTGCGACGGTGCCGCGCCCTGCCCGTCGCCTTGCTCCCCGTGATGGGTCGCCGTCCTGCCTCCTCAGCGCGATCTTCGACCGTGCCCCGGGGCACGTGCTGCTCGCCATGGCGCCCGCCGCTGGCGGGCCCGCCCCGCGTGCGCCGGAACCCGCGCACCGACGGGCTCGGCGACCAAGGGACGGAGTGCAGCGACCCAGGTGCCTGGCAGGCCGGCGGGGATGCGGCCATCCGCGCCCGCACGTGCCACCCGTACCGACCAGGGCACCCGGAGCACGGGGCGCCCGCTGGCAGCGGATGCCAACACACGCCCGGGCACGGCACCATCACCGACGAGCACGATCGCCCCGGCCGGTGTCACCCGGAGCGCGGCGAGACCGGCAGCATCCGGACGACATACGAGGACGTCGCAGTCCGGGTCGGGACCCAGGTCGAGGATCACCGCCTCGATCGATCGGTCCGTGACCTCGGGGACCGAATCGTGATCGAGCAGTCGGACCGCACGTACGGCATCGATCCCGGGCAGTCGCTCCGCGGCTGCCCACAGATCGCCACCTCCGAGTGCTGCGCTCGGGATACCTCGGTAGGACGAGCCCAGACCACGTACGGCGACGAGGGTGCGGGTGCCGGACCAGGCTCGCAGCCCACCCAGTGCGAGGGCGACGGTCGTGGTACCGACGCCGCCCGCGCTGCCCCCCACCGTCAGCCGTGCAGGCGAGCCGCCCCGACGACGCGGCGTCTCGAGCAGCCTGGTCGCGACGGGAGACAACCGGTCACGATCGCTCGGCCAACCGAGGACGGCCGCAGGACCGAGCCGGACTGCCGTGCGAGCCGCCCCCACGGGGTCGCTGCCATCGGGTAACAGCAGAACGGTGGGCACCTGCTGGAGGCGACCACTCGGACCCGATGGGGCTGCCCGTTCCGAGACGTCAGCTGCGCCAGACGGGCCGATCAGGACCGCCCGACCACTCGCAGCAACCCGGTCGGCACGATCGGACGCCGCTGCTCGCTCCTGGGAGAGTGGATCGCCCTCCACGAAGAGGGCCTCGAGCTCCGGATCCGTGTGACGACCCGGCACTCCCGTCGAGGAGATCGGATCGCGGTGGTCACGCACACGTAGCACCGCCGGAACCGGATCCTCGTCACCGCCGTCCACCACCTGCCAGCCGAGTACCCCCTCCACCCAGCTGCGCACGGCTTCGGTCCGGTCTGGTGAGAGATCGAGCACGACCGGCAGCGCGGCGGTCGTCGATCCGACCGAGCCCTCTCCCTGTCCCGGCGCATCGGTCGGGCGCTCCCCCATGGTCGGCATCTCGAGCACCTCGCCGGCCGTCATCGCATCTCCTCATCCATCAGCTCACCATCTGCAACCGTGATGGGAGGACGCTACGACCGCGGGGGCGCCACCTCGATGTCGGTGCACCGTGGCTTGTGGACAACCCTCTCCACACCCGCCGAAGCGGTGCTGTCTCCCGGTCACCGATGTTCGCGTGCCGCCGTCGCCGTTCGTACCACCGTCCCGTCGGTCCCCGTCCGAGCGACCCAGCTCACCGCCCGCTGACCGGCCGCCCCGGGGCTACGCTGCGCCGTCGTGCAGACGGAGGGGCGAACGGAGGTTCTGGTGGCCGCACACCGCGACGAGGTGGAGGAGCACGCCGCGACGGACGGCGACCAGGCCGCCGTGGGGGTCGTCCAGCCCGACGAGTCGGCCGGCCACAGCGGCGACCGCAGCGATCAGTTCGCGACCGCCGCAGCGGCGGCCTCGGTGGCCGGGCAGGAGACCGAGCAGCGCTATGCCAGGCCCGATGCCGACCGGCTCTCGGCACGGATGCTGTCGGAGATCGGCCGGCGGTCAACCGGGGCCAAGGAGGCGGCGTTCTTCGACCTGGACAAGACGATCATCGCCAAGTCGTCGACCCTGGTCATGGGCAGGACCTTCTACCGGGACGGACTCATCAGCTCGTCGATGGTGCTCAAGACCCTGTACGCACAGGTCGTCTACCAACTCGCCGGTGCCGACCACGAGCGCATGGAACAGGCCCGTCATGCCGCTCTGGAACTGACCCGCGGCTGGGATGCGGATCGGGTCCGGCACCTGGTCCGTGAGACCATGGAGGAGACGATCGCGCCCCTGGCCTACCAGGAGGCGCTCGACCTGATCGCCTCGCACCGGCGAGCCGGCCGAGACGTGTGGATCGTCTCCTCGGGTGGTGAGGAGATCGTCGAGCCCTACAGCGAGTTCATCGGCGTGAAGGAGGTCATCGCCACCCGCTCCGGCATCGATGCCGAGGGGCGGTACGACGGCACGATCGAGTTCTACGCCTACGCCGGAGCGAAGGCCACGGCGATCCGCCAGATCGCCGAGGTCCGCGGCTACGACCTCTCGCGCTGCTTCGCGTACTCGGACTCGATCACCGACCTGCCGATGTTGTCGGCGGTGGGACAGCCCACCGCGGTGAACCCGGACAAGGAGCTACGCGCCGCTGCCGAGGCGATGGACTGGCAGATCCAGGTGTTCGCCTCGCCGGTGCGCCTGCGCGACCGGCTACCAGAGGTCCAGCCGGCAGGACAGGTCGCAGCGGGCCTGATCGGGGCGGCACTGGCCGGGTTGTTGGTCTGGCGCTACCTCACCCGCGACTGAGCGGGGTACGCGCGCCCCGCTTCTCTGCCGCACCGTGGCGTCTCCCCCGCGGGATCGGGTGCAGAACACCCCGGCAACCGGGGCAACACGCACCCAACCGGCAACGGCCGCCCACGCCGCGCCGGGATCGGGTGCAGAACACCCCGGCAACCGGGGCAACACGCACCCAACCGGCGACGCGTCATCGGCTACGGCCCAGCCATCACCCGTCGACGGCCGCACCGGTCCTCCCCCGCGCGGGCACGAACCGAGAGACTCAGGTGTAGTCGCGGTGGTAGTTGATGCGGCCGGCGTCGTCGAACGCGAAGAAGCTCGCCCGCGGGAGGTCGTTCCAGCGCCGCCCGGCGGCGGTGTAGGAGATGGTCCACTCGACACCCAGTTCGGTCCCATCCTCCGATTCGATGACGCGTTTCGCGTCGACGGCGATGTCCTCCTTGCCGCCGAGCCAGTCCTTGAGGTACGCCTGGATGAGGAGGTTGCCACGGTGCGGTGGGTTGTACGGCTCCAGGTAGAGCGCATCGGCCGTGTAGACACCGAGCAGGTCGGAGACATCCCCGGACGCGAGCATGCTCGAGATGCGTTCCCACGCTGTTGCTGCATGACCCACGGTGCTGGCCTTCCTCGCGTCGCTGCGGCGTTCGGCGCTGATCCACGGACGTTGGCATGACCGGGGCGGCGCCGTGCGGCGTGCCGTGCCCCGGCGGGACCGTTCGGAGGCCCTCGGCTGGGCTCCGGGCGCTGGCCGTCGGCAGGATAGTCGTGGGCTCCTGCCCGACCGCAACAGGGCGACCGTTTCCAGCCGCGGCTCCGCAAGCGAGGCAGACTGCGAACCCCCTCGTCGGACGGAGCCCACCATGTCGCAGTACCCCCGCCCTGCACGTGTCGTCCCCGAGCAGCTCTCGGACGTCGCCGACCGCCTGCTGGACGATCGCGAGCGGATCCGGGCCGAGCTCGAGGAGTTGGTCCGGATCCCGTCGATCAGCGCGCTCGCCGACCATGTCGACGACGTCCGGCACAGTGCCGAGGTCACGGCGAGGCTCCTGCGCGATGCCGGACTCGAACACGTCGAGGTCCTCGAGGCCGATGGCATGCAGCCCGCCGTCACCGGCGCCTGGCAGCATGCCGGGGACGACGCGCCGACGGTGCTCTTGTACGCCCACCATGACGTCCAACCCGTCGGCACGGCCGGACGGTGGCACACCGACCCGTTCACGCCGACCGAGCGGGAGGGTCGCCTCTACGGCCGTGGCGCCGCGGACGACAAGGCGGGCATCATGACGCATGTGGCCGCGATCCGGGCCTGGCTCGGTGCGCGCGGCGCACTGCCGGTGAACGTCAAGGTCCTGATCGAAGGGGAGGAGGAGATCGGTTCGCCGTCCCTCACCGCCCTGCTCGAACGGTGGTCGGACCAGCTGGACAGCGACGTGATCGTGCTGGCCGACCTGGTCAACCACGAGGTCGGCTGGCCCTCGCTGACCTACGCCCTGCGCGGCATGGCCGACGTCACCGTGCGCGTGCGCACCCTCGAGCAGCCGGTCCACTCCGGGATGTGGGGCGGAGCCGTACCCGACGCCCTGACCGCCACCGTCCGTCTCCTGGCGACCCTGCACGACGAGCACGGCGACGTCGCTGTCCCGGGGTTCGTCGCCGACGTCCGCGAGACGCCGGAGATCGAGCGGGAGCGGTTCGCCGCGCTCGGCACCGAACCTGAGCGGCTGCGCCATGACGTGCAGCTGCTCGACGGCGTGCGTTTCGTCGGCGATCCGGCCCGGGGGATCGAGGAACGGCTGTGGCTCAGGCCCACGATCACCCCGACCGGGATGGACGTCACCCCGGTCGCCCAGGCCTCGAACACCCTCCTCAGCGACGTCACGGCCAAGCTGTCGTGCCGCCTGGCCCCCGGCCAGGACCCGGACCGGGCGCTCGAGGCCCTCGCCGACCACCTCGTCGCCCACGCGCCGTTCGGGGCGCAGGTCGACGTGGAGATCGGCACCTCGAACCCGGCATGGCTGATGGAGCCCGAAGGTCCCGCCTGGTCGGCAGCCGTCGCCGCCATGACCGCGGCCTACGGCCGCAGGCCGGCCGAGGTGGGATGCGGCGGGTCGATCCCCTTCGTCGAGCCGTTCAGCACGGCCTTCGGTGGTGCACCCTGTCTACTGGTCGGTGTGGAGGATCCCCGCTCGAACGCCCACGGCGAGGACGAGTCCGTCCACCTCGAGGACCTGTTGAGCGCGTGTCTGGCCAACGCGCTGCTGTTCTCCGAGCTGGCGGAACGAAGCGAGCAACTGCAACGCGCGGCCCGGGCATGACCACCGACGAGGGTCGGTGACCTACCGCTCGTCGTCCGCGAGGCGCGGGCGCCTCGTCCCACGGCCGACCACCGCCGCAGCAACGAGGCCACGGGCGACCACCGCCGCAGCGACGAGGCCACGGCCGACCACCGCCGCGGGGACCCCGGGATCGTGCCGACGGTCAGGCCGCTGCCTCGACCGCGGCCCGCAGGTGCGCATCGACCGCGGTGAGCAGACGGTCGCCGACGAACATCGCGGCGTCGTTGTGCCCGACACCTGGGAGCTCGTGCAGCGTCGCGTCCGCTCGACGCGCCACCTCGACGGACAGCTCGGTCGGCACGATCCGGTCCGCAGCACCGGCCACGACCAGGACGGGTCCGTCGTAGGCCTCGAGGTACTCGGAGGTCGGAAAACGGTCGCGGAGCAGGGTCCGGACCGGCAGGAACGGGTAGGCGGCGCGGCCCACGTCCGCGAGCTGCGGGAAGGGTGACCGCAGCACCAGGGCTGCCGGTGGTCGTTCCGCGGCGAGCGCCGCCACCACCGCCGAGCCGATGGACTCCCCGAGGTAGGCGATCCGTGCCACCTCGACGTCAGGGCGGGCGGCGAGGTGATCGCGGGCTGCCCGGGCGTCGGCCACCAGACCCTCCTCGGACGGGCGGCCCGGGTTCCCGCCGTAGCCGCGGTAGTCGAGCAGCAGCACCGCGTGTCCGCGCTCGTTGAGCGCACGCGCCATCGGCAGGCGATCCGCACGGTTGCCCGCGTTCCCGGGCGCCAGGAGGACGGTCGTGACGGGCTCGATGTCGGGAGCGAGGTACCAGGCGTCCAGTTCCCGTCCGTCCTCGGTCGTCAGCGCCACCACCTCCACGTCCGAGGGCGCTCGGGGGTCGGTGGTGTCGGGGAGGTAGATCAACTGCCGCTGGAACACCGCAGCCAGGAGCACCAGGGCGAGCCACGCCCCGCCTACCGCCAGCAGGATCCGGGCGATGGTCGCGACCATGACACCTCCGTGGCCACCCGCTCGCGTCCCGTTGCGCACCATCGACCGGGGGGTCGCGGACCGGTGCGGTGCGCCTGCCCGGGTGAGCGGTGGCCGCGCTCGCTGGACTCGTTGACCGAGATGGGCGCCGAGCCCTGTACGTTGGTGCCTTCACCGCACCGCGTCGGGTCTACTCGTTCCCATCTTCCTTGGGGCAGCCCGCACCGCAGTGCGTCGAGATAGGGACGATTTCATGCCAGAAGGTACCGTTAAGTGGTTCAACGCCGACAAGGGCTACGGCTTCATCCAGCCCGAGGACGGCGGCGACGACCTGTTCGTGCACTTCTCCGCGATCCAGTCCGACGGCTACAAGTCGCTGGACGATGGTCAGCGTGTCAGCTTCAACGTTGGTCAGGGCCAGAAGGGCCCGCAGGCCACCGAGGTCACCCCGCTCTGAGGTGATCACGACACGCACCCGATCGTGAGGTTCGGTTAGGTCGCAGACCCGACGGACACCAGGATCGAGACGGGCCCCGCCGCACCTCGGCGGGGCTCGCCGCATGTCCGGGGCCGCAGCCAGCCGGCTCAGGGTGCCTGCGCGTAGAGGCCGTCGATCACCTCGGCGTACTTGGTGTGGATCACGTTGCGCTTGAGCTTCAGCGACGGCGTGAGCTCCTCGGACTCCGCGGTCCACTCCGCCGGCACGATCGCGAACTTGCGCACCTGCTCCACCCGCGCGAGGTCGTCGTTGCCCTCGTCGATCGCGCGCTGGACCTCGGCGAGCACCTCGGC
>CAYXJD010000012.1:0-25690 GCA_964465225.1 uncultured Actinomycetota bacterium
CAGCGGTGGCCACCGCACGTTCGTACACCACCGTGAAGTAGTGCTCGGCGACGGCCTCGTGACCGGGCAGGGGCGGCAGGCCCAGCGAACGTGGCACCGCGGCCGGAGCATCGGTGATCCGGACGTCACGTGCCATCGCGGGGAGCAGCTCGGGCTCACCCCAGAACCCCGCCGCATCGTTGCGCCCGGGGGCCTGCTCTCGTTCCGGACCACGCGGCCGCTGGCGTGACTTGCGGTTGGGGGCCCGCTTGCGCTGCCGCTTCGGGCCTCCACCCGAGCGGGCGCCGTCAGCGGTGCTCTCCGAGGTCCGGTCGGGGGCCTCGCCGGCACGCTTGTGTCCCCGGCCCCGCCCCCGCTTGCGACGCGAACGGTTCCGGTTGCCGTCGGCCCGGGTACCCGCGTCGGGACGATCATCACGGTGCTCGCTCATGCGGCATCACCTCTGGCGGCAGGTACCGGGGCGTCCTCTGTCAGGACCGCGTTCGGGTCGATGCCCAGAGCACGTCGCAGCTGCCGTTCGTCGAGATCGCCGACGGAGCTGGACTTCGGCAGGGCGATGTCGGCGATCTTGCGCTTGCCAGCCACGACCTCCTCCACGCGCTCGTCGACGGTGCCGGGGCACACCAGTCGGTGGGCCACCACGGTGCGCGTCTGCCCGATACGCCAGGCGCGGTCGCGGGCCTGGTCCTCCACCGCCGGGTTCCACCACCGGTCGTAGAGCACGACGTGGCTGGCGGCGGTGAGGTTCAACCCGGTACCGCCCGCCTTCAGCGACAGCACCAGGGCTCCGGGCCCCACCCCCGACTGGAAACGCGCGATCATCCGATCACGGGCACCACGGGCGAGCCCGCCGTGGTAGCACTCGATGTCGACGCCGGTGCGCCGGCTGAGGTGCTTGGCGAGCTTCTCACCCCAGCTCGCGAAGTGCGTGAAGATCAGCATCCGCTCACCGGACGCGAACACGTTCTCGACGATCTCCTCCAACCGTTCGAGCTTGCCCGAACGGTCATCCAGCGGCCCGTCGTCACCGGTGTAGGCGGCGGGATGGTTGCAGATCTGCTTCAGGGCGGTGATCGCCGCCAGCACTGCCCCCTTGCGCTTGGTCGTGTCCTCCTCGGCAGAGGTCACGACCAGGTCGTCGAGGATCGCCTGGTACAGGCCGATCTGCTCCGCGGTCATCGGGCAGTGGTCCAGCGAGTCGATGCGGTCGGGCAGCTCCGCGGCGATCACCGGCTCTGCCTTGGTCCGACGGAACACCAACACCCCGTTCAGGGTGGTCAGGGCCGACTCGGCGCCGTTGCCCTTGGTGGCGATCTGCTGCATCTGGCCGACGAAGGTGGCCCGATCACCGAGCAGACCGGGGTTCGCGAAGTCCAGCAGTGCCCACAGATCACCGAGCCCGTTCTCGATCGGCGTCCCCGTGAGGACCACGCGGGTCCCACCCTCCAGTCGGCGCAGCTGCTGCGCGGTCTCACTGGTGGGGTTCTTGATCACCTGGGCCTCGTCGAGGACGATCCGACTCCAGGAGATCGCGGCCAGGGCCTCCACGTCCCGCAACGCGGTGCCGTAGGTCGTGAGCACGACGTCGGCTTCCGCTGCCTCGGTGGCGACCTCATCGGCATCGGCACGGTTCGTGCCGTGGTGGACGACGACCTCGAGGTCCGGCACGAAGCGGGCGGCTTCACTGGCCCAGTTCCCGACCACGGCCGGTGGGGCGATCACCAACGCCGGCCGCGTGTCCTCGTCACGGTCACGTAGGAAGGCGAGCAGGGTCGGCGTCTTGCCGAGCCCCATGTCCAGGGCCAGGATCCCCCCGAGCCCAGCCGACTCGAGGAAGTGCAACCACGCCAGCGCGTCGGCCTGGTAGCTGCGGAGCTCGCCCTCGAAACCCTCCGGAGAAGCGGGTGGTTGCTCGGGGATGGCAGCGGCGCTGTGCAGCAGATCGGCAGCCCAGCCCTCGCCTTCGAGCTGGATCGGGCGACCGAGAGCGGTGCCGTCGAGCCCGAGGGCGTAGCGGAGCATGTCCGCTCCGGACAGCTTCGTCCTGTTCGCCCGCTCCTCGAGTGCGGCCGCCGCCGCCTCCAGGTCAGCGTGCTCGACAGCGACCCACCGACCCTGCGAGCGCACCAGCGGTCGTGACTGGGACGCCAGCTCACGGATCTGTGCCGCCGTGAGCTCCTCGTCACCGAACACCGCCGACCAGCGCACGTCGCTGAGCTGCTGCGCCCCGACGGACCGCTCCTGGGACCCGAGCGAGGTCAGCTTCAGCTGCGAGCTCGGCTTCTTGGTGGAGAGCGGTGGAACGCGGACCTCGAAGCCGGCGTTGGTGAGCACGGACCCGGTCTGGGTCATCAGCTCCCAGGCTTCGTCCTGGCTGAGGATCACCTCGCCGCGACGGCGGTCCTTGCCACGTTCGAGTGGGGCGTACAGGCCCTCCAGACGTTCGAGCTCGCGCTTGATCAACTCCTTGCGATCGTGGTTGGCACGGGACATCGCGGCTTCGACGGCCTCGTCCTTGCGGCGACCGCCGGGGACCAGCGTCCGCAACAGCCACGCATCGCCGGTGTCGGGCGGATCCAACTGGACGATCAGCTCGAGCTTCGAGGCTCCCGTGACCCCCTCCGCCCACGACTCGAGCCCGCGCCGGATCTCCGTGCCCTGGGCATGCGGGGCCTCGAAGGTCGAGCCGTCCAAGCGCCCGAGCGCCGCCTCCGCGATCTCCGCGGGTCGCTGCGGCTGGGGTGGCGGAGCCGGGACCTCGACCCGCCGGGCCGCGTCGCGACAGATCGCGTCGACGAAGCCGGACACGATCCCATGGGTCACCGTCCGGGCGTCACGACGTCCCTCGAGCGCCGCGACGGCACCGGGCATCGCCTTGACCAGGCCGGTCAACTCATCGTGGTCGATCAGGGTCGGCTCCCACCGCACCGCGAAGAAGGAGCGGTTGGCCGGAGCATCACCGACCTTGCGCAGCTGCGGGACCATGCGCCCCTGGGCGACGAGCCGGACCGCCAGCGCCGCGGCCAGCCCGATCCAGGTGACGCTGGGCGACAGGTCCTCGTCCGCATGGGTGTCGGCCAACGCGACCAGCCAGCCGAGCGTGTCGTGGACGTCCGCGGTCAGGGTCGGAGCCGACCCGCCCGACGGCAGACCGACCGGCTCGCCCTCGCCGAAGGCATCGGACGGCGCCCCTGCGGCGGCCAGCCGGTCGGCGACCGACGACACGGGTTCCGGCTCCGAACCCCGGCCGGCGCTCCAGGCCACGATACTGCCGCGGTGCCAGGACAGCTGCAGCCGCGGCGGGCTCGGCGGCTGCTCGACCTCGGTGTCGCGCTGCTCCGCCACCTCGGGATCGCGCGGAGCTGCGTCGCCAGCCGGCTTGGGTGGGTTCGCCGGAGCCGACGGGGCGCGAGGATCCTCACCGGTGAGCCGGGTGAGCGCATCGTCGATCCGTTCGCGCTCCTCCTCGAAGTCAGCCAGCACGAGGGTGCGCTCGGGGCCGGTGACCTCGCGCTCGAGGCGCTGGATCGTGCGACCCACATCGCGACGCAACCACCGCAGCGCATCGACCCACCCCTGCTCGTCGCTCGAGAGGAGCGCGACGTCGTCATCCGAGGCGAGACCGTCGAGATGCGCCTGGGCGAGCTCCCGGAGGTCCTCCGGGGTCAGCCTTCGGCCACGAGCGTGACTGGCGATGGTGATCCCTCCGTCTCCAGGCGGCCTCCACCGCCGCGGCGCGGCGGGAGGTCACGACGAGCGGTCGGTGACAGCACGGTGGTGGGGCCGTCACGGTCCGGTCCGGCGGGCACGGTGGAGACCGTGCCGAGGCGCGATGCGGGCAGACGGCGTCGAGCGGTCGTGCCGTCCGCTGCCCCGCCGGCCGGTGCGTCATCGCACCGTGAGGCCGTCGGGACGACGGAACCCGTTGGGTCGAGGAGCGGCAGCCACCGGGCGTGCTCGACCCCGACGGTGCCTCGACCGCTGGACGCGTTCGGACGCCTCGGTTCCGTGCTGCGGGGATCGTAGCGCGCTAGATCGCCGTGTGCCCGGCTTCCTCGTCCCCACCGGTGCCCACCCTCTCTCGACCGTCGCAACGGCCCCCGGCGGTCCCAGGCCTCGGGCTGCGTGCGTGCCGGCTCAGCCCACCGCGAGCAGGGCGGGATCGTGCTCGCGGGGGACCCGTTCTCCCGGTGTCACCGGCCCCGGGGGTGTGCCGTCGCCGAAGGGCCGGCCACCGAGCTCCTCGCGGAAGTGCGGGGTCGCCCAGCCCGTCAGGTCCGGCCCCAGGGGGACGATGCCGGTCGGGTTGATGTCGGTGTGGACCTCGTAGTAGTGCCGCTTGATGTGGACGAAGTCGGTGGTGTCCCCGAACCCCGGGGTCTGGAACAGATCCCGGGCGTAGGCCCACAGCACCGGCATCTCCGTCAACTTGGAACGGTTGCACTTGAAGTGGTTGTGGTAGACGGCGTCGAAGCGCACCAGGGTGGTGAACAGCCGCACGTCCGCCTCGGTGATCGTGTCGCCGACCAGGTAGCGCTGCGTGGCCAAGCGATCGGAGAGCTGATCCAGCCGGGCGAACAGCGCCGTGTAGGCCCGCTCGTAGGCCGGTGTCGTGCCCGCGAACCCCGCCTGGTACACCCCGTTGTTGACGTCACGGAAGACCGACTCCGCGACCTCGTCGATCTCATCGCGCAGCGGCTCCGGGTACAGCTGGGGCGCGCCCTCTCGATGGTGGGCCGACCACTCGCTGGACAGGTCCAGGGTGATCTGCTTGAAGTCGTTGGTGACCACCGCGCCGGTGGGCACGTCGACGATCGCCGGCACGGTGATACCGCGCTCGTAACCCGGCCTCCGGGCCTCGTAGGCGTCCCTGAGCCGCCGGATCCGCAGGACGGGGTCGACCTCCCCGGGGTCGAGGTCGAAGGTCCAGCTGCGCCAGTCGTGGGTCGGGCCGGCGATGCCCATCGGCAGCGCCTGCTCGAGCCCGAGCAGGCGCCTGACGATGACCGCTCGGTGCGCCCAGGGACAGGCCCGGCTGACGATCAGGCGGTAGCGGCCGGCTTCGACCGGCCAGTCGGCGTCCACCTGCGCGGTGATGCGGTCATCGAGGTAGTGCATGTCCCGTTCGAACTCGTCCTCGATGTAGCCCCGCCCGATGCCCTCCGTGGCGACCTCGGTGTCGCGATGTGTGTGCTCGGTCTCGGTGGTCACCGGTACTCCTCGATGGCGATCAGGGGGCAGGCTCGTTGGTGGAGTTCGACGCCGCAGCGCTGCCGTCCGGGTCGCCGGGCCCGGAACGCGGAGCCTGCCAGGCGCACGGCTTGGGCACCCCGACCGTCGCTAGGACAGACTGTCGGGCGTGGCCAACCCGCTCTCGCTCTCCTTCACCTCGAGTGCCGACGACGTCAGTCAGCTCCCGCCGAGCCCGGCGGAGGTGGCCGTCGCCGGCCGTTCCAACGTGGGCAAGTCCACGGTCGTCAACGCCCTCGCCGGAGCGGTCAAGCTGGCACGGACCTCCAAGACCCCCGGGCGGACGCAGCTGCTGAACTGCTTCTCCACCCCGCGTGGCGCGACCCTGGTCGATCTGCCGGGCTACGGCTACGCCAAGGTCGCCGCCACCGAGCGCGCGGCGTGGCGCGCCCGTATGGAGCGCTACCTCGTGGCGCGGGAGCCGCTGGTGAGCACGCTGCTGCTGGTGGACGGTGAGGTCGGACCGACCTCGTTGGACGAGGAGATGCTCGCGTGGCTGCGCCACGAGGAGCTCGCCTTCGAGGTGGTCGCCACCAAGCACGACAAGATCCGCTCCTCGCGGCGTGATCGGCGCCGACGGGAGCTCGCCGAGGGCTGCGGGGTCCACCCGAAGGCGGTCCTGTGGGTCAGTGCCGAGCGGGGCACGGGGGTGGACCGACTCCGCACGCACGTGGCCGAGCTCCTCGGCGAGACCTCGCCCATCCGGTGACGGGGTGCAGCGGGACCTCGCTCGGGCGCAGCCGGGCGTCTTCGATCGCGGCCGGCCGGCCGTGACCGCGAGCGCGATCCCCGCGCCCGCCGTCCCGAACCTCCTCACGCCGGTGCACTCCTCTGCAGCGTGCGATGGCTGCACCCGGCCGTGCACCCATCCGACGCGGGTACGCTTGGAGACCTCCCCCGCCCCTTCCCACCACCTCGGTGCCCCGGTGACCTCTCCCACGACGGCGGTCCGTTCGGACCTGCGCAACGTCGCCATCATCGCCCACGTCGACCACGGCAAGACCACCCTGGTCGATGCCATGCTGTGGCAATCAGGCGCGTTCCGTGCCAACCAGGACGTCGACGAGCGGGTCATGGACTCCGGCGACCTCGAGCGCGAGCGCGGCATCACGATCCTCGCGAAGAACACCGCGGTCGTGCTCCCACAGTCCGACGGCGCCGACGTCGTCGTCAACGTCGTCGACACCCCGGGCCACGCCGACTTCGGCGGCGAGGTGGAGCGGGCACTGGCCATGGTCGACGCCGCGCTGCTCCTGGTCGATGCGAGCGAAGGCCCGCTGCCACAGACCCGTTTCGTGCTCCGCAAGGCACTGGAGTCGGGCCTGCCGGTGCTGATCGTGGTCAACAAGATCGACCGCCCCGACGCCCGGATCGCCGAGGTCGTCGACGAGGCCTTCGATCTGCTCATCGACCTCGGTGCCGATGACGAGCAGATCGACCTGCCGATCCTCTACACCAACGCCCGCGAGGGCACGGCCACCCTCGACCTCGACCGACCCGGGACCGATCTCGGACCGTTGTACGAGACGATCATGGCCCACGTCCCGGCTCCGACCTACCAGCCCGACCATCCGTTCCAGGCACTGGTCACCAACCTCGACTCCTCCCCCTACCTCGGCCGCCTGGCCCTGTGCCGCATCCAGAACGGTCGCGTCCGCCGTGGGGAGACGGTCGCCTGGTGCCGGGAGAACGGCGAGGTGGAGCGGGTCAAGCTCTCCGAGCTGTACCTCACCGAGGCGCTGGACCGCGTGCAGGCCGACGAGGCGGGTCCGGGCGACCTGATCGCCGTCGCCGGTATCGACGAGGTCACGATCGGCGACACCCTGGCCGATGTGGAGGACCCCCGACCGCTCCCCCGGCTGACGGTGGACGAACCGAGCCTCGGGATGACGCTCGGGGTCAACACCTCCCCCCTGGCCGGCCGCGACGGCAAGCAGCTCACGGCACGCCTCATCCAGGCACGCCTCGAGCAGGAGCTGGTCGGCAACGTCTCTCTCAGGGTGCTGCCGACGCAGCGTCCCGACACCTGGGAGGTCCAGGGTCGCGGTGAACTCCAGCTCGCGATCCTGGTGGAGACGATGCGGCGGGAAGGGTTCGAGCTGACCGTCGGCAAGCCACGGGTGGTCACCAAGGAGATCGACGGTCAGATCCACGAGCCCTTCGAGGCGCTGTCGATCGACGTCCCAGAGGAGTACGTCGGGGTGGTCAGCCAGTTGCTCGGACTGCGCAAGGGCCGGCTGCAGCAGATGGTCAACCACGGCACCGGCTGGGTCCGGCTCGAGTACCGCGTCCCGGCGCGTGGCCTGATCGGGTTCCGCACGGAGTTCCTCACCGAGACACGCGGCACCGGCATCCTGCACCACGTCTTCGATGGGTACGAGGCCTGGCAGGGACAGCTGCGCACCCGTCCGAACGGCTCGCTGGTCGCCGATCGACAGGGCCAGGCCACGCAGTTCGCGCTGCTGAACCTCCAGGAGCGCGGGCAGATGTTCATCGCGCCGGGTGCCGAGGTCTACGCCGGGATGATCGTCGGCGAGAACGCACGCTCGGAGGACATGGACATCAACCCGGCCAAGGAGAAGAAGCTCTCCAACGTCCGCTCCGCGACGGGCGACGAGTTGGTGCGTCTCGCGCCGCCCCGCGCGCTGTCGCTCGACCAGGCGCTCGAGTTCATCCGGGAGGACGAGGCGGTCGAGGTCACCCCGAGCAACGTGCGACTGCGCAAGGTCGAGTTGGACCCGGCGACCCGTGCCCGGGCGGCCAAGCGCGCCAAGGCCGGCGCCGCACCGGGTTGAGCCGGTGCCGGCTCATCGCCGTCCAGACGTCGCCGACCGGTGGGTCGATGACGATGCCGCCGTCTCCCCCAGGTCCGGAGCCGCGCCGCGGCCGCCACCGCGCACGCGGTTGACGAGCACCAACCCCCCCGCCAGACCGGCGGCCGCCAGGGTCAGCACCAGCAGGCCGGTGAGATCGTCCAGCAGGGTCTGGAACCAGATCATGGCCACACCCAACACGACCATCAGGGAGCCGCCGACCAGCTTGAGCGCCCGGCCGTGGCGTTCCTCGATGCGGGTGACCTGCATCGTGGCGACGACGATGCCGAACAGCACCAGCTCCAGCCCGACGT
The DNA here is from genome assembly GCA_964465225.1 of uncultured Actinomycetota bacterium. Taxonomy (GTDB): domain Bacteria; phylum Actinomycetota; class Nitriliruptoria; order Nitriliruptorales; family Nitriliruptoraceae; genus T1Sed10-7. The sequence continues at coordinate 8,378 of CAYXJD010000012.1, forward strand.
AGATGAGGAGGTAGAGACCGAGCAGCCCGGCGAACTCGGTGTCGCGGGCGATGCCCATGGTCTGCAGCGTCCCGGTCCAGACCACCGGGAAGCCCATCGTGCAGGGCAGCTCGACCAGGGCGACGCCGGCCGCGAGCACCACGGTCGTCGCCAGCACCGCCGGCAGCGGACGCTCGTCGTCGCGGATCGCACGTCCGCCCCGGTAGATGCGTGGCTTGTAGCGATCCGGGATGGTGAGGGAGAACCCCTGCTTGTAGGCGAAGTAGTCCTTGATGTTGACGACACCGACGAGCAGGGCGATGGCCCCCACCACCCAGGCGATCGCGGTCACGCCGGAGAGCAGGTCCACGACGGTGAAGACCCCGACGATGAAGGCGCCGTAGATCGCGGCGGTGACGGTCAGGAACGTCGTGCCGACGGCGACGACCCTCCGGCGGGTCGCGCCGGCGTTGAGGACCATGGCCAGCAGGATGGCCAGGACCCACAGCGAGCACGGGTTGAAGCCGTCCACGAAGGCGACCAGGGCCGTGACGCCCAGCGCCGAGCGCCCCGCCAGCTCGATCTCGCCGACCAACGGCAGGGACAGGCGCGGGTCGGTCGGCTCGAGCAGGTCCCCAGTGGCCGGGGCACCGGCCGGGGGCGCGCCCGCGCCGGCGCCTGCGCCGTCGGAGGCGTCGAGCGCGGCGGCGACCACGGTGGCGACGGCCCTGGTGATGTCCCCGGCCACGTCCTCGTCGAAACCGATCCAGACCCGGTCCCCGAGGATCGTGGTGGGCACACCCGAGGGGGTGTAGCCCCGCGCCAGCAGCTCGGTCTCCCAACGCTGCCGCGCGGCCGGGTCGCCCGACACCTCGTAGCGGGAGACCGCCAGTGGTGGCGAGAAGGTCGCCTCGAGCTCGTCGAGGTAACCCTCCATCTGCTGGCAGTAGGGGCAGGTCGCGGAGCCGAAGAACAGCAACTCGACCCCGCCGTCGTCGGTCAGCGCCGCGGCCAGGTCCTCCGGGACCGCTGGCGGACCCGTCACCTCGGCATCCTCGGCCGCCGACGCCGGGCCCGATCCGAGGACGGGCAGCACGAGCATGCTCAGCACGACCGCGACCAGCAGCCGTGCCCACCACCAACGGTCGACCCAGCCGGGGTCGGGGACCCTGGGCACCCACGCACCTCGCCGCCACACGTGTCCGGACCGTGCCAGCATCCCCGCTGACGGCGGCCGTCATCGGGGGCGAGCGACCCGTCCTGGCCGGGTCACTCGCCCCTGCCCGGTCCGTCGTGGAGCAGGCGGCGGGTCAGTAGCTACCGGCCACGTAGGCCCGCAGGTGATCGGCGGTCTCGGCGAGCGCGTCCAGGCGGGAACGCACGACGTCACCCACGGAGACGATGCCGATCAGTTGGTCGCCATCGAGGACCGGGATGTGACGGTGGCGTCCCTGGGTCATGAGTGCTGCGACGTCGTCGACCCGGGCAGCTTCGGTGCACGTCGGGGTGTCGGTGCTCATGATCTCCGCGACCGGGGTCTGGAGCACGTCGGCGCCACGCGCCGCGAGCGCATGCACGACGTCACGTTCCGAGACCAGACCGACGACCCCGTCGGCGTCATCCACGAGGACCACCGCCCCGATGCCGCGCGAGCGCAGCAGCGCGGTGGCCTCTGCCACCAACGCAGAGGACCCGAGCGTGACCACGGAGGCGCCCTTGCCGGTGAGGATGTCGCCGATCGTGCCGCTCATGAGGCTCCCTGCGTCTCGAGCCCCATCCTGTCACGTGGCGAGCATCCGGTCCACACCCGATCCCCACCGACGCATGGCCGGTCGTCCCCTCACTGGGTTTCGTGCCGCACGACCACGACCGGGCAGGCCGCATGGTGGACGCACTGCTGGGACACCGAACCGAGCAGCAAGCCACGGAAACCGCCGAGGCCTCGCGAGCCGACCACGAGCAGGCCGGCCTCGTGGGAACGTTCGATCAGCAGCTGCGACGGGCGGATCCCGGCGACCACCTCCTCGGTCACGTGCGGCGGCTCGACGCCAGCCTGCTCCAGCTCGTCATCCACGGCCGAGCGCACGGCCGCGAGCACATCGTGCAGGAGTCGCTCGGCACGCTCCTGGGCGATGTGGTGTTGTTCGTCGCGCCAACGCTCCTCGGCCTCATGCAGCCGGGCCCCCGTGCCGCCGTCGGGGGCGAAGGCGTAGGAAGGGGAGTACGGCGTGTTCGGGGCCTCGGTCTCGTAGGTCGTGATCAGGTGGAGCTCGTCCCCGGTCCTTGCCGCATGACGGTAGGCCCACAGCAACGCCTCGAAGGCGGCCGATGAACCGTCCACCCCGACCACGATGCTGCCGGCCCCGGGCTGCTGTTGCTGTGTCATCGTGCTGCCTTCCTTCATCGCGGCCTCGTCGCTTCGTGGCCACGGTGCTTGGTGGCCCCGGCGTACCGTGACCCGGTGCTTCGTGGCCCGGTACGTGGTGACCTGGTACGTGGTGACCTGTGGGCGATCGTGGCAGTGAACCTAGCGTCCCATCTCGACCCCACCCCTGCCTACCGACGGTGGTCCCGACCTAGTGGTCAACCGACCTAGCGGTGGGGGCTCCTTTGGCATCGCCGAACAGACCTCGACGGACGGGGTGCGAGCGCGGCAGCGCTCGACGGACGGGGTGCGAGCGCGGCAGCGCTCGACGTCGGCGCACGCTTCCACGACCGCCTGGCTCGGACGCAGGGTCGGGGGTCCCGCCAGCAAGGGCCACACAGCCCTGCGCGTCGGCGTCGGCTCGGCGCACGGTCGAAGGGTCGCTCACATCATGTACCCGGAGGTCCGGCATGTTCGGACGCAGCGGTCCCAAGCCCCCACCCACCTTCCAGAAGTGCGAGCATTGCGATTACGATTTCGCGACCGGCGAGGGCGAACGGACCTGCCACTACTTCGAGTGCCCCTACCTGCCGGACGTCCTCGATGTGACGTGCCCGACCTGCCGTTACAACTTCTACATCGACGATGGCAACCCGGCCTGTGGCGACCCACCGGACTGCGAGTTCGCCCGGGACCAAGCGCCGGTCAGGGTCGCGGCCCTCCGCGGCTGGCTCGAGACCGGACAGCTTCCGGCAGGGTGACACCAGCCCTCAGGGGACCGCACGGCGATGCCCACCGCTCTCGATCCGGATGCCGCCACCGGCTGCCTGCTCGCTCTGGCGCTCGGCGATGCCCTGGGCGCTCCCTTCGAAGGGCGCGCACAGGTGGACCCGAGCGAGGTCGACCGGCTCGCCGCCGGCGACGGCGAACTGCGTTGGACCGACGACACCCACATGGCGCTGACGCTGGCGGAGGCGCTCGTGGCCGACGGGCCCACCATCGATCCCCAGCAACTCGGGGACCGCTTCGCCTCGGCCTACCGGCGCGAGCCGTGGCGTGGTTACGGCAGCGGCCCGCCCCAGGTCTTCGCACTGGCCGCTCGGGGATGGTCCTACCCGGAGGCCGCCGCGAGCTTGTTCAGCGGCAGTGGGTCGTTCGGTAACGGCGGTGCGATGCGCTGCGCTCCCGCGGCCATCGCCGGGTTCCCCGATGCCCTGACCATCGGGGAACTGGCCGCCGACCAGGCCGGGGTGACGCACAGCCACCCCGAGGGCCGGGACGGGGCGGTGCTGCTGGCGACCGTCGTCGGCCTCGCGCTGGCGACCCCTGCCGACGAACCACTCCAACTCCAGGCGCTGGAACTCGACGAGATCGACCTACGATCGCGAGCACTGCGGACCGCGTGGCACCGGCTCCAGCACAACGCTGGCCAGGATGGCCCCGCAGCACCGCCTGACCTCGCGGCGCTGGCTGAGCGGTTCGGCACCTCGGTGGCCGCCCGTGCGTCGGTCCCCGCTGCGGTCGCCGTCGCGCTGAGCGGCGGCGAGGACGTCCTGGCGGCCATCCGGGCTGCTGTCAGCCTGGGTGGCGACACCGACACGGTCGCCGCGATGGCCGCGACCATCACCGGGGCGCACCTCGGTGTCTCGGCGATCCCGGCACACCTCCTGGCACGCCTCGAAGCCCGCCAGCGGATCGCCCGATCGGCGCTGGCGCTGGTCGAGATGGTCCACGCACGGCAGCGCTGACCGCCGACGGCAGAGATCGATCGTCGCCGTCCACGTCGTCGTCGGTGCCGTCCTCGACGATGACGTCCTCGTCGGCGTTCCCATCGTCCGTGCAACCAGCGAACACCACGGCGACGGCTGCGAAGGCGGCGACGGTGGAGCACGGATGACGTGTCGGTGAGGTGCAACCTCGGGGGTTGGGCGTCGCACCTGTGGGTGCGCGACGGCGTCTGGTCGCCGGCGTTCCGATGCCGGGACAGGATCCGACCTCGTGTCTCCGAAAAAATGTCCGGACAAACGGAGGAGCGAGGTACCCTCCTGCACGCCACCTCGCCCGGAGATTCCGCCGTGCCGATCCGACCGAACCGGTGGGTACTCGCCGCCGCGGGCACCGCCTCACTCGCCGCCGCCGCGATCCTGCTGCTGCCGGCCGACGAAGCGCTGCCGGGTATCGTGCGTGACCCTGCACCGAACGTCGAGGGGCTGTCGTTCGACGATGTCTGGCAACGTGACCGCCCGGTCCGCACCGACCTCGTCCCCGCGGAAGGCGAGGTGACGGCGGCCTACTTCGGCTACCTCTCCTGCCCCGACATGTGCCCGATGACGATGGGCGATCTGCGTCGCGCCCGACAGCTGCTGGGCGAGGAGCTGGCGGCCAGGACGACCGTCGCCTTCGTCACGCTCGACCCGGGCCGGGACGGTCCCGAGGAGCTCCAGCGCTACCTCGGCCTCTTCTTCGACGACGGGGTACGGGCGCTCACGGCCCCGGACCCGGCCGCCCTCGAGGCGGCCACCGAACGCCTGGGCGTGCGCTACGAGGTGGCGGAGCCGGCCGCCGGCGAGACCGACTACGACGTGACGCACTCCGCCATCACCTACGTGATCGATGACCGCGGCGAGGTGGTGCGTGAACTGCCCTTCGGCACCAGCGCCCAGGAGTACGCACGCGTGCTGCGTGCTGCGTTGCAGGACACCCCTGACTGATCCACCGCCGTCCTCTCGACGGTCGCTCGCCCGAAGGAGCTCCCATGTCCCGCCCGCTGTCCCTGCGTTCGAGCCTGCTCGTCGTCGTCCTGGCGGTCACGGCTGCCGTGCTGACCGCCTGCGACGGCTCCGGAGGCGAGCTCGAGGTGCGCGACGCCCGCAGCCGCATGTCCCCGATGCTGACCGGGGTCGGCGCCGTCTACCTCGACATCAGCAACGACACCGAAGAGGGTGAGCAGCTGCTCGGGGCCTCGGTGGCACCCGCGGTGGCAGAGCGGGTCGAGCTGCACGAGACCTTCGATGCCGACGCCGGCCGTGGCGAGATGGGTGACGACGGCATGGCTGACGAGGACATGGCCGATGAGGACATGACCGATGAGGACATGACCGATGAGGACGGGGACGGCTCGGGCGAGATGGAAGGGACGACCGAGCCGACCCCGGACGGTTTCGCCATGATGGGGATGCGGGAGATCGATGCGCTCGACGTCCCCGCGGGAGAGACGGTGTCGCTGGAGCCAGGGGGCTACCACCTGATGCTGTTGGAGCTCGCTGACGACCTGGTTCCCGGCGAGAGTTTCGACCTCACGCTGGAGTTCGCGGACGCCGGCGAGGTGACGGTCACGGTCGAGGTTCGGGAGGACGTGTGAGCCGGTGACCGCTACCACCAGCGGCATGGACGTCGTCGAGGTGCTCCGCGGCTCGACGGCGGGACCGTGGCTGGTCGCTGCGGGAGCCTCCGGTGGCCTGGCCGCGATCGCGACCGTCGTGGCCGTCGTGGCGTGGTGGCACGACGGGGCCGCACGACGGGGCGCCAAGGCAGGCGACGCGTGGTGGGAGCGCCCCATGCGCCGCTTCGACGGTGTGACCGTGAGCCTCGCTCTGGCGCTCGCCACCTCGACGCTGGAAGCCGGGCTGCTCGTCGTCGACGGTGCGGGAACGGGCGATCGGTGGTTGGTGGCCGTGGCGGTCCGTCTGACGGTCCTCGCCGCGGTGTTCACGGTGCACCGTGACGGCATCCGTCACCAGCGGCCGGCCCTGCCATGGACCGTACGGGTGGGGCTGGCGCTGGTGTTGCTGGTCACCGTAGCGCTGGGCGCGCCGGCCACGGCGCTGTCCGGCCGGCTGTGGTGGGCCGCCACCGGGGTGGTCGGGCTGCTCGGCCTGGTCGGGCTCGGGTGGCGGGTCATGGTCGCAGCCGACCGCGTCGCACCCGCCAGCGCAGCGATGGCGCTGACGGTCCTGCTTGGCGCCCCGCTGGCGGTCTGGAGCGCCCCGGACGCGGTCCCGCCACACCACCAGGAACGCGTCGTGGTCGACGGCGTGGTGCTGGACCTCACCTTCGCGCCTGTGCAGGCCGGCACCAACGAGGCCCACCTGTACGCCTTCGATCTCCAGGGCCGTTCCGTCCCCGTCACCGACGTCCACCTCGGCGTCGCCGGCATCCCCGGCTCCGCGCACCCCATGTTCGAGGTGAGTCCCGATCACCACCTCTCGTACGCTCTGGAGCTACCCGCCGACCCTCCGTGGACCGTGTCGGTCACCCTGCGGGGAGCGGACGAGCGCTACCGCGAGGTGACGCTGCAACTCGACCGACGCTGAGACGCTGGAGCCCGACCGTGACGGACCACGACGAGCAGCAAGACGACGGCTCCGCTGCCGGGCCGACAGCCCGCTGGCGGACGGTCCTGCTGGCGCTGCTCCTGCTGGCCAGCGCCGCCGCGCTGCTCGTGACCGTCCGATCACAACTCTCCAGCGAGGTCGTGCGGGTCGAGGTCGCTGCCGGGACCGCCGAACGCATCGCGGCAGGCGCGTCCATCGAACTGCTGCCGTCGACGCTGGAGGTGGCGGTCGGTGACCGCCTGGAGATCGTCAACGACGACGGCGTCGTCCATCAGGTCGGTCCCTACACCGTGGCGCCGGGCCAGACCCTGCGGCAGACCTTCACGTCCGCGGGCACGCTGGAAGGCGCATGCACCCTGCATCCGAGCGGGGCCATCCGGATCGTGGTCCGGTGAACGATCCTCACCGCCGGGCAGCCAGCCGGCGACCACCCGGACGGATCGCTGGACCTCGCCGCGCGGTCGACGACCTGGCGGTCGCCAGCGGAGCCGCGGGGTAGCCTCACACCGACCCGAGGATCTCCGTGAACCACGCCGACACCGACGCCGAACTGCTGCAGCGTGCGCGTGCTGGCGCCGCCCCGGCGTTCGCCGTGTTGGTGTACCGCTACGCCGCGCTCCTCCATGCGGGAGCATCGACGCAGATCGCTGTGCCCTCGGCGACAGCCGCGTCCACGGGGAACGGCTCCGGTGAGCCGGGCTCCGGCGGGAACGGCTCCGGCGGGCCGGGCTCCGGCGGGAACGGCTCCGGCGGGCCGCATGCCGGGGGGTCACACGCCGGGGAGTCGCACGCCGGGGGGTCGCACGACGGGGCGGCCAGCTCCGACCCGGCTGCACTCGACACCGTCCGCCGGACCTTCCTGCGGGCCATGCGGCGCCTGGACCGCGCCGACGGCACGGCGCTCGGCCGGTGGCTGCTGGATCTCCAGGGCACCCCACTCACCGACGATGACGCCGACCACGCGGCACCGCTGAGCACGGTCGAGCTGGACCGACTGTGGAGCGAACTCGCGCCCCGTTGGCCACGCGGACGACGCCCGGCACGTCCTCCGCGTTGGGTCGGTCAGGTGGCGATCGTCGTGGTGCTGCTGGCGCTGTCCATCGCGGTGCCCTACGCACTGCTGGTGACCGCATCGGAGGAGGCGGCCGAGTTGCCGGTGCCGACCGAGGAGGTCGTCGCGGTCCCGATCCAGGATGACGAGTTCGACCTGCGCTTCGAGGACGAGATGAGCGACACCGAGTTGACGGGTTCCGACAGCGATGCTTCCGACGAGGAGCCCGGATCCGACGCTGGTCCCACCCCCGACGAGGAGCCCGGATCCGACGGCGGGCGCGAGGGCACGTGAGCGGCGCAGGCGCACTGGACCCAGCCCAGGCGGGCGTCGGCGACATGGACACCGACGCGTTCCGTCGCCATGGTCACGCCGTCATCGACTGGATCGCCGACTACCTCGACGGCATCGACGAACGGCCGGTACTCAGCCGAGCGGCGCCCGGCGAGGTGCGCGGGCAGCTCCCCGTCGCGCCGCCAGCACAGGCCGAACCCTTCTCCAGCATCCTGGACGATCTCGAGGGGATCGTGCTCCCCGGGATCACCCACTGGAACCACCCGTCCTTCCACGGCTACTTCGCCATCACCGGTGCTGGACCCGGGATCCTCGGCGAGGCGCTGACCGCGGCGTTGAACGTCAACGGGATGCTGTGGCGCACCTCGCCGTCGGCGACGGAACTGGAGCTGTTGGTCGTCGACTGGCTACGGCAGCTGCTGGGCATGTCCCCTGGCTGGTCGGGACTCCTGACCGATGGCGCCTCCACCTCGACGACGCTCGCTCTGGCCGCTGCCCGTGAACGCACCGACCTCGACGTCCGGCAACGAGGACTCGCGGGGCGGTCCGACCTGCCCCCGCTCAGGGTCTACACCTCCGAACACGCGCACTCCTCGATCGAGAAGGCCGCCATCATGCTGGGCCTCGGACGGGACGGGGTCCGCACGATCGACGTGGATGAGGACTTCCGCCTCCGGCCGGCTGCCCTCGCAGCGGCGATCGAGGAGGACGTGCGGTTCGGCTACCGGCCGATGGCGATCGTGGCCACCGTGGGGACGACGGCCACCACCTCGGTGGACCCGACGGACACGATCGCCGACGTCCGCGACGCAGCCGTGCGGGACCTCGGCCACTCGATCTGGCTGCACGTGGATGGCGCGTACGGCGCGGCGCTGGCGATCTGCGAGGAGCATCGGCATCTGCTGGACGGGATCGAGCGCGCGGACTCGATGGTCACCAACCCCCACAAGTGGCTGTTCACGCCGATCGACTGCTCAGCGCTCCTCCTACGCGATCCGGCCACGCTGTCCGCGGCCTTCTCGCTCGTCCCCGACTACCTGGCGACCGACGACGGCGAGGTGACCGACCTGATGGACTACGGGGTCCAGCTCGGTCGCCGGTTCCGCGCTCTGAAGCTGTGGATGACCCTGCGGTACTTCGGCGCCGACGGGCTGCGTCGTCGGCTCGCCGAGCACGTGCAGCAGGCGTCCCGGGTCGCTGCGTGGGTGGACGCTCACCCCGAGCTGGAGCTGGTCCTTCGCCCGGAGATGTCCACGGTCGTCTTCCGGCTCCGCGCGAGAGCCGACGAGACCACCGACGCGGAGGCAGTTGATGACCGCAGTCGACGTCTGCTGCGGTGGTTGGACGCCGATGGCCGCGTCCTGTTGTCCGGCACCGTCCTCGAGGATCGCCACGTGCTGCGGCTGGCGCTCGGGAACCTGCGGACCACCGATGCGCACCTCGAGCGGGCCTTCACCGCCATCGACGAGGCGCTGGCCGCGGTGCTGCCGCGCTGATCCTCGACGGCGGCCGACGCAGCGACCTGCCACCGGCCGCACGCCACCCCCCAACACCCCCGGATCGGGTGCGAAACACCCCGGGAACCGGGGCACAACGCACCCAACCCCGCCGCCGCACCCGTCCCGGTCGGCTCAGCCGGCCAGCGCGGCGGCGACGACCTCCTGCGCCTCGGACAGGATCCGCTCGAGGTGCTCCTCGCTGCGCAGGCTCTCGGCGTAGATCTTGTAGACGTCCTCGGTGCCGCTCGGCCGCGCCGCGAACCAGCCGTCGGCGGTGGTGACCTTGAGGCCGCCGATCGGGGCGTCGTTGCCCGGCGCCCGGGTGAGCGTCGCGGTGATCGGGTCTCCCGCCAAGGTCGTCGCGGCGACATCCTGCGGCGACAGCGCCGCCAGGACCGCCTTCTGCTCCCGCGTCGCCGGGGCGTCCAGGCGCCGGTAGGCGGGGCGACCGTGCCGGTCGGTGAGCTCGCGATAGCGCACACCCGGATCGCGGCCGTCCCGGGCGGTCATCTCCGCCGCCAGCAGACAGGCGATGATGCCGTCCTTGTCCGTGGTCCACACGGTGCCGTCGAACCGCAGGAACGATGCCCCCGCACTCTCCTCGCCACCGAAGGCCAAGGTGCCGTCGAGCAGTCCCTGGACGAACCACTTGAACCCGACCGGGACCTCGACCAGTCGGCGGCCGGCCGCAGCGACGACCCGGTCGATCAGGTTGGAGCTCACCAGGGTCTTGCCGACCCCCACCTCGGGGCCGAAGTCGCGGTCGGCGAGCAGGTGCTCGATGGCGACGGCGAGGTAGCCGTTCGGGTTGAGCAGCCCGGCGGCCGGCGTGACGATGCCGTGGCGGTCCCCGTCCGGGTCGTTGCCGAAGGCCACGTCGAAGCGCTCGGCCAGAGCGACCAGCCCCGACATCGCCGCGCTCGAGGAGCAGTCCATGCGGGTGCGGCCGTCGTGATCGGGCGGCATGAAGCCGAAGGTCGCGTCGACCGTCGGGTTCACCACCTCCAGGTCCAGGCCGAACCGCTCCCCTATCGCTGCCCAGTAGTCGACCGTGGCGCCACCGAGGGGGTCGGCACCGAGCTTGAGCCCGCTGGCCGCGATCGCCTCGACGTCGACCACCGCCGACAGGTCGTCGAGGTAGCGCGCGAGGTAGGGGTGGCGCACGGCCGCGGCCCGCGCGTCCGACAGCGGTACCCGCCGGAGCTCACCGGGCGTCGACAGCAACGCGTTCGCCTCGCGTTCGATCCGACCGGTCACCTCGGCGCCCGCCGGCCCACCGTGGGGCGGGTTGTACTTGAAGCCACCGTCCTCGGGCGGGTTGTGCGAGGGGGTGACGACGATGCCATCAGCTGGCCGATCGGGATGCTCGCGGTTGTGGGTCAGGATGGCGTGGGAGATCACCGGCGTCGGCGTGTAGCCATCGGCGTCGTCGATGCGGACCTCGATGCCGTGGGCCGCGAGCACCTCCAGCGCGGTGTCCATCGCCGGCGCCGACAGGGCGTGGGTGTCCCGGCCGAGGTACAGGGGGCCGGTCACCCCCTGGGTAGCCCGCTCACGGCAGATGGCCTGAGTGGTGGCCAGGATGTGCCGCTCGTTGAAGGAGGTCCGCAGCGAGGAACCTCGATGTCCTGAGGTCCCGAAGGCCACCCGCTGGCCCGGGTCCGAGGGATCGGGGACCTCGTCGTGGTAGCGCGCGAGCAGGTCGTCGACATCGATGCGATCACGACCATCGTCGGGGCTACCGGTCGGCACGGACGGGGTGGTGGGAACGTCGCTCATGTGGCCAACTCATCCAGCGCGGCGAACCGCGCGATCGCGTTGCACGTCGGGAAGGTGTGCTCGGTGTTGACGGTACGCACCGTGCCCGAGCTCGACCGCATCGCAGCGACTGGGTGATCGCCCCCCGGCCGGTGCAGCGGACACCACGCAGCAGCGCACCGTTCGTGGTGCCCGTAGAGGCGAACAGGACGCGGTCGCTGGCCGGCGGCGAGCCGTCGCTGAGGTCCCGCCCGAGGGTGGTCCCGCCCGTCGTCGGCGAACGTCTGGTTGGGCTTCGACACCCGCACCGTCCTCCTGCCTGCTGCCGGCTACCTCCCCGGGACCGGACCGGCCGGCCGTCCACCAGCACGCTAGGGAGCCTCCGTCGAGGTGGCAACGTCGTCGTCCTCGCCGGGGTCTCCGGCTCGCGCCGTCGGGATCGCTGTCGTAGCGTGTGGCCGCGAACCGCCGTACGGCTGCTCCCCCGCCTTCCCGGATCCGCCCAGATCCGCCGCTCTGCCGACGTGCGTCACACCGGCGCCGACCCGCAGGGCCCCGTTGCGATGGAACGAGGACCCCGACCGTGAACGACGTGACCGCTCTGCACGCCGAGCTCGAGCAACTGGCCCGGAACCTGCGGTGGTTCTACCACCCCCCGACCCGTGCCCTGTTCCACGATCTGGCCGGGCGCCTCGGCATCAGCGATGGACGGGACCCGGTCGCGGTGTTCCAGGCCCTCGACACGGCCACTCTCGCCACCCTGGCAACCGATGCCACGCTGCGATCGCGCGTGAGCGACCTGGCCCGCGACCTGGCGGGGGAGCTCGCCGGCGCACCCGCACTCACCGAGGGCAACCGCGTGGTCGCCTACCTGTCGGCGGAGTTCGCGCTGTGCGACCCGCTGCACACCTACTCCGGCGGTCTCGGCGTCCTGGCGGGGGACCATCTGCGCTCCGCCTCCGACCTCGCGCTCCCGCTGGTGGCCGTGGGACTCGCCTACCGGGACGGTTACTTCACCCAGACGGTGGACGCCGCCGGGAACCAGATCGCCGAGCCTGCGCCGAACGACCTGGCACGTTCAGCAGCGGTCCCGGTCGTCGACCGCCACGGAGCACGCCTGACCGTGACCGTGCCGATGGGCGACGGTGAGGTGACCGTCCAGGCCTGGCGGGTCTCGGTGGGGCGGGTCCCGCTCTTCCTCCTCGACACCGACATCGACAGCAACGCGCCGCACCACCGCGCCATCACCTGGCACCTGTACGGCGGCGACCGTGATACCCGGATCCGCCAGGAACTGGTGCTCGGGGTGGGCGGGGTCCGCATGCTGGCAGCGATGGGGATCCACCCCTCGCTCTACCACCTCAACGAAGGCCACGCCGCCTTCGCCGCTCTGGAGCGCCTCGGCGTCCACCGGCGTGCCGGCCGGGATCTCGCGGCCTCGCTCGAGGCGGTCCGTGGCGAGTTGCACTTCACCACCCACACCCCCGTGCCGGCGGGTCACGACACCTTCGAGCACGGCCTCGCGGAGTACCACCTGCGCCCGCTCTGCGACCACCTCGGCGTCCCGTTCGAGCAGCTGTGGGGGCTGGCGACCGGACCCGGCTTCCCGGTCTGGAACCAGACGGTGCTCGCCCTGCAGCTGGCCGAGCGCACCAACGGCGTGGCCCGACTGCACGGCGAGGTGTCACGCTCGATGTTCGCGTCGTTGTGGCCCGAGCGTGACGTGGCCAACGTGCCGATCGACCACGTGACCAACGGCGTGCACCCGACCTCGTGGACCGGTCCGGAGATCGCGGCCCTGCTCGACGAGCACGTCCCGGGATGGCGTCACGGGACCGATCCGTCGGCGTGGAAGGCGCTCCGCGACCTCGACCCGGAGGTGCTGTGGGACGCCCGACGTCGGGCCCGTGCCCGGCTGTTCGCCTCGGTCCAGCAACGCCTGGAACGGCGGGCCGCGCGCACCGGGGTCTCCGCCGGTGGCGCCGGACTGGATCCGGACGCGTTGACGATCGGCTTCGCGCGGCGCTTCGCGACCTACAAACGCGGCACCCTGATGCTGCGTGACCTGGACCGCCTGGGCGCCATCCTCCGCGATCACGAGCGTCCGGTCCAGATCCTGGTGGCCGGCAAGGCGCACCCGGCCGACCGTGACGGTCAGGCGGTCCTACGGCAGTTGGTCGAGGCGTCCGGCGACCCACGGCTGGCCGGCAGACTGGTGTTCCTCGAGGGGTACGACCTGGAACTCGGGGGACTGCTGACCTCGGGGTGCGATGTGTGGCTCAACACACCGCTGCGGCCCAAGGAAGCCTCCGGGACCTCGGGCATGAAGGCCGCCATGAACGGCAGCCTCAACCTGTCGGTGCTCGACGGTTGGTGGGACGAGGCGATGAGCGATCAGCGACGCTTCGCCGAGACCGACATCGGATGGGCCATCGGGGGCCGGGCCCCGGTGGCCGACGTGGCGGAGCGCGATGCGGCCGATGCGGCGGAGCTGTACCGCCTGCTCGCCGAGGAGGTCGTCCCGACCTTCTACGACCGGGACGAGGCCGGGCTCCCGCAACGCTGGCTCGCCATGGCCATGGACGCGATCGTGCTGCTGTCCCCCGTCTACTCGACCCACCGGATGGTGGCCGACTATGCCGAGCGGTACCGCGTCACCCCGAGCTGAGCAACGGCCGCGTGCCCCTGCTCGCGGGCCCTGGGAACCACTAGGGTCGGAAACGAGCCGTCCGGGCGCGTGACGTGACCAGGCGTCCACCGCCGGTCGGGGGTAACGGTGGAGAGACCATGACCGCGAGGAACCCCAACGTCTTCAGCCTGGTACTGGCCGGCGGTGCGGGGAACCGTCTGCAACCCTTGACGCGAGACCGGGCCAAGCCCGCCGTGCCCTTCGGCGGGAACTACCGCCTCATCGACTTCGTGCTCTCCAACCTGGTCAACTCCGGCTACCGCAGGATCGCGGTGCTGACCCAGTACAAGAGCCACAGCCTCAACGCCCATATCGCCAAGACGTGGCGGATGTCCCAGATGCTGGGCAACTACGTCTCCGTCGTGCCGGCACAGATGCGCGACGGTGTGCGCTGGTTCACCGGCTCCGCCGACGCGATCTACCAGAACCTCAACCTGATCCGCGACGAGGGTCCGGACTACATCGCGGTGTTCGGCGCGGACAACCTGTACCGCATGGATGCCTCGCAGCTGCTGGACGACCACATCGCCTCCGGGGCTGGTGTCACCGTCGCGGGACTGCGGGTGCCGATCGGGGAGGCCAACGCCTTCGGGATCATCGAACCGACGCCGGACGGCAGCATCGCCGCGTTCCGCGAGAAGCCGACCGACCCGGTCGGGTTGGCCGATGATCCGAGTCAGGTGTTCGCTTCCATGGGCAACTACCTGTTCACCACCGAGGCACTGGTGGACGCGATCACCCGGGACGCCGAGGAGCCCGGCAGCAACCACGACATGGGCGGTGACATCATCCCGGCGATGGTGGCCCGTGGCCAGGCGCAGGTGCACGACTTCAGCAACGCCAACGACGTGGCCGGCTCCACCGACCGGGACCGCGGGTACTGGCGGGACGTGGGGACCATCGACGCCTACTTCGATGCGCACATGGACCTGATCTCCGTCCACCCCATCTTCAACCTCTACAACCACCGGTGGCCGATCTACACCTGGCACGAGCCGCTCCCACCGGCGAAGTTCGTCTTCGACACCGACCAGCGACGCGGCACCGCCCTGGACTCGATGATCTCCTCCGGCGTGGTGATCTCCGGCGGCACCGTGCGCCGCTCGGTGCTGTCCCCGGGCGCGCACGTGCACACCGGTGCGCTGGTCGAGGACAGCGTGCTGCTGCACAACGTGGACGTCGGTCGCGGCGCGGTCGTCCGCCGGGCCATCATCGACAAGAACGTGCACCTGCCGCAAGGCGTGCAGATCGGCGTCGACCCTGAGGCCGACCGCGCGAGGTTCCACGTCTCGGAGGGCGGCGTGGTCGTGATCGGCAAGGACGACCTCGTGCCACCACCGCACTGAAGGAGCACGACCGCCACCGGCTCGACGGCCCGGCCGGTAGACGAACCAGGGAGCGTGGACGTGAGCGAGCTGCAGGTCGGACTGTTGACCAAGGAGTACCCGCCGGAGGTCTACGGTGGGGCCGGTGTCCACATCGCCGAGCTGGCCCGGGCGCTCGCACCGCTGGTCGAGGTCCGGGTGCACGCCTTCGGTGCCGAGCGCGACGATGCGCTCGTGGCCGCCAGCTACCGCGAGTGGGAGGCGCTGGCCGGCGATGCGCCCGAGCTGGCGGCCCTGCGGACCGTCTCGGCCGACCTGCTGATCGCGGCGGGCGTCGCGGGGGCCGATCTCGTCCACAGCCACACGTGGTACGCGAACCTGGCGGGCCACCTCGCCAAGCTGCTCTACGACATCCCCCACGTCGTGACGACCCACAGCCTGGAGCCGTTGCGACCGTGGAAGCGCGAACAGCTCGGTGGGGGCTACGCGCTCTCCAGCTTCTGCGAGCGGACCGGCCTGGAGGGTGCCGATGCCGTCATCGCGGTGTCACACGGCATGCGTGACGACGTCCTGTCCGCCTACCCGGCGGTCGACCCCGACAAGGTGCGGGTGATCCACAACGGGATCGACCCGGACGACTGGCAGGCGGACACCTCGCTCGCAGCTCTGCACGAGCATGGTGTGGACCCGGACCGTCCGAGCGTGGTGTTCGTCGGTCGCATCACCCGCCAGAAGGGCGTCGTGCATCTCCTCGATGCCGCCGAACACCTGCCCGCTGGCACGCAGCTGGTGCTGTGTGCCGGGGCGCCGGACACCAAGGAGATCGCCGAGGAGTTCCGGCTGCGGGTCGCCGAACTGGCCGAGGCCCCCGCCGACATCATCTGGATCGACCAGATGCTGCCGCGCCGCAAGGTGATCCAGCTGCTGACCCACGCGCAGGTCTTCGTCTGTCCGTCGATCTACGAGCCCTTCGGCATCGTCAACCTCGAGGCCATGGCCTGTGGCACCGCGGTGGTCGCCAGCGCCGTCGGAGGGATCCCGGAGGTGGTCGTCGACGGCGAGACGGGCCTGCTCGTGCCACTGACGGCCGGTGACGACCCGATGGGCAGTCCCGCCGACCCGGCGGCCTATGCTCGCGACCTGGCGGCGGCGGTGAACGCCCTGCTCGACGAGCCGGACCGGGCGGCGTCGATGGGGACCGCCGGTAGGGCGAGGGTGGAATCCACCTTCGCGTGGACCGCGATCGCCCAGCGGACCGCCGAGCTGTACCGGGAACTCGTCAGCGGTTGACCGTCGGGTCGACCGGAAGGTCGCCAGGCGGAGTCGACGTTGCGCATCCTGCTGCTGAGCTGGGAGTACCCGCCACACGTGGTCGGTGGCCTCGGGCGACACGTCGGTGCCCTCGCACGATCCCTGGCCGACGCCGGCCACGAGGTCCACGTGGTGACCCGTGATCTCCCCGATGCTCCCGAGGTACGGGACGCGATAGAGGACGGCGTCCACGTGGTCCGCATCCCCGAAGCGCCACCGGTGATCGGGTTCGATCAACTGGTCGCCTGGGTGCTGGCCTTCAACAACCGGATCCAGGCCGTCGCCGGACGACTGCTGCGCGATCGCCCCTTCGACGTGGTGCACGCACACGACTGGCTCGTCGCCTACGCCGCGGCGGGGCTGAAGGAGACCTGGGACGTCCCCGTGGTCGCCACGATCCACGCGACCGAGTACGGGCGGCACCAGGGGTGGCTCCCAGGACCCATGAACAAGCTGATCCACCAGGTCGAGTGGTGGCTGACCTACGAGGCCCGCCGCGTCATCACCTGCTCGCGCTACATGCACGACCAGGTCGCCGAGATCTTCGCCAAGCCCGCCGGGACCATCGACGTGGTGCCCAACGGCGTCGACGTCGCGGACTTCGCGCTCCCCGACGCCGAGGTCGCGGCCTTCCGCCGCGACCTCGCCCCGACCGACACCAACGTGGTCCTGTTCGCCGGTCGGCTGGAGTACGAGAAGGGCGTGCAG
>CAYXJD010000013.1:0-25492 GCA_964465225.1 uncultured Actinomycetota bacterium
TCAAGACCTGGTGCACCTTCGCCGGGCGGGCGGAGTACCTGCTGGTGCTGGCCCGCACCGACCCTGATCGTTCGAAGGGGCACAAGGGTCTCAGCCTGTTCGTGGTGGAGAAGCCCGCGGCCAGCGGGCACCACTTCACCTTCGAGCAGGACCCGGAGGGCACCGTCGGTGGTACCGGCGGCGGGCGGATGGAGGCACGCGCCATCCCGACGCTCGGCTACCGCGGCATGCACTCCTTCGAGATCTCCTTCGAGGGGTGGCGGGTCCCGGCCGAGGCGTTGATCGGTGAGCAGGACGGGCTCGGTCGTGGCTTCTACCTGCAGATGCAGGCCTTCGCCAACGCCAGGTTGCAGACCGCCGCCCGGGCCCAGGGCGTCATGCAGGCTGCCCTGGAGCAGGCGGTCACCTACACCAGCCAGCGCCGGGTGTTCGACCAGCCGATCGCCGAGTTCCAGCTCACCCGGGTGCGCATCGCGCGGATGGCGGCCACGCTGGCGGCCTGCCGGGCGCTGTCGGTCGAGGTGGCTCGTGAGCTGGCCCGGGGAGAGCAGCAGGCGGCGCTCACCGCCAGTCAGGTCAAGCAGTTCGCCTGCCGTGCGGCGGAGTGGGTGACCCGCGAGGCGCAACAGCTCCACGGGGGGTACGGCTACGCCGAGGAGTACGAGGTAAGCCGCCTCTTCGTGGACGCACGGGTCCTGTCCATCTTCGAGGGGACCGACGAGGTGCTCGCCCTCAAGGTGATCGCCCGTGGGCTGCTCGCGCGGGAACTGGCGCCGGCTGCGTGAGCGCCGGTTGCGTGAGCGCCGGCTGCGTGAGCGCCGGCTGAGCGCCGGTCAGTGACCGGGGAAGCGTGCCGGCCGCTTGGCGCGCGCCGCGGCGAGCCCCTCGGCGAGGTCAGCGCTGGCGTAGCTGGTGGCCTGGGCAGCAGCCTCCCCAGCCAGGGCCGTGGCGAGGTCCAGCTGCGGGGTGGCCGCCAAGGTGCGCTTCAGTTGCCGCACGACCACCGGCGAGCAGGCCGCGATCTCTGCGGCGAGGTCCAACGCGCGCGGCAGGACCGCCTCGGGCGCTACGGCCTCCAACGCGAGCCCCTGTGCGGCCGCGGTCGTCCCGTCGTACAGCGCGCCGGTGTAGAGCCAGGCGGCCGCGCGTTCCGGGCCGAGCAACCGGGGGAGGAACCAGGACCCCCCCATGCCGGGGTGCAGTCCGAGGCGCGCGAAGTTCAGCCCCAGCTTCGCCGAGGTCGACACGATCCGCAGATCTGCGGCCAGGGCCACGCACAACCCGGCGCCGACGGCGTGACCGCCGACCGCAGCGACGACCGGCACCGGCAGTTCGGCCACCCGCAGGAAGCGGGTGTAGAAGGCCCGCATGAAGGGCCCCGCGTCGAAGTGCTCCTCACGAGCCCGACGGGCCAGCTCCTCGAGCATGTCGAGGTCGCCGCCGGCGGAGAAGGCCGGTGGGGCGCCGGTCAGCACGACCACCCGGACGCCGTCGTCGGCGGTCAGCTCGTCGCAGCGTCGGGCCAGCTCGTCGCCCATCCCCGCGGTCATCGCGTTGCGGCGTTCCGGGTCGTCCAGCGTGAGGACGGCCACGCCGTCGTCCTGGCGCTCGAGGGTCACGGGCACACGGCACCTCCGTGGCAGCGTTGCGGGTAGCGGTCGGCAGCCGAAGCCTACGCCGCCACCGGGATGGACAGCATCGCGAGGCGGCCGGTACGGTTGCGAAGAGCAACGGCGCTCGCGATCCGAGGGATCCGCGGGCGCCGTCCCTGCGTTCGTGGCCCTGAGCGTTCTCCGCCGGCCTCGCGCAGCCGGCTGCCCCGACCGCCCGGTCATCGCTGCTGACAGCGGGGTGACCGAGAGACCCAGGAGGTCCACCGTTGGCCGAGCTCGACCGCACCCCGCTCACCCCGACCCGTGCGTCGCGCGGTCCGTCAGGAGGCTTCGATCTCGCTGCGGAGCGGGACGCGTGTGGCATCGGGTTCGTGGCCCACGTCGACGGGCAGCCCCGTCGCAGCATCGTGGCCATGGCGCTCGAGGGGTTGTGCGGGGTCAAGCACCGCGGTGCGGTCGCGGCTGATGCCCGGTCGGGTGATGGTGCCGGGATCCTGACCCAGATCCCACGGGAGCTCGCCTCGGCCTGGGCGGCCGAGCTCGGCGGCGAGGTCGACCCCGCGCGAACCGGCCTGGCGATGCTCTTCCTCCAGGCCGGCGAGGCGGATGCCGAGCGCGCGGCCCGGGCGGCTGCCCGCGACGCCTTCGCTGCGGCCTGTTCCGCTGAGGAGGTGCAGCTCGTCGGCTTCCGAAGGGTGCCCACCGAGTCACAGGCCATCGGGGAGATCGCCCTGGCCGGTCAGCCGGCGCTGGAGCAGGCCGTGCTGGTGCGACCCGACGGGGTCGACGACCGCGAGGCGGAACGGCTCGCGTACCGCATCCGCCGGCGCGCCCGGAAGAGCGCCGAGGCCGCCGGCGCGCGCTTCTACGCCGCCAGCTGCTCGTTCCTCACGGTGACCTACAAGGCCATGGCTGACGCGGACCAGCTGGACGCCTTCTACCCCGACCTGCGTGATCCCCGCTTCGCCTCCGCGTTGGCGATCTACCACTCACGCTTCTCCACCAACACCGCGCCCTCCTGGGAGCGGGCGCAGCCCTTCCGCAACCTGTGCCACAACGGTGAGATCAACACCATCGAGGGCAACCTCAACCTCATGCGTGCGCGGGAGGGACAGTTCGTCCCCGGCGCCATGTCGGTCGACGGCGTCGACTGGGCGACCCCTGAACTGCTGGCACCGGTGATCGACCACGATCAGTCCGACTCCGCCAAGCTGGACGCTGCGCTGGAGCTCCTCGTGCTCGGTGGCCGCGATGTCCGCCATGCCCAGGCCATGCTGGTGCCCCAGGTCTGGGAGGGCGCGCGCGACCTCGAGCCATCGGTGCACGACTTCTACCGCTACCACTCGGGCCTGATCGAGCCGTGGGACGGACCGGCAGGGTTGATCTTCACCGACGGGATCCGGGTCGGCGCGGGTCTCGACCGCAACGGACTGCGTCCCCTGCGCTACCACGTCTGCGAGGACGGCACCGTGGTGGCCTCCTCGGAGGTCGGTGCGGTGGCCACCTCGCTGCCCACCGACCATCCCGAGCACCACGGTGCGGTGCGGCGGGAGCGCCTGGGGCCAGGACAGGTCCTGTGCGTCGACCCGACCGAGGGCGGCCTGCAGGAGGACCGGGAGATCAAGCTGCGTCTGGGGGCGCAGGCTGCCTACGGCGACTGGTTGGCCGAGCGCCTGATCCCGGTCAACGCCGGACGCCCGATCGAGGGGGTTCCCGTCGATCTCCTCCAACGGCAGCTGGCCTACGGCATCACCAAGGAGGAGATCATCTCGATCCTGCGTCCGATGGCGACGCAGGGCAAGGAGACGACCTCCTCGATGGGTGACGACACCCCGATCGAGGCCCTCAGCCACGTGCGCCGCCCGGTATCGCACTTCCTCAAGCAACGCTTCGCGCAGGTCACCAACCCGCCGATCGATCACTACCGCGAGTCGGAGGTCATGAGCCTCAGGACGCTGTTGGGACCGCGGGCTTCGGTGCTCACCGAGGTGAGCGCCGCGGCGGACCTCGTCGAGCTCGGGTCCTTCTTCCTCTACCCGGAGGGGCTCCAGCGCCTGTTCATGTCCCCGGACCTGCCCTTCGCCGTCCAGGCCGTCGACGCGACGTTCCCGGTGATGGAGGGACCGGGTGGGCTGGAGGCGGCGCTGGTGCGGCTCGGGCAGGAGGCGGTGGAGCACGTCCGTGCCGGTGCCGGGGTCGTGGTGGTCTCCGACGTCGGGGTCGACGCCGAGCGTGTCCGGGTCCCGATCCTGCTCGCCGTCGGGGCGGTCCACCGCCGCTTGCTCGCTGAGAACCTGCGGACCGCGACCTCGCTGATCGCCGAGACCGATGAGGCCCGGGAGACCCACGACGCGGCGACCCTGCTCGGCTACGGAGCCGACGCGATCGTGCCCCGGCTGGTCCTGCAGACCATCGCCGACCTGGCTGATGAGGGCCGCATCGGTGGGGACAACCCGAGCGCATCGGTCGCCCAGGAGCGCTACCGCAACGCGCTGGAGGACGGGGTGCTCAAGATCATGTCGAAGATGGGCATCAGCGTCCTCGACAGCTACCGCAGCGCCCAGATCTTCGAGTGCCTCGGGCTCGGCAGCGACGTGATCGGGACCTGCTTCACCGGGACCACCTCGACCTTGGGGGGCCTGCACCTGGCCGATCTGGCCGAGGAGGTCCTCGCCCAGCATGCCGAGGCGTTCCCGGCGGCCGGCCCTGACGGCGAGGTGGAGCTGCCGACCCTGGCCAGTCCGGGCATCATCAAGTGGCGCAAGGGCGGCGAGTTCCACGACATGTCCAAACCGGTCGTCGATGCGCTGCACGATGTCCTCGGACTCGGACGCTCGCCCGCCACCGCACCCTTCCGCCTCGATGGTGTCGGTGCGACCTCCGAGGTCGACGGGACGACCGCAGGGCTCTTGCGCACGGCAGCCGCTGAGGGACGTACCGAGTTGTACGCGCGCTTCAGCGCCAGCGTGCGAGCTCGCCCGGCGGCCTACCCCCGCGACTTCCTCACGCCGCGCAACCCGTCGACGGCGATCGCGCTGGAGGACGTGGAGTCCGTCGCGGCCATCACGCGCCGGTTCTCCACCGGGGCGATGTCCCACGGCGCGCTCTCGGCTGAGGCCCACGAGACGCTGGCGGCCGCGCTGAACATGATCGGCGGCAAGGCCAACTCCGGTGAGGGTGGGGAGGATCCGGCGCGGTTCCGCACGCGCTGGAGCGCTCTCGACCTCGACTGTCGGATGAAGCAGGTCGCCTCGGGACGCTTCGGCGTCACCCCGGAGTACCTCGCGAACGCCCACCTGCTGCAGATCAAGATCGCCCAGGGCTCCAAGCCGGGCGAGGGTGGACAGATCCCGGGTCACAAGGTCACCGACGAGATCGCTCGACTGCGGCACACCACCCCCGGGGTCACGCTGATCAGCCCGCCCCCGCACCACGACATCTACTCGATCGAGGACCTCGCGCAGCTGATCTTCGACCTCAAGCAGGTCAACCCCGAGGCGCTGGTCGACGTGAAGCTCGTCGCCGAAGCGGGGATCGGCACGATCGCCGCCGGGGTGGTCAAGGCGCTGGCGGACTCGATCCACATCTCGGGCAACGACGGAGGGACCGGGGCGTCCCCGCTGTCGTCGATCCAGCACGCGGGCCTGCCCTGGGAGCTCGGCCTGGCAGAGGTCCAGCAGACGCTGCGACACAACGGTCTACGTGGACGGGTGAAGCTGCGGGTCGACGGTGGCTTCAAGACCGGGCACGACGTGCTGCTGGCTGCCCTGCTCGGTGCGGACGAGTACTCCTTCGGTACCGCCGCGCTGTTCGCGGAGGGGTGCATCATGGCCCGTGCCTGTCACCGCGACACCTGCCCGGTCGGGATCGCCACCCAGCGGCTCGACCTGCGCGAGAAGTTCGCCGGAACGCCGGAGATGGTCGCCGCCTACCTCACCATGGTCGCCGAGGAGGTCCGGCAGCTGTTGGCAGCATTGGGACTGCGCTCGCTCGAGGAGGCGATCGGACGGGTGGATCTGCTCACCCGGCGCGAAGGGCTGACCGGCAAGGCCGAGCGCATCGACGTGTCCCCGCTGCTGCACGATCCCGGCGTGGGGGAGCGGCGCTACACCGGCCGGGTCGCGATCCAGGACCCGCGCTCCGCACTGGGCGACCGGGTCTTCGAGGATGCGCTCGAGACGATCTTCCTCGGCGGCATCACGGAGTTCACCTATCCGATCACCAACGCGGACCGCACGGTCGGCGCCCGCATCGGCGGCGCGGTGGGGCTCGAGTTCGGCGAGGAGGACCCGCCGGGGTTGGCCCGGTTGCGTTTCTCCGGGGCCGCCGGACAGTCCTTCGGCGCCTTCGCCAGCCGGGGCGTGGAACTGGTGCTGGACGGGGAGGCCAACGATTACGTGGGCAAAGGGCTCGGCGGGGGCCGTATCGTGATCCGGGCGCCGGAGGACGATGCGGGGGACCCGGTCCTGGTGGGCAACACGGTGCTGTACGGGGCGACGGGCGGGCAGCTGTTCGTCGCCGGGCGTGCCGGTGAACGGTTCGGGGTCCGCAACTCCGGTGCCACCGCGGTCGTCGAGGGCACCGGTGATCACGCCTGTGAGTACATGACCGGTGGCACCGTGGTCGTGCTGGGTCCCACCGGCCACAACATCGGGGCCGGCATGAGTGGCGGTGAGTGCTTCGTACACGATCCCCGAGGCGAGGTACTGGCGCGGGTCAACCGGCAGCTGGTCGAGGCGCGTCGACCCGACGGTGGGCAGCTCGCGCGGGTCCGTGCGCTGGTGGAGGAGCACGCCACGGTCACCGGCTCGCAGCGGGCCCGTACGCTGCTGTCGGACTGGGGCCACGCTGCCGACGCCTTCTGGCGCATCGGACCGAAGACCGAGATGGACCGTGTGGCCTCCGCCGGGACCGCCGGCGCCAAGGCTGACTGAACGGTTCCCGCCCGCTCCGGCGCTCCCACGCCAGCAGCTATCATCCGCGACCGCCCGCCCCGCGCTCCGTCTCTCCCCCCCGAGTGTCCTGTGCGTCGACACCTCCACCGTCAGCCCATCCTGTGGGTACTGGCGCCGCTGCTGTCGGCCGTGCTGCTCATGGAGCTCACGGGCGTGGCGCAAGCACGTGACCTCGCGGAGATCCAGCGCGATCTGTCCGAGGCCCAACAAGAGCGGGAAGCGATCGAGGCGGACATCGCGGACGCGAACCGCGCGTACGAGCGGTTGGTGGCCCGCATAGCGGAACTGGAGCGCGAGGGTGAGCAGCTCGAGCTCGAGATCACCGGTCTGCGCGCGCAGTTGGGCGAGCTCGACGAACTGGTGACCGACCGGCTGCGTGCGGTGTTCAAGCACGGCTCCAACCTCGACCCGCTGTCGGTGTTCCTGGCCAGCGAGGATCCCAACGCCGCGCTCGCTCGGGCGGAGACCGTGCAACGCGCCGTGGTCTCCGACCGGGCGCGAACCGAGGACCTGGCCGCAGCGCGGACGCGGGTGGACGCCGCGGAAGCGCGTCTCGAGGCCCAGCGCGAGGAGCTCGAGAGCGCCCGAGCGGAGCAGGAGGAGGTCACCGCCGACCTCGAGCGCAGCTTCACGGCCCTCGGCGAACTCGTCGGGGACCTGCAGGCCGAGGAGCAGGCGGAGAAGGATCGTCTCGAACGTGAGCGCCGGGAGCGTGAGCGCGCGGAGCGGGAGCGGCGGGAGCGGTTGGCCGCGGAACGCCGGGCCCGCGAGCGAGCAGCGGCGACGCCCGCATCGTCCCCGTCGTCCCCGTCGGCGAGCAGCAGCGCCTCCGCGCCGGCGCCGAGCTCGGGTGGGAGGGCCTGTCCACTCGATCAGCCCCGTTCCTTCATCGACTCCTGGGGGTACGCGCGCTCGGGTGGACGTTCCCACCGCGGGACCGACATCATGGGACCGCTCGGGATCCCGGTCCGGGCCATCACGAGCGGGGTCTGGAGCATCCAGCGCCCCGGGAACAGCGCGGGCCTCTGGGCGATCCTGCGCGCCGACAACGGTGACCACTTCTGGTACCTGCACCTCGACAGCCACACCGTTGCGAACGGGGCCCGGGTGCGTGCGGGACAGCAGGTCGCCACCAACGGTTCCACCGGCAACGCCTCCGCCGGCGCCGAGCACATCCACTTCGAGTGGCATCCCGGTGGTGGTCGCGCGATCAACCCCTACTCGCTGCTGCGTGGCGTCTGCGGCTGACGCTTCGCGTACCACGGCGCCCGTGGGGCACGGTAGGTTCGTGGGTGGTGCCCGAGCTCCCCGTTCGTCCCACCCGGATGGTGGGACCCGGTCGGGCACGAGGGTCCGCGTGGGCCGCCACGCGGTAGTCGATGGTCGTGCGTGACCGGCAGGTAGGGCGATGAGCGACAGCAGCACCACGGAGCGAGAGCGGATCCAGCTGTCCAGTGCGGTGGTCCGGTTCGCCGGCGATTCCGGCGACGGCATGCAGCTGACGGGGGACCGGTTCACCACCCAGACCGCGCTGGCCGGCAACGATCTGGCGACCCTGCCCGACTTCCCAGCCGAGATCCGCGCACCCGCCGGCACCCTGGCCGGAGTGAGCTCCTTCCAGCTCCACTTCTCCGACCAGGACATCCACACCCCGGGTGACGCGCCCGACGTGCTGATCGCGATGAACCCGGCTGCGCTGCAGAAGCACCTGAGCGCCCTGAAACCGGGTGGGATCGTCATCGTCAACACCGACGCCTTCACCGACCGGAACCTGCAGAAGGCGGGCTACGACGAGTCC
Organism: uncultured Actinomycetota bacterium; assembly: GCA_964465225.1. Classification (GTDB taxonomy): domain Bacteria; phylum Actinomycetota; class Nitriliruptoria; order Nitriliruptorales; family Nitriliruptoraceae; genus T1Sed10-7. The sequence goes on from CAYXJD010000013.1 coordinate 8,367, forward strand.
CCGCTGCACGACGGGACCATGACGGACTACCAGCTCCACGAGGTCCCGATCACCGATCTGACGCTACGGGCGCTGGAACGTCACATCACCGAAGGTCAGCTCAACAAGAAGGAGGCCGAGCGCTGCAAGAACATGCTGGCGCTCGGGCTGGTGTCGTGGATGTACTCCCGGCCGATCACGGAGACCGAGGACTGGCTGGAGACCAAGTTCTCCGCCAAGCCTCAGATCGCGGACGCGAACGTCACCGCGCTCAGGGCCGGCTGGAACTACGGCGACACGACCGAGGCCTTCGCCTTCACCTACGAGGTCAAGCCAGCGCAGCTGTCGCCCGGGCGCTACCGCAACATCACGGGCAACCAGGCGATGGCCTACGGGCTGGTGGCGGCCAGCGTGCGCAGTGGCCTGCCGCTGTTCTACGGGTCGTACCCGATCACGCCGGCGTCGGACATCCTGCACGAGCTCGCCAAGCTCAAGCACTTCGGTGTGGCGACCTACCAGGCGGAGGACGAGATCGCGGCCATCGGCTCCGTGATCGGTGCGGCCTTCGGGGGCAACCTCGCGGTGACCGCGTCCTCGGGTCCCGGCATCGCCCTGAAGACCGAGGCGATGGGGTTGGCGATGATCACCGAACTCCCGTTGGTCGTCATCGACGTCCAGCGCGGGGGCCCCTCCACCGGGCTGCCGACCAAGACCGAGCAGTCGGACCTGTTCCAGGTCCTGTTCGGACGCAACGGTGAGGCCCCGTTGCCCGTCGTCGCGGCTTCCTCGCCGGCCGACTGCTTCGACGCGGCGATCGAGGCGGCGCGTATCGCCCTGACCTACCGCACGCCCGTGGTGCTCCTGTCCGACGGCTACCTCGCGAACTCCGCCGAGCCCTGGCGGCTGCCGGCGATCGACGATCTGCCGGCCCTGAGTGAGGACTTCTCCTTCACGACCGAGCCCAACCTGCCGGACGGCGGCTTCGCCCCCTACCTGCGCGACGAGGAGACACTGGCCCGCCCTTGGGCCTTGCCCGGGACCCCTGGCCTCGAGCACCGTCTCGGTGGGATCGAGAAGGAGACCGAGACGGGGCACATCAGCTACGACCCCGCGAACCACCATGCCCAGACCGAGATGCGCTACGCCCGACTCGAACGCATCGGGCAGCAGCTCCCGCCACTGGAGGTGGTGGACCCCAGCGGCGAAGCCGAGGTGTTGGTGATCGGCTGGGGCTCGACCGAGGGGCCGATGCAGGCGGCCTGCCACGATCTGCGGGTGCGTGGCCGCAAGGTGGCCCAGGTGCACCTGCGGCACCTCTCGCCGCTGCACCCGGACCTCGCGGAGATGTTGCGCTCGTACCGTGTCGTGGTGTGCCCGGAGAACAACATGGGGCAACTCGCGATGTTGCTGCGGGCCAGGACCCTGGTCGACGTCAAGACCTACGACCGGGTCACCGGCCAACCGTTCGGATCGACCGAGCTCGCCGAGGTGATCGAGCACCTCGGCTGGGGAGAGCAGGCATGACGACCAAGGACGCCAAGCTGACCAAGAAGGACTTCACCTCCGACCGCGAGGTGCGGTGGTGCCCGGGCTGCGGCGACTACGCCATCCTGGCCACGGTGCAGACGTTGCTGGCCGACCTGGAGGCGCGGCCCGAGAAGACGGTGTTCGTCTCCGGTATCGGGTGCTCCTCGCGGTTCCCGTACTACATGGACACCTACGGTTTCCACTCGATCCACGGTCGCGCACCGACGCTGGCGACCGGGCTGGCCATCGCCCGTCCCGACCTCGACATCTGGATCGTGACCGGTGACGGTGACGGGCTGTCGATCGGTGGCAACCACCTGATGCACATCCTGCGCCGGAACGTCAACGTCAACATCCTGCTGTTCAACAACGAGATCTACGGGTTGACGAAGGGGCAGTACTCACCGACCTCGCCCATGGGCTCGGTGCACAAGTCCACCCCGATGGGCTCCCTGGATCGGCCGATCAACCCGGTGTCACTGGCACTCGGCGCGGAGGCGACCTACGTCGCCCGCTCCATCGACACCGACCGCAAGCACCTCAGTGAGGTGCTGCGGGGGGCCTACGAGCACCACGGGTCCTCCTTCGTCGAGATCTACCAGAACTGCAACATCTTCAACGACGGTGCCTTCGCGGCGGTGCGTGAACCCGGCCAGCGGGACCAGAACCAGATCAGGCTCACCGCCGGAGAGCCGATCACCTTCGGGCCCGAGGGCGAGCGGGCGGTGGTCGCCGAGGCCGACGGCTCCATGCGGATCGTGCCCACCGAGGAAGCCGGTGACCGCGTGGTGGTCCACGACCCCACGCGGCCGGAGCCGACCACGGCGTTCGCGCTGTCCCGGCTGGCGCCGAGTCCGACGGGCCCGACGCCCATCGGCGTCTTCCGCTCCGTGGATCGACCGGTGTACGACGACGAGTTGCGGCAACAGGTCGAGGCCGCTCGCGAGCAGCACGGCGAGGGCGACCTCGTCGAACTCCTCGAGTCGGGCAACGTCTGGGACGTCCTCTGAACCCACCCCCGGTGCCCGACGGGGGCGGGGCGCCGCGCTGCCTCCGCCGTCAGGTGGCGTGCGGGGGTCGACCCTCGTCCGGCCCGTGGGTCACCTCGGGATCGTCGGGTCGGCGCGGCGGGGCAGCCGGGACGAGCAGGACCGTGACGTAGACGATCTGTGCGGCCAGCGCAGCGAAGCCGGCCAGCGCGAGGCCCACGGAGGCTGGCAGCGGGATCGCGGTCGGGATGATGGCTCCGAGGACCCATGCCACGGAGAAGAGCGTCTCCGACCGGGTGAAGGCCGCCCCACGGCGGCTGGCAGGCACGCTGGCCTGGAGCAGCCCGTCGAACGCGAGTTTCGCGACCCCCCAGGCGATCCCGGCCGCCCCGGCCAGCGCCGCCGCAGCCAGCAGCCCGAACCACTGGCCGGCGGAGAAGGCGGCAGCGGCGGTCATGGCCAGGGCGGCGAGCACCATCGGTTCCTCACGCACCCGCCGTGCCAGCACGGGAACCAGGCGTGACGCCACCGCGAAGCCGGCTCCGGCGGCGGCGAGCAGCGCCCCGAAGTCGAGCAGGCCGGCCTCCTGCTGCTGCAGTTCGAAGGCGAGCAGCAGGAGCAGGAAGCCGTTGAACGCGCGGACGCCCGCGGTGGCCAGTTGCGCCAGCCGGACCTCGCGCGGCAGCTGGAGCCGGACCCCCCGCCAGGGTTCGCCGGGCATCCGGGTCCTGGCGCCGTCGGGATCCGGAAGGCGCCGGCCGAAGGCGGCCGCACCCAGCGCCGTCAGTGCGGCCAGCGCGAGGGCGCCGTTGGCGCCGACCACGGCCAGGCCACCCAGGCCGAACGCCGCGGCGATACCGCCCGCGAGCACACCTATCCAGGCGAGACGGGCGTTGGCCGCCACGAGCGCTTGTGGGGTGTCCAGCGCGAGCGGGAGCAGCGCGTTGCGCGTGATCCCGTGCACCCGGGACAGCACCAACAGCATGAAGGCCATCGGGAACAGCCACAGGCTGTCGAGCTGTCCGAGCGTCGCGACGGCGAACAGCGCCCGGCCGAGTGCGGCGGCCACGAGCATGGCACGCGTGGCGACGGGTGTCCGGTCGAGCACGCGACCGAGGACCGGCCCGATGATGGCGAAGGGTGCCACGGTCAGGAGCAGGTAGAGGGCCACGTTGCCCCGGGCCTCGGCCGTCGGTACCGAGAAGAACAGGGTGCCGGCCAAGCCGATCGCCACCAAGGTGTCGGTGGCGGTCGAGAAGGCCTGGGTGAGCGCGAGGTGGCGGAAGCCAGGGCCGCCGGTGTCGAACAGTGATCGCACGCTGCCGGTGAGCTTGCGTGCGCCGGCGCGCGAGGCACGGGCCAGCGAGGCGCCGGCGGTCAGCGGCTCCGGTACCTCCTCGGCCGCCCAGGCCGCCACACGGTGCCGCCGACGGCTCCCGCGGCTGCTGCGGCTGCCGCCGGGGCGTCGGGGAGAGCCGGGTGGTGGTGTGGTCACATCTCGACGCTACCCGGTGACGTGGGCGCACGGCACGGACGGCTTGGCGTTGACCACCGCGGTCTGCCAGGCTGCGGGCTCTCGACGCCGGCAGGGGCACAGCGTGGACGATCAGCGGGACGCGACAGCACAGGACGGACCTCCTGGCCTGGACCTGCCGGCGGTCACCGCCTGGCTGAGGCAACGGATCGCTCTCGTGGAGCCGGTGGCCGCGACCCTGGTCGCCGGCGGGCGCTCCAACCTGACCTACATCCTCGAGGACGGGGACGGTCAGCGGGTGGTCGTCCGCCGCCCCCCGCTGCACGGGGTCCTGCAATCCGCCCACGATGTCGCCCGCGAGCACCGCATCATCGCCGCGCTCGAGGACACCGAGGTGCCCGTTCCCTCCTGCCTGGGACTGGAGGAGGACCCGGCCACCACCGGTGCCCCTTTCTACGCCATGCGCTACGTCGATGGGGTCGTCGCGCGCGACACGACCACGGCCGGCACCGCGCTCAGCGCCGCCGCGCGAGCGGCGAGCGGGCCCGCGATGGTCGACACGCTGGTGCGCCTCCACGCGGTCGACATCGATCGGGTGGGCCTGGGCGGGTTGGCTCGCCGCGACGGGTACCTCGAGCGGCAGCTACGCCGCTGGAGCACCCAACTGGAGCGTGGCCGCACCCGAGAGCTGCCGGTGCTCGAGGAGGTCCATCGTCGCCTGGCTGCCGACGTGCCCGACCAGGGCCCGGCCACCGTGGTCCACGGTGACTTCCGCCTCGACAACGTCATCCTCGATCCCGACACCGGCGATGTTCGGGCGGTGCTCGACTGGGAGTTGACCACCCTGGGTGATCCGCTCGCCGACCTCGGGCTGCTGCTGGTGTACTGGGCCGAACCGGGCGAGGACGAGGTGGCCCTACCCGACCCGCCGACGAAGGCACCCGGCTTCTCTTCCCGAGCCGAACTGGTGGCGCGCTACGCCGAGCGTTCCGGGAGGGACGTCAGCGAGCTGGGCTACTACGTGGCCTTCGGGTACTGGAAGCTCGCCTGCATCCTCGAAGGCGTGCACGGTCGGTACCGCTCGGGGGCCTACGGCGAGGAGGCCACCGGGTTCGACGAGCTCGGCGAGCTGGTCCTGCTCCTCGGCGAACGCGCCCTCGACGACGTCGCGGCTCTGGGTCGATGAGCGGATCGGCGAGCGGGGTCCCGCTCGGTTCCCGCGCGTTGCTCCTCGACTACGGCGGGGTCCTGACCGGTCCGGTCCACCGGTCCTTCGCTCGCTTCGAGCGCCGTCTGGGGATACCCGGCGGCCGCAGCTTCGAGCTCCTGATCGCCGCGTCACGCACGGCTGGCGGGGGGGTGATCGGCGCGCTCGAACGGGGGGAGATGACGCTTGAGGCCTTCGATGCGTCCCTGCGCGGCCTGCTCGAGGAAGCCGGGCATCCGCTGGATCCCGGGGTCGGTCTGCTGGAGGGCATGTTCGCACAGGTGCAGCCGGCTGGCGGGCTGTGGGAGCTCGCGGCGACGGTGCGCGGGCACGGGGTGCGTACGGGCCTGCTCTCGAACTCCTGGGGGGAGGGCATCTACCCCTTCGACCGGCTCGAGCAGCACTTCGACGACCTGGTCCTGTCCGGACGCGTCGGCCTGCGCAAGCCCGATCCGGCGATCTACCGGCTCGCGGCCGAGCGCCTCGGCGTCGAGGTGGAGGCGTGCGTCTTCGTGGACGATCTCGAGCGCAACGTCGAGGCGGCCACCGAGCTCGGGATGGTCGGGGTGCAGCACCGCGGCGACGACGCAGCGACGCGTTCGGCCGTGCTGTCGGCACTGGAGCTCGGGCCTGCGGGCCGGGTGTCCAACGGCAGCCGCCGGTGACCGGGGCGAGCCCGCTCGTCGAGTAGGGTGGGGGCATGGCTACCACTGATGCATCGGAAGAGCGGCTCGCGCTGTACGTCGACCACGAGAACGTGGCGATCGGTGCGCGCGACATCGGCTACCGCTTCGATCCCAAGCCCCTCCTCGAGGCGCTCGCGGAGCGGGGACGGCTGATCACCCGGCGGGCCTACGCGGACTGGAACCTGTTCCGTGACGACCGACGGGACATGGTCGACGCCAACGTCGAACTCATCGAGATCCCGCAGCGCTCCGACTCGGTCCGCAAGAACGCAGCGGACATCCAGATGGCCGTGGACGCCATGGAGCTGGCACTGACCCGCGACTTCGTGTCCACCTTCGTCATCGTCTCGGGAGACTCCGATTTCACCCCGCTGGTCAGCAAGCTGCGGGAGCTGAACAAGCGGGTCATCGGTGTCGGACTGAAGGGATCCACCTCGGCGATGCTGCCGCCGGCGTGCGACGAGTTCATCTTCTACGACCGCCTCGAGGGGATCCCACGACGGGAGTCCAAGGCCAAGGGTCCGTCCCAGGGCCGTTCCAAGAAGAAGGCCGTCCAACAGGCCAAGCCCGCGGCGGCCAGCAAGTCCACGGCCGCCCCCGCTGTCACGGCGCCGACGGAAGCCGGCGCCACCACGTCATCCCAGAAGCAGGGTCTGCGCAAGCTCGAACGCGATATCACCCGCACCCTGTCGGGCATCCAGTCGTCCTCGGCCGGGGCGGTCCAGGCGTCCAACCTCAAGCGCGCGCTGCTGCGCAAGGATCCCACCTTCAACGAAGGTGACTTCGGTTTCCGTGGTTTCCGGGAGTTGCTGCGCCACCTCGCCGACAACGGGGTGATCACGCTGACCGACGGCCCGGCGCCGGGCGATCCCGAGGTGGATTTCCCCTCGGCCCCGCGCGACGAGGACGCGGCCTTCCAGCTGTTGCGCGACACGGTCAAGGAGTTGATGGTCGAGCTCGGCGGCGATCCACCGCTGTCGGGACTCAAGGACCAGCTCCGCAAGCGGCAGCCCGACTTCTCCGAGAAGGACCTCGGGTACTCCGGGTTCCTCCAGTTCTGCAAGGCGGCCGTCACCAAGGAGGTCGTCGAGATGGACTGGGAGGAGGAGGACGCGGAGTACTACCTCTACGTCGAAGAGGGCGACAAGGCCTCCTGATCCGCCACGCCTCGCCGAGCGCGAGCCGAACGGGTCGCGATGATCGGTTGGGCGACGAACGGCCGGTTCCCCGACCACCTGCACCGCCTCTAGGGTCATCACCGACCGATCCAGGGGTTACGGTGTATCGCAGGTTGTCGGAGAGTTCAGGGAACGTCCTGGCCTACGATCTCGAGGTCACGCTCACGGCCGAGGACGCCGATGGGATCCACGCCGAGTTGTCGGCGGCCATCGAGGAGCACGACGCCGTCCGCCTGCTGGTCATGGCCGATCGGCTGCAGGCTGTCGAGCCCGCTGCCGTGTGGCAGGAGCTCAGGATGACGCCCGATCTCCTCAGGCACGTCGAGCGGCTCGCGGTGGTCGGTGACGAGCGTTGGCACGCCTGGGTCCAGACGCTGTCGAGCACCGTCGCCGAAGCCGAGAGCTTCGAGCCGGATGCCCTCGCAACGGCCCTCGAGTGGGTCGGCGCGGAACCTGCCGCGTCCTAGCCACCCTCGAAGCTCCGCCGACGTCGGGCAGGGGAGCGGGTCTGGTGTCCGTGGACGCAGCCGGCTCACCTGCGGTGTCCGAACGTCCCGGAACCGGCCTTTGTCGGACCACCGCTGCTGCTTCGATGGAGCCGTTACCACGATCCTCCGTTCGAGGAGCTGACGATGGCGGCGAGCGAGCACGATGAGGTCGACCGGGACACCGGCGAGAGCGGATCACAGGACAAGGGGAGGTACCTGCGCTTCGCCGCCATGATCCTCACCGCGATGGTGGTGATGTACGGGGTGATGTTCGTCGCCTCGTGGGAGCTGAGCCACGTCCGGTGGAGTCAGAGCCGCGTGTTCATGGCCATCACCATGGGCGGCACGATGGGTCTGGTCATGCTCGCGTGGATGCTGAACATGTACCGCAACGCGAGGTTCAACGTGGCGATCGTGGTGGTGAGCCTCCTGTTGTTCGCGGGTGGCGCCGCGCTCGACCGGAGCCAGACCACGGTGGACGACGCTGCGTTCATGAGCGCGATGATCCCGCACCACTCGTTGGCCATCACCCGGTCGGAGCGCTTCCAGAACGACGACGTGCGCGTCTGTGAGCTGGCCGTAGCCATCAGCGAGGCGCAGCGGCGGGAGATCTTGGAGATGGAGTGGTTGATCGACGACATCGCGGAGAACGGGGTCGCCGATACCCCGGAGGAGGCGGCGTCCCGGCCGCTTCCCGACTACCAGGTGGCGGCCGTACGCGAGTGCCCCACCGGTTGAGCCCGCGGGGCTGCTGTTGCGGCGGCCAGCCCGACAACGGCCGGCGCTCGGCTCATCGTCCATGGTGCCACCGGCTACCGGGCTCTACGCTGAGCAGCACCGCCCATCGCGACCGACGGGAGGGGTACAGGATGGAGTTCACGCAGGGAGATGCGATAGAGGTCGTGTCGAACAAGGTCGACCAGCCGAGCCGGCACGGTGTCGTGCAGCGGGTCCTGGAGCAGGAGCCACTGCGTCTGGAGGTCACCTGGGACGACGGCAACACGACCATCCTCGCGCCGGCCGGCGGCAACCTACGGTTACGGGACAGTTCGAGCTGAACCGGTCCCCCCTCGCCGCTGGCGTCGCGGCGGTGCCAGCCGACCGGACCGGAAGCGGGGGCCGCCGCCACAGGAGGCCACGATGTCACAAGCACCGAACGGCGACCCGGCTGTCCTCTCGGGGAACTCCCCCGCTCAGGGCAGCTCGCCGACCGCGCTCGAACACATCGCCGAGGAGGACACCCGCGATGCGATCGCGGAGCCCGCACGGCTCATCCGCATCGCCTCGACGGTCCAGACCCTGCTGGCGGAGGTGCAGACCACGGAGCTCGACGAGGCCGCCCGACAGCGCCTCACGGAGATCCACAACCGCACCGTCGACGACCTGCGCTCCGTGGTCTCCGGGGACCTCGGATCGGAGCTCGACGAGTTGAGTCTCGAGCCGGAGGACGGGACCCCGACGGGAGCGGAACTTCGGGTGATGCAGGCCCAGCTCTCGGGCTGGCTACAGGGGCTGTTCCACGGGATCCAGGCATCCATCGCCACGCAGCAGCTGGCAGCGCAGCAACAGCTGGCACGGATGCGTGAACAGCCGGGCTCACGCGAGCCGGAGGAAGCGGTGGGCCACCGGTACCTGTGAGTACCGGGGCCGACGCGGGCCACGTCGCGGTCATCGTCGGATCCTGACGGCGAGGCAGGAGTGGTGCATCGCCCGTCCGAGTGACCTCCGCGATGCCGCCGCCAGCATCGAACGACACACCCCGGCGGAGCGTGATCGCTTCGCGGACCTCGTACGGGTGGTCGCCATCCTGCTGGTCGTACTCGGTCACTGGCTGGTCGCCGTGGTCGTGATCGACGGGGACCGCTTCGTCGCGACCCAGTTGCTCGTCGTCGAGCCGTGGACCCGGTGGGCGACCTGGGTGTGGCAGGTGATGCCGCTGTTCTTCATCGTGGGCGGGCGGGTCAACGCGGGATCGCTGCGGCGCCACCGGTCGCGCGGGGACGCCTGGTCCGCGTGGGTCCGTCGGCGCACCCGTCGTCTGCTGCGCCCGATGGTGGCCCTGTTGCTGCTCTGGATGGTGCTCGGTCCCGTGCTCGAGGCGCTCGGCATGCGGGTGGTCATCGTCGAACGGGCCACGGAGGTGGCCTTCATGCCGCTGTGGTTCCTGGTCGTCTACACGCTGGTCATCGTGCTCGCGCCGGTCACCTGGTGGCTGCATCGTCGGCTGGGTTGGTGGGTGCTGGCGGTGGCGACGCTGCTCGTGGCCGCCGTCGATGCGCTCCACGGCGCCGGCATCCCCGTGGTGGGTGAGGTCAACCATCTGCTCGTGTTCGGCATCGCGCACCAGGTGGGCTACCTGTGGGCGGACGGACGCCTGCCGTTCGGACGACGTGGCCTGTGGTTGGCCGGCGCGGGTGTGCTCTGGGTGGCCCTGTTGGTCGGCGCCCTGGACTATCCCGTCAGCATGGTCGGGGTGGAAGGACCGACGCCCTCCAACGCCGCGCCTCCCAGTCTCGCACTGGTGGCGCTGACCGTGGCACAGAGCGGGCTCCTGCTGGCGCTGCGGCGGCCGTGCGAACGCTGGCTGCACCACTTTGCGCTCGCCTGGGCAGCGGTGGCGACCATCGGAGCATCGATCATCACCATCTTCCTGTGGCACATGAGCGCCCTGATCACGGTCGCATCGCTGACCCACCTCACGGGCTGGTGGCCCGACGTGGCGCCGACCGGGGCGGCGTGGTGGGCGTTGCGGCCCGTCTGGGTCCTGCTGTGCGCGGTCGTCCTCGTGCCCCTGGTGCTGCTCTTCCGCGGCGGCGAGCGGGTGAGCCCGCCCGTGCCCGGGGGACCGGTGCGCACCGGTGCTGGGGTCCTGGCGGCGGCCGGTGGTCTCTACCTCGTCCTCGTCGACGGGCTGTACGACGCCGAGCGCGCGCTACGGCTTCCCACCACGGCCCTGCTGTTGCTCTTCGCGGGCTTGGGGCTGCTCGGTGTCCTCGGGCGCGCCCACCGTGAGGACGCCTCCTGACGCGGCTGCGAGCACCGGGTGCCGGCAAGGCCAGGTCGGGTCCGCAAGAGCGTGCTGGCAGGATGAGCGTGCCCCGCTCGACCAGGAGGCGGGTCTCCTACTCAGCGGGTGAGCGCTCCTTGACCGCCTCGTCGTGATCGTGGTCGTGCGCCTCCTTGTGGTGCTCGGCCTCGAGATCCTGGTGGGGAACGTGGGAGTGGGTGACCTCGGCGTGATCGTGCTCGTGGGCGTGCTTCCAACTCAGGTGCTCGAAGCCGCCGGTCATCTCGCGGTGGTTGTGGGTGACGTGCCAGTGGTCGTGGTCGTGCACGACCGGGTCGTGGTGGTGCTCCTCGAACTGCGTCTGGTCCGTCATCGACGATCCTCCTCGTGCGCATGTCGGGATCTCCGGCACGCGTCGACACCATCCTTCCAGACCCCCGGCGGCACACCGCGTCCGTCCGTACGGGGCGTGCTGGTCAGCCGGCCGCGGAGCGTCCCGGCCGGCCTCGTTCAGCCCTGCAGGTCCAGAGCGACGTCCAGTCGCGGCGCCGAGTGGGTCAGCCAGCCCAGCGAGATCACGTCGACGCCGGTCCTCGCGACGGCCGCCGCGCGGTCGGGGCTGATGCCCCCCGAGGCTTCGGTGATGGCGCGGCCGGCCACGAGTTCGACCGCCCCTCGGAGTTCGTCGTCGCCGAGGTTGTCCAGCAGGATCGAGTCGGCCCCGGCAGCCAGGGCCTCGTGCACCTGCTCGAGGTCGTCGACCTCCACCTCGACGTGGACCGTGTGGCCGACCTGGGCACGGACCGCGGCCACCGCTGGGTGGATGCCACCGGCGGCCACGAGGTGGTTGTCCTTCAACATCACCGCATCGAACAACCCGAAGCGGTGGTTGTGACCGCCACCGCACCGTACGGCGTGCTTCTCGAGCGCCCGGAGCCCGGGGCTGGTCTTGCGGGTGTCGATGATCCGGGCCCCGGTGCCGGCGACGGCGTCCACCACCGCGCGGGTGGCGGTGGCGATGCCGCTGGCGTGCCCGAGGAGGTTCAGCGCCGCCCGCTCCCCGGTCAGCAGCGCCCGGGTCGGTCCCTGCACCCGGGCGAGCAGCGTGCCGGCAGCCACCGGATCCCCGTCCGCCACCTCGGGGCTGATCGTGACCCCACCATCGAGCACGGGGAACACCGCCAGCGCCACCGTCAGCCCTGCGACCGTGCCCGCCTGTCGCGCGACGATCTCGCCCACACCACGGGCCTGTGCGGCGATCGCTGCGTCGGTGGTGACGTCCCCGGCCAGTCCGAGGTCCTCGGCCAGGGTGCGCCGGACCAGCTCGTCGACCAGGTGGGGGGCCAGTGGCGCGGTCATGGTGCTCCCGGCCCCGGGGCGGCTGGCGCCAGTGGCACCGAGGTGGTCGCGGCCAGCGTGACCCGCGGGCCGAGGGTGGCCGTGGTCGCGGCGTCCACCGTGGTCGAGTGGGCCTGGGACGGATCGATGGCCGGGTGATCGCGCCGGTGGTGCGCACCACGGGACTCCGTGCGCGCGAGCGCCGTGCGCAACACGACCTCCGCCAGGACGATCAGGTTGCGGCCGTCCGCGCCGCTGCTGAGCCGTGGCAGCAGCCCGGTCAGCCGCTCCAGACCGGTCTGCAGGCTCCCGGCGTCGCGGATCGGACCGGCGTGCTCCCACATCATCGTGCGCAACGCCGCCACCGCCGCAGGATCATCAGCGGTGGGCAGCGTCAGGTCCGCCGGACGCCGGGGGGTCCTGGCGTGGCCGAGGTCGGCGACCACACGGGTGTCGTCGTCGAGCACGGTGGCGACCCGCCGCGCCACGACCATGGCCTCGAGGAGGGAGTTGCTGGCCAGCCGGTTGGCCCCGTGGAGACCGGTCGAGGCCACCTCACCGCAGGCGAACAGCCCCGGCAGGGACGTCCGGCCGTCGAGGTCGGTGGCGATCCCCCCCATGGCGTAGTGCTGAGCCGGGGTGACCGGCAGCGGCGCCAGGGGGTCGAGCCCAGCGGCCCGGGCCAGGCCGGCCACGGTGGGGAAGCGGCGTTCGATGTCGGGGCCCAGATGCGTGGCGTCCAGCCACACCTCTCCCCGCTGGCCGGCCGCGAAGTTGGCGCGGGCGACCACGTCACGGGGTGCGAGTTCCGCGTCCGGGTGGAGCGCTGCGAGGAAGCGTCGTCCGTGGTGATCACGCAGCACCGCCCCGGCACCTCGCAGCGCCTCGGTGACCAGCGGGAGCGGGTCCGCGCCGGTGGCCAGCGCCGTGGGGTGGAACTGCACGAACTCGGGATCGCGGACGGTGACGCCGGCCCGCAGCGCCATCGCCAGCCCGTCGCCGGTGGCGATCGCCGGGTTGGTGGTCCGCGCGTAGAGGTGGCCGAGCCCGCCGGTGGCGAGCACCACCGCCCGGGTGTCGAGCACCTCGAGCCGACCGTGACGCTCGATCGCGAGCCCGCTCACCCGGCCACCGTCGTGGAGCAGGTCCACGGCCCGGGCGTCGGTGATCACCTCGATGTCGTCGCGAGCCCGGATCGCCGCTCGCAGCCGCTCCATCACCGCCGCGCCCGTGGCGTCGCCGGCGGCATGGACGATGCGGTGGCGGCGGTGGCCGGCCTCCCGGCCCAGCGCCAGGTCCGCGCCGTCGCGGTCGAAGGGCACGGCCAGCGCGTCCAGCCAGCCGATGCGTTCCGCCGCGCCGGCCGCGACCGCGCGGGCCACCTCGGCGTCGGCGAGTCCCGCGCTGACCGCCACGGTGTCGGCCGCGTGGGTCGCCGGATCGTCGTCAGGGCCGATCGCGGCGGCGATCCCTCCCTGGGCCCACCCGCTGGCACCGTCCCCGAGCGCCGTCCGTGTCACCAGGGTGCAGTGTCCGAGCTCGAGGGCGACGGTGAGCCCCGCCAGGCCGGAGCCGACGACCACGGCCCGATGGTCGCCGTTGGCTGTCGTGGAGGTGGTCACGTGACGGCCAGCATGGCTTCGACCGCGCTGCGGGCGCGGGCGGCGGTGTCGGGATCGATGAGCACCTCGTGGGTCATGGTCTCCAGCGACGTGCGGAGGTTCTGGATCGTGATGCGCTTCATGTGCGGGCACATGTTGCAGGGTCGGATGAACTCGGTGTCGGGAGCGTCGGCGGCCACGTTGTCGGCCATCGAGCACTCCGTGATCATCGCCACCGAGGTGGGCTGGTGGTCCCGCACCCAGTCGTGCATGAGCTTGGTGGAGCCGACCACGTCCGCGGCGGCGAGCACGTCGGGGGGACACTCGGGGTGGGCCAGCACCGCGACCCCGTCGTGCAGGGTGCGCAACTCGTCGACCTCGGCGCCGGTGAAGCGCTCGTGGACCTCGCACGCGCCGTCGTGGACCACCACCTCGATGTCGGGGACCTGCGAGGCGACCCAGCTGCCGAGGTAGCGGTCGGGGATGAAGATGACCTTGTCCGTGCCCAGGGAGCGGACCACCTCGACGGCGTTGGAGGAGGTGCAGGTGATGTCGGAGGCGGCCTTGACCGCGGCCGAGGTGTTGACGTAGGTGACCACCGGCGCGCCGGGGTGGGCCCGGCGCAGCTCCGCGATGTCGGCGGGGGTGATGGATTCCGCCAGCGAGCACCCCGCCTTCAGGTCGGGGATCAGGACCGTGCGGTCCGGGGAGAGGACCTTGGCGGTCTCGGCCATGAAGTGCACCCCGGCCATGACGATGACCGACGCGTCGGTCTCGGCAGCCATGCGGGCGAGCTGCAGGGAGTCGCCCGACAGGTCCGCGACCCCGTGGAAGATGTCGGGGGTCATGTAGTTGTGGGCCAGCACGATCGCGTCGCGCTCGCGCTTGAGCCGCTCGATGTCGGCGATGATCGGCTCGACGATGTGGCGCTCGACGTCGGGCAGGATGCCCTCGAGGCGGTCGCTCGGCAGGACCGGCAATGTCAGGCGCTCGGGTGCGGTAGCGGACATCGGGGACTCCCTGACTCATTATGCTCTGGCTGAGCATAAAAGCGAGGTTACCAACCCGTGCGGGCGGCTGCCAACCGCCTCAGCGGTAGGGCTGGCCGAAGCCTGGGCGGGGCCGCTCCAGCTGCACCTCGGGGCGGTAGCGGAAGAGCTGGGCCGGACGGCCGGCGCCGGTGTGGCGGGTCTCGCCGGTGCCTTCGACCAGGCCGGAGCCCAGCACGAGGCGGCGGAAGTTCTGCTTGTGCAGGCCGACACCGGAGAGCGCTTCCACGGTGCGTTGGAGCTCGAGCAGCGTGAAGGGCTCGCTGACCAGTTCGAACACGATCGGGCGGTAGGTGAGCTTGCCGCGGATCCGGCCGATGGCGGTGGCGAGGATGCGCCGGTGGTCGGCACGCATCGCGCGGCCCGGTCCCGGTTCCGTCGGGGTGGCGTGGTCGTCGTGGGCCCGCTCGGCGACCACGCCGACGCCGTAGAGCAGCTCGTAGCGTTCCAGCGCCCGGATGCCGTCCCAGGGTGGGCCGAAGGTGATGGCGACCCGCTGCCGGCGCTGGTGGTCCGCGCCGGCCCACGCCGCCAGCCGGGACTGCAGCTCGTCCACCACGTCCGGGCGGCCGTCACGGTGGTCCTCCCAGGGGAGGAACTCGTGGACGTCCGCCCAGCGGGTGCCCGGCGCCGCCGCGGTCTCGTGCACCAGCGCGAGGTAACCGACGCTCAGCCGGCGCGTACGGCCCGCGTCGGGCGCCCGGTCCCGATCACCGAAGGTGTAGAGCTGCTCCACGTACCCGAGATCCAGGGCGGTCTGCTCCCGGACGTAGCGCCGTAGCCCCCGTTCGAGGGTGTCGTCGTTGTCCACGTCCAGCGGACCCGACGGCAGGGCCGGCGGCGCGCCCGACTCCTCGGTCACCAGGACGCGCGGGGTGTCGTCGGTGACCGCCAGCACCACGGCGTCGAGGGAGACCGCCAGCCGTCGCTCACTCACGAGGACCTGCCAGCAAGGTGTCGACCGATCCAGCGGGCGATCGCCGCTTCGTCGGTCGGCGTCCCGAGGGTCCGCCGTGCGGCAGCGACGACCGGGGCACCGATGCGCTCGCTGCGCCGCTCCATCAGCGCGGCAGCGAAGCGGGGTCGGAACTCCGGATGCCCCTGGAAGCCGAGCAGTGAGCCGACCTCGAAGGCCGCGATGGGAGCGTGCTCGCTGGTCGCCAAGAGCTCGGCACCGGGCGGCAGTGCCAGGACCTGGTCCTGGTGGCTCATGAGCAGCCGGAACCGGTCAGGGACCTCAGCCGATCTGGCGGCGGCGGTGATCTCGGCCGTGTGGACCCCCACGCCCCAACCCTGTTCCGCCCGGTCGACGTGGCCTCCCATCACGTGGGCGATCAGCTGGTGCCCGAAGCAGATCCCCACGGTCGGGGTCCCCTCCTGGTGCGCGTGCCGGAGGAAGTCGCCGAGGGCCAGCACCCAGGGTTCCTCGACCACGGCGTCGAGGCGGGAACCGGTCACCACGTACGCATCGAAGGCCTCGAGATCCGGCAGCGACGCGCCGCCGATCAGGTCGATGAGCCTCAGGTCGAGGTACGGCGCGTGCTCGGCGAACAACCTGACGAACATCTCGCCGTAGTCGCCGTCGATCGCCCGAAGCTCCGGGTCGGTGTGGTCGCATTCGAGCAGAGCGACCCGGACCTTGTCGGGGCCGTCAGGGCGCGGCGAACCGTCGACCACTGGCACCGGTCGGTCGTCCCCTCAGCTGCCGAGACCCGGCTGGTTGACCTCGTCGATCAGGCCGTACTCGAGCGCTTCGGCGGCCGTCATCCACTTGTCGCGGTCGGTGTCCTTCTGGATCGTCTCCAGGTCCTGACCCGTGCGTTCGGCCAGGATCTCGTTGATCCGCTCACGGATCCAGACGATGTTCTTGGCCTGGATCTCGATGTCCTTGGCGGTCCCGCGCGCGCCGCCGAGCGGCTGGTGGATCATGATCCGAGCGTTCTCGCTCGCCGAGCGGGTGCCCGTCCCGGTCGCCAGCAGGAAGGCACCTGCCGAGGCCGCCAGACCGATGCAGCGCACGTTGACCTTGCTCTTCAGCAGTCGCATCGCGTCGTAGATGGCGAACATGCCGGTGATGATGCCACCGGGGGAGTTGATGTAGAGCGTGATGTCCTCGTCGCCCTCGGCGTCCAGTGCCAGCAGCTGCGCGATGAGCTGGTCGGCGACGTCATCCTCGAGCGGCCCCTTGAGGAAGAGGATGCGCGATTCGAACAGCGTGTCGAAGGCGCGGCGTGAGCCACCCAGCAGCTTCTCGATCTCCTCGGCCACGGACCGTCCTTCTCGTCGGGATGGTGACGTCTGCCGTCACGACACGTGAGGGTAGCGATGGGTCGCGGGGGGCCCGTGAGCTTGCGTCGCGGGCGCTCAGGCACGCGGTGGCGTCGACGGACACCGGACCGTCACCGGGGTTCGGCCCTTGACCGTGCGCGGGTCGCGCAGCACACTCACGCGACCAACGCACGCTGGTGTGCGGCAACGCGGAACCTGATCCGGTGGGAAAGCCGTCCGTGAGGGCGACGTCCACCACCGTGACGGGAGGAGGGAGACCCGTGAGCGAGACCGAGGTCGGCACCAAGAACAGCCGGCGTTCGAGCGGGTCGCGC
>CAYXJD010000014.1:0-11329 GCA_964465225.1 uncultured Actinomycetota bacterium
GCCCATGGTCAGCCGTCGGTGCGCACCGGCACGCCGTTCGGCGGCCGGCTCGGGGGGGAGCTCGAGCTGCGGTTGGTCGATCGCCAGGCCAGGCCGCAGGTCGACACGTACCTGAGCACGCGCGGTCGTCTCCACCGCGGTACCACACACCTCACCGTCGCCCTGCCCGCCGTGCGGATCGCCCGCCGAGAGCAGTCCGCCCTCGACCTCCACCGGCAGCAGCAGGGTCGCGCCGGTCCGGACGTCGCGGCAGTCCATGTTGCCCCCGACCCGCCGTGGTGGGATCACGCCGTGCAGGCCCGGTGCAGCGGGTGCCAGCCCGACCGTGCCCAGGAAGGGACGTACCGGCAGGCGCGCCAGCCCACCGAAGTCGACCTCGCCCGCCGCGATCGACGACACGATGACATGGGGCTCGGGGAACTCGTCCGAGAGCAGGCCGAATCCGGGGATGAGCGCGGTCCAGGCGAGCGGACCCACCTCGACGTCCTCGAAGGTGATCGCGAGGGTGTCGCCCGGCCTGGCACCGGGCACACGGAGGGGGCCGGTCAGCGGGTTCGCCTGGTCGAGATCGAGAGCGGCCACGTCTTCCGGCCCGGCGTGCCCGTCCAGCTGGCCGCCGAACGCGTCCTGGAGGACGACCTCGATGCGGTCACCGGGGGTGAGCTCCGCGACCGGGGCGAAGGCGGCATCCCAGCCGAGATGACGGTGGTCGCGGTGGTGCAGCGTGCGCACGGGCGGCTCCTGGGGACTCGAGGGGCATCGTCGAGGTGGCATCGTCGCACGCGCGTCGGCCTGGCCGCAGGCCCTGGGTGTCCCATCGGTACGCTGGCCAGGTGCTCACCGCCCTCCTGCGCCCCGCCGCGATCGTCTCCCACCTGCTGGTGCTGACGGTCGTCGTCACCTGCGTCGCGCTCGGGCAGTGGCAGCTCGATCGTCTGCACTTCGTGCGTGAACAGAACGAGCGAGCACTAGACCGGATGGCGCAGCCGCCCGCGGACCTGGCGGCGCTCGCCGACCCGGCCAACACCGACGCGGTCGATGAGAGCGGGCTCGAGTTCCGCCGTGTGGAGGTGACGGGTCAGTTCCGGCCCGGTGAGGAGGTGCTGCAGCGCAACCGGCAGTTCCGCAACCAGACGGGCTTCCACGTGTTGACCCCACTGGAGCTCACCGGCGGCGGGGTCGTGCTGGTGCGTCGCGGCTGGGTGCCCGCCTCCCTCGACCAGCCACCCGTCGCCGAAGCGGCTCCGCCCGCGGGCGAGGTCACGGTCGTCGGCGTGCTCGAACGTCCCGTGCCCCAGCCCTCCTTCGGACCACAGGATCCCGACCAGGGACGCCTGGACCGGGTGTTCCACACCGACACCGACCGCCTGGACCGCCAGGTGGACGGCCCGCTCTTCCCGATGGTGCTGCGCATCGACACGGAGCTGCAGAACCCCTTAGAGGACGAACTCCCGTTCCCGGCGGGGCCCCCGGAACTGGACGAAGGCAGCCACCTGTCGTACACGGTGCAGTGGCACATCTTCGCCGCCCTCGCGCTGCTGACCTACCTCGCCTGGTGGTGGCGTCGACTCCACCGGGGCGGCCAGCCAACGGACGGTGAGCACGGCCCGGGGACGCCCGGAGGTGCCGGTTCCGCCCCCGGTGACGAGCTCATGGTCCGTCCGGCCCGTCCCTGACGGGACCATCCGCTCTGCCCCCGTACCCCGCCCGGAGGCAGTCTGGGTCCGCACGGGTCTGCGCCGCGGCGGAAGGCCGAGCGATGGGCGAGGATCGGGTTCGGGACGTACTTATCATCGGCGGCGGGGCCGTCGGGGCGACGCTGGCCCGCGCCCTGTCCCGGTTCGACCTCGATGTCGCCCTGCTGGAGTGGCAGGCGGAGGTCGCCTTCGGGGTCAGCAAGGCCAACAGCGGCATCGTCCACTCGGCCATGCACGCCTCACCGGACACGCTCAAGGGCAAGCTCGAGTACCCGGGCAACCTCGGTTGGCGACGGTTGCAGGACGAGCTCGGGTTCGGCCTCAACAACGTCGGTGAGGTGCTGGTCGCCCTGGACGACGAGCAGCTGGTCAAGATCGAGCAGATCCGACAGCAGGGCATCCGCAAGGGCATCCCCGGGACGCAGGCCTGGACGGCCGAGCGCACCCTGGACGCCCAACCCAACCTGACCCGTGACGTCAAGGGTGCGGTCTGGGCGCCGACGGCCTGCGTGTTCAACCCCTACGAGGCGGTGATGCTCGTCGCCGACGCGGCCCGTCGCAACGGGATCACGATCGCCGAGGAACAGCGGGTCGTCGCGATCGACCCGCGGGACCGCGACGACCCCGACGCGCCCCTGACCGTGCGCACGGAGACCGACGTGTGGCGGGCCCGCTTCGTCATCAACGCCGCCGGGTTGTTCGCCGACGATATCGCCGAGCTCGCCGGCGCCCGGGACTTCACGATCTACCCGCGCAAGGGCGAGGAGTACCTGCTGGACAAACGCCTGTCCGGCGTCGTGACCAGCATCATCTTCCCCTGCCCCTCCCCCGTCTCCAAGGGCACCCTGGTCAACCCGACCGTGGACGGCACGATCATGGTCGGGCCGACCGCCCAGACGATCGATGACAAGTTCGACACCTCCACGACCGAGGAAGGGGCGGCGCAGGTCTTCACCAACGCTCGCAAGCTCGTCCCGACGATCAGTGAGCGCGACATCATCGCGGAGTTCGCCGGGCTCCGCCCCGTGTCGGACACCGAGGACTTCATCGTCGGTCCCACCGAGCGCCGCGGGTTCATCAACGCCGCCGGCATCCAGTCCCCCGGTCTGACCAGCGCACCGGCGCTCGCCGAACTGCTGCTCGACATCCTGGCGGACGAGGGCTTGCAGCTCGAGGAGAAGGACGACTGGGACCCGACCGCGCCGCACCCGGTCAAGTTCGCGCACCTGTCGACCGAGGAGCAGCAGGCGCTGGCGCGTCGGGATCCGCGGTTCGCCCAGTTGGTCTGCCGCTGCGAGATCATCACCGAGGCCGAGATCCGCGACGCGATGGACCGGGGAGCCCGCACCTTGGACGGGCTCAAGTTCCGTACCCGGGCCGGGATGGGGCGGTGCCAGGGGGGCTTCTGCACCTGGGGCTGCATGGCACTGCTCGCCGAGCACCAGGGCATCACGATCCCCGAGGTCACCAAACGCGGGAGCGGCTCCTGGATCGTCTGTGACCGTGATGATCATCCCGTCACGGCCGCTCGCATCGGAGGTTGATCCCGTGCCGATCACCGCGCAACCACGCCACCTCCTCAGCCGCTACGACGTCACGATCGTCGGGGCCGGGCCCGCCGGGCTCGCCGCGGCCGTCGGGGCACGGGACCAGGGTGCCGAACGGATCCTGCTGGTCGACCGTGATCCCGACCCGGGAGGGATCCTCCTGCAGTGCATCCACTCCGGCTTCGGGCTGCACACCTTCAAGCAGGACGTCACCGGGCCCGAGTACGCGCACCTGGCCCTCGAGCAGGTGGTCGAACGCGATATCGACGTGGTGACCAACACCTACGTCACCGATGTGAGCCGGGCGCTGCGGGTCAAGCTGATGTCGCCGGAGGCCGGGGTCTCGGCCGTGGACACCGGCAGCCTGGTCATCGCGACGGGGGCCCGCGAACGCACACGGGCAGCGATCAAGATCCCCGGGCGTCGGCCAGCCGGGGTCATGACCGCGGGGCTGGCGCAGAAGATGGTCAACCTGCACGGCTACCTGCCGGGCCGGCGCGCGGTGATCCTGGGCTCGGGCGACATCGGCCTGATCATGGCACGACGTCTGACCCTGGAGGGGGTCGAGGTCCTGGGTGTCTTCGAGCTCCTGCCGTACGCCAGCGGGCTCGGCCGCAACGTCGTGCAGTGCCTGCACGACTACGACATCCCCCTGCACCTGTCGACCACCGTCGTCGACATCCACGGTCACGAGCGGGTCGAGAAGGTGACGGTCGCCCCGGTGGACGAGGACGGCGTTCCCGAGCTCGACAAGGCCTGGGACCTCGACTGCGACACGCTGCTGCTGTCGATCGGGCTGATCCCCGATGCCGAGCTCGCCCGGCAGCTGCAGGTCAAACTCGACCCCCGTACCGGCGGGCCGGTGGTCTCCAGCACGATGGAGACCTCGATGCCAGGGGTGTTCTCGGCCGGCAACAACCTCCACGTCAACGATCTGGCGGACTGGGTCAGCCAGGAGGCCAGCGTCGCGGGCGCCGCGGCCGGCGATCTGGCGCTGGGCCGCCACCGGGCTCGGCAGGACGTCACGGTCACCCCGGGCCGCAACGTCAACTACGTCGTCCCGCACACCCTGTCCACGGAACGCTCCCAGACGGTGTCCTTCCGGGTGAAGGCACCCATCTACGGTGACACCAAGCTGCACCTCGGTGACGCCTACACGCGCAAGGTCCGGGCGGTCGTCCCACCCGAGATGGTCACCGTCAAGGTCAGTCCGAAGCTGCTGGACGGATTCGCCGGGGACACCCTCCGCGTGGACGCGATCCCAGCCGAGGAGGAGGAACGCTGATGGGCGAGCAGACGCTGCCTCCACCGGAGCACACCGCCGACGAGGTGGAGACCTACGTCTACCTGTGCACGAGCTGCCCGCTGGGCTGCCGCCTCGAGGTGGACGCGATCGACGGCGACGTCATCGAGGTCCGCGGCAACAGCTGCAAACGCGGGGTCAGGTACGGCAAGCAGGAGCACCTCGACCCCCGCAGAGCGGTGTCCACGACCGTGTGGCTGCATGGTGGACCCTGCGAGCGGCTCCCGGTGCGTGCCGCCGAGCCGGTTCCCAAGGACGAGGTCCGTGCTTTCGTCGATGCCCTGCAAGGGCTGGTCGTCGAGGCCCCCGTGCCCTTCGGTGCCGTGTTGCTGCGTGACGTGGCCGGCACCGGGATCGACCTCCTCGCGACCCGCCAGATCGAGGCACCGAGCGCAGCGACGACCGACAGCTGAGGTCCCGGTCAGCCGTCGCCGCTACCGAACAGTGCGGCGGTTCCTTTGGCGTCCATGGCGCGGCTGAGCCGCTCGATGGCGTGCACGTAGGCGGCGGTACGCAGCTGCAGTTCCCGCGTGTCCGCCAAGGCGACGACCGCCTCCGCCTCGGTGACCATACGCTCCTCCAGGCGCCGCCGGACGGTCGCTTCCGTCCACCGGTCGCCGGTGCGGTTGGCGACCCACTCGAACCAGCTCACCGTCACCCCACCGGCGTTGACGAGGATGTCGGGAACGACCTCCACCCCGGCCGCGTCGAGGATGCGGTCCGCGTCGGCGGTCAGGGGACCGTTGGCCACCTCGAAGACCACCCTGGCACGGATCCGCTCGGCGTTGCCGGCATGGACCGCACCCTCCAGCGCGGCGGGGATCAGCGCGTCGACCTGCAGGCAGAGCAGCTCCTCGGCACCGATCTCCTCGCCCACGGGCGGGTCGGCCAGGGAGCCCGTCGCCGACTTGTGCTCCCGTAGGGCCGGGACGTCGAGCCCGTCGGGATCGTGGATCGCGGCGGAGGAGTCACTGACCCCGACCACCCGCCAGCCCGCGTCGCTCAAGCGCTGCGCAAGCTGGGATCCGGCGTTGCCGAAGCCCTGGATGGCAGCGCTCGGACGGTCCACTCCCGGCAGCACCCGGGCCTGCACCGTGCGCATCACGTGGTAGGCCCCGTCGGAGGTGGCACTGCTGCGTCCCGGCACCCCGCCCAACGCCAACGGCTTGCCCGTGACCACGCCGGGGTGGTGGCCGCGGTGGATCTTCGCGTACTCGTGCGCCATCCACCCCATGACCAGCTCGCCGGTGGCGACGTCCGGTGCCGGAACGTCGACCTCGGGACCGATGACGTCCGCGATGGCGGCGAGGTAGCCGCGGGACAACCGCTCGAGCTCGGTCGCCGACAGCTGCTTGGGATCGACCGCCACCCCACCCTTGCCGCCACCGAAGGGCAGGTCCAGCAGCGCGGTCTTGAAGGTCATCCAGAACGCCAGGGTCGTCACCTCGGCGGCCGTCACCGACGGGTGGTAGCGGACCCCGCCCTTGGCCGGGCCACGGGTGTCGTCGTAGCGCACCCGGTAGCCGGCGAAGATCCGCAGGCTCCCGTCATCCATGCGCACCGGGATCGACACCTTCAGCGATGAGACGGGAGCACGCAGGCGGTCGTGGGCGTCCTCCGAGAGCGCCGCGTGTGGCAACGCCTCCTCGAAGCGGACGATCGCATCCTCCAGCAGGTCCTCGGTCACCCTGACGCCTCTCCCGTGGTGGACATGGCTGGCCTCATGCGGGCCGGACGAAACGGTAGTGCGAGACGTGCCACCGGTCGCCGCCATCCGCCGCGAAGAGCTCCTCGCAGGCCATCGTGAACACCCGCCAGCGGTGCAAGGATGCCGTCGGGGAGACCGGCCCGCCGGCCTCGGCGAACAGCTCGAGGACCCGGTCACGGTGCGCATCGAGACGATCGAGCCAGGCGCGCAGCGTCCGGGCGTAGTGGGTGCCGGAGACCGCCCAGCGGTCCTCGATCGCCAGATCGCGCACGCTCAGCAGCAGCAGGTCGTGAGAGGGCATCAGCCCCCCGGTGAAGAAGTGTCGTGCCATCCAGTCGGCATCCCCGCCGGTCTCGAAGGGGTAGGCATCGGTGCGGTGCGCGAACACGTGCACGAACAACTTGCCGCCTGGGCGCAGCCAGCGGGCGATCCGCTCGGTCAGCGCGCCGTGGTTGCGGACGTGCTCGAACATCTCGACCGAGACCACGCGGTCGAAGGCGGTGTCGCGGACGAGGTCGGCGTGGACCCCCGGACCACCGTCTGCGCCGGCGCCGGTACCCAGCGCGTTCACGTCGCAGGTCAGCACGGTCAGGTTGTCGAGCCCGCGCAGCGCCGCCTGCTGTTCGATGTGCTCACGCTGCGTGGAGGAGTTGGAGACCGCGGTGATGCGCGAGAGCGGGTAATGCTCGGCCATCCACAGCGACAACGACCCCCACCCGCACCCGAGCTCGAGCACGTCCTGACCGTCCTCGAGCTCAGCCCGGTCACACGTGAGCGCGAGCATCGCCTCCTCGGCCTCGGCCAACGTCGCGACCCCCGGCGGCCACCAGGCCGACGAGTACTTCAGTCGGGGCCCGAGCATCAGTTCGAACAGCTCGGTCGGGACCTCGTAGTGCTGCTCGTTGGCCTGCTCGGTGTCGATGGCCACGGGCGCCGCCGCCAGCGCCCCCGACAGCTCGCGTTGCCGCTGCCCCCGTTCCTCGACCGAGCCGCGGGTGATCGCCTCGTGGCGCTGGCGCAGCAGGCGCCGGATCACGCGCCGCAGCAGCGGGTCGGGGAGCAGGCCACGATCGATGACCGCATCGATGGCACGGGCGGCCGGACGCACGGTGCTCACGCGCTCGCCTCGCTGCGGGCACGAGCGGCCTCACGTTGGGCGACGATCAGATCGCCGCGACGCGGGGGCAGATCGGCCTCCCGGACCTCCACGAGCTGCTGACCGTACGGGTGGGTGCCCAACGTGCCGTTCATCGGCCGGGTCAGCACGACCTGCAGGTCGCTGATGTAACGGGCGAGGAACGCCCCCTCGCAGTAGGCGAGGTAGAACTCCCACATCCGGACGAAGCGGTCGTCGAACCCGAGCTCGTGCACCTGGTCGACGTTGGCCATGAAGCGCTCCCGCCACCGTCGCAGCGTCTCCGCGTAGTGCACGCCGATGTTGTCGACCTCCTCGACGTAGAGGTCGCCGCTGCGGCCCATGGAACCGCTCATCGCCTCCAGCGAGGGCAGGTGCCCACCCGGGAAGATGTAGCGCTGGATGAAATCGGGGCGCCGCTTGTAGCTCTCGTAGCGTTGTTCGGGGATCGTGATGACCTGCACGGCGGCCAAACCGTCGGGTGCCAACAGCCGGTCGATCGTGGCGAAGAAGGTGTCGAGGTAGCGGTGCCCGACCGCTTCGAGCATCTCGATCGAGACGATCCGGTCGAACCGGCCGGTGACCTCGCGGTAGTCGATCAGCTCGATCGACACCAGCTCATCGAGGCCGGCCTCGCTGACCCGCTCCCGGGCCAGCGTCGCCTGCTGCTCGCTCAACGTGATCCCGGTCACGCGGCAGCCGTAGGTGCCGGCCGCGAAGATGGCGAACCCGCCCCAGCCGCAGCCGATCTCCAGGACGTGGTCGCCGGGCCCGATGCGGGCCTTCTCGGCCAGCCGTCGGTACTTGGCCTCCTGCGCCTGCTCGAGGGTGTCGCCGGGTGAGGTGAAGTAGGCGGCGGAGTAGGTCATGGTGTCGTCGAGGAACAGCGCGTAGAGCTCGTTCGACAGGTCGTAGTGCGCGGCGATGTTGCGCCGGGACCGGCCCAGCCGGTTGGTCCGTAGGGCGTGGATCAGCTTGTCGGAGGCGATGTTGGCTAGCGCGGCCGGTGTGATCCGACGCAGCGCCCGGCGGTTCGCGATGACGATCCGCACCAACGAGACCAGGTCGGAGGAGGACCACTCCCCCTGGAGGTAGGACTCGCCGACGCCCACGGTCGCGCCGTGGAGCAGGCGGGTGAAGAAGCGCCAGTCGTGGACCTGGATCCGCGAGCCGAGGGGGCTGGCGGTGTCGCCGAACACCCGCCGTCGCCCATCCGGCAGGACGACCTCGACACGGCCGACGACGAACTGCTCGAGCATCGAGGTGATCGTGTGCTGGGCCCGTCGCTGCGCCGGAGTCGCTGCCCGGACGATGTCCGGGGCGGCTGGTGGGGGCGTCTCGGGGTCCACGTCGGCTCCTGGTGGTGGCAGTTGCACGGTGCAGTGATCAGGCGTCCGCCGCAGGTTCGGGGACGCGGCGCGCCGGGATCGAACCCGCATGGTTCGTCAGGTCGGGGACCGCAGGCTCGCGCTGGCCCCGCGCCACCGCTCCTGGCGGGGGTTCGGGCTTGCGGTGGAACCCGACCCGACGCGCCAGCAGGCGCAGCGCCTGGAGGTGGATCAGCAGGACGGTGCGCAGCGGCAGCACCGGGTTGGCGACCAGGACCCCGAGCAGGGACCGCGACGTGAACGGTCGCCGGCGACCGGTCTGGGTGGCGTCGAACACCAGCACGTCGTCTCGCCGTACGTCGATGTGCGCCACGAGCCGCTCGGGGCGCAGGACGAAGGTGAAGTCGTAGGTCAGCCCCTCGATCGGCAGGAACGGACTGACGTGGAAACGCTTGGGCGCACGGGCCCGCACCACCCCACCGCCGCGATCCTCGAGATCGTCCAGCAGGTACCAGTAGGACTCGCCGAACGTGTTGCGTACCTCGGCAACGACCAGCGCGAGCGACCCGTCGGCGTGATGACAGAACCACCAACTGACCGGGTCGAACACGTGCCCGAGGACCCGGAGGTTGGCCAGCACCCGCACGGGCCCGTCGGGGAGCTCGTGGCCCTGCGCGCGCAGCCAGCGGGCGAGCTTGGCCTTCACGGGGGTGTCCCCGGCCCCGAGGTGGTCGCGGTCGCGGAACCGGACCGGCGCCGGATGCCGGTAGGCGAACCCGCTCACCTCACGTTCCAGCGCCGGCAGTTCGTCCAGGTCGAGCAGCGCGTGGAAGGTGCGGTAGCGGAAGCTGCGCTCGACCGGGGTGCTCCGCCGGTGCCGGGTCCAGCCGACGTACAGCGCGGAGGCGTGGGGGCGGGTCACCAGGGCCACCGGACGCCGAGGTGGTGGACGGCGCGCACCGCAGACCACAGTCCGTCCTCGTGGAAGCCGTAGCGCTGGTAGGCCCCCGCGTAGAAGGTGCGGCGCGTCCCGTTCAACTCATCGAGATGCTCCTGGGTGGCCACGCTGGAGCGGGTGTAGACGGGGTGGGTGTACGACAGCTGCCGTAGTACGGCACCGGGAGCGGGCGGTGCGCTCGGGTTGAGGGTGACCACGTAGTCGAGGGGTTCGTCGAGCGTCTGCAGGCGGTTCATGTGGTAGCTGAGACTGACCTGTCGGGTCGGGCGGCGACAGTCATCCATCAGGTAGTTCCACGAGGCCCACGCGGCACGCCGTTGCGGCAGTAGCCCGGTGTCGGTGTGGAGGTAGGTGTCGTTGTCGCTGTAGGTGAAGGCCCCGAGCAGCTCGCGCTCCCGTGCGGTCGGGTCCGTGAGCAGCGCCAGTGCCTGGTCGGCGTGGGTCGCCAGCACCACGGCGTCGAAGGTCGAGGTGGTGCCGTCGGCGAGCGTGAGTCGGGCGGCGTCGCGATCGCGACGCACGGCGACGACCGGGGTGGCGCGGTGGATCCGCTCCCGGTAGGGCGCGGTCAGCGGCGCCAGGTAGGAGGAGGTGCCACCGACCACCGTGCGCCACTGGTGGTGGGTGGTCACCCCCAGCAGGCCGTGGTTGTGGAAGAACCGCAGCAACGTCTGGAGCGGGAGCTGCTCGATCACGCCGGTCCCGGACGACCAGATCGCCGCCGCCATCGGGAGCAGGTAGTGGGCCCGGAAGCCGTGGCCGAACCCGGCCACCTCCAGGAACCTGCCGATGGTCAGGGAGGAGGCACGACCATCCGTGACGAGCCGTCGGGCGAGACGGTTGAAACGCGCCAGGTCCGCCAGCATCCGCAGGTACCCGGGTGAGCGCAGGTTGGCGGGCTGGGCAACGATGCCCCGCGCGCTGCCCGCGTACTCGACGTCACAGCGCTCACAACGCAACGACCAGGACATGTCGGACGCCTGCGTGGCCACCCCGAGTTCGTCGAACAGGCGCACCAGCAGCGGGTACGTGGCCTCGTTGTAGACGATGAACCCCGTGTCCACCGGCAGCAGCGACCCGTCGGGGCGGGCCGCCGTCACCGTGTTGGTGTGGCCCCCGAGACGCGGTTCCCGCTCGAAGAGGTGGACCTCGTGGGAGCGGGACAGCAACCAGGCAGCCGCGGCTCCAGCTATGCCGCTACCCACCACCGCGATCCGCACCGGGCGCCTCCCCGCTCGAGGACCCGGCGGGCGTGCCGGGTCGAACGCGCAGCCTACGCGCGCCCGATGCGGGCGTTCGGACCTGCATCGACGCGCGGTTCGGTCACGCCAGGTGCGCCCAGCCCGCCGGTCAGCCTGTCGGAGCCCGAGGGAGCACCGAGCGCTCCCCCGGCCCCATCCACCCTGGCGGTCTTCGCCGGGCGCCTGCCGGCGCACGGCGACGGTCGGGAACCTTGCCAGCACATGGCGACACTCCGGGCGCCACGGCCACCCCCCGTCGGGCCGTGATGCTCGGAGTGTCCGCAACAGCATGCCCCACCCCGAGCAGCGGCAGAACCGTGAGAACACCGCTCTTCACATGGTGGTGCTAGCACCACCATGTGCGGAGGCTCACGGACCGCCCGTCTACCCTCCAGCCCGATGCTGCGCGCCG
>CAYXJD010000014.1:11429-25100 GCA_964465225.1 uncultured Actinomycetota bacterium
ATGTGCGGAGGCTCACGGACCGCCCGTCTACCCTCCAGCCCGATGCTGCGCGCCGCCCGGACGCTGCGCGCCGACCGATGGGGGAGCCGTGAGCCAGCCTCGCATCACCCTGATGATCGCGGAGGACGACTACCTGGTCCGGGAGGGCGCACGGGCCGTGGTCGCTGCGGACCCCCGCATCGAGGTCCTCGGGACCGCCGGCGACGCTCCCGGGCTCCTACAGCTGCTGGAGGACGCGGTACCCGACGTGGTGCTGCTCGACATCCGGATGCCGCCGACCTACACCACCGAGGGGATCGAGCTCGCCCATCACGTGCGGGACCGGCATCCCGACGTCGGCGTCGTGGTGCTGTCGCAGCACGCCGATCCCGAGTACGCGCTGGAGCTGCTCAAGGAGGGCTCGGCCGGTGTCGCCTACCTGCTCAAGGAACGGCTCGGGGACGCGGACCGCCTGGTGCAGGCGATCGACGAGGTCACCGCCGGTGGATCGATGCTCGATCCACGGATCGTCGAAGCCCTCCTGGAAGCGCAACGCCGACGCACCGCATCCCGCCTGGCCGGACTGACGCCCCGGGAGTTGGAGGTGCTCGCCCTGATGGCGTCAGGTCGGGGGAACGCCGCGATCGC
This sequence comes from uncultured Actinomycetota bacterium, assembly GCA_964465225.1. GTDB lineage: Bacteria > Actinomycetota > Nitriliruptoria > Nitriliruptorales > Nitriliruptoraceae > T1Sed10-7. The sequence continues at coordinate 12,057 of CAYXJD010000014.1, forward strand.
GCGCGAGCTCACCATCACCGACCGGTCCGTCGAGAAGCATACGAACGCGATCTTCCGCAAGCTCGGTCTGGCTGAGGAGATCGACCTCAACCGGCGCGTCGCTGCGGTCCTGTTCTACCTGCAGCGCGCCCACGACTGAGGCCCCGTCGGGCTCGAGCGGGAACGCCGCATCGACACGTGTCCCCTCCCCCGGCGCTGCGGTGAGGTCCAGGACCCCGCCGAGCGCCTGGACCCGGTCCGCCATGTGGCGGAGCCCACCGCGATGCTCCTGATCGTGGGGATCGAAGCCGATGCCGTCGTCGTGGACGTGCACGTAGAGGTGGGTCTCATCGACGCTGACCTCGACGTGGACCCGACCTGCGCTCGCGTGCTTGAGCACGTTGACGATCGCCTCCGAGACCAGGAAGTAGGCGTTCACCTCCACCTCGGGCGCCACTCGAGGTAGGGGGTCGGGCGTGAACCTCAGGTCCACCGGCAGTTCCAGCCGTGCCGCCAGGCTGAACAGTGCGGGACAGAGCCCGCGGTCACGCAGGATGGCAGGGAACAGCTGCTGGCCGGTCGAGCGGAGCTGATCGAGCAGGTGGTCGATCCCCTCCGCCAGCTCGCGCGCCACCTCCGGTGCGCAGGCGGGGTCGGCTGCGAGCTTCTGCTCGACGGTACCGACCTGCATCCGCAGCACCACCAACTGCTGCTGGATGCCATCGTGGAGGTCCTGCGCGATCCGCTGCCGCTCAGCGTCCTGCACGCCGACCACCCGCCGCGCGGCGTCCTGCAACGCCGTCGCCTGTCGCCGGATGACCAGCAGCTGGGCGCGCAGTCCTCGACGCATGCGCTCCAGAGCATCCGCGAGCCGCCCGATCTCGTCGCTGCGATCGCTGTCGAAGGCGCGGTCGAGATCACCGCCGGCGATCGCGGTGGCGGTGGCGGTCAGGCTCACCAGCGGCCGGGTCATCACCCGCGCCAGGAGGAACGTGATCGCGCCACCGACCACCAGCAGTAGCAGGACCATCAGCACCCGGGTCCGCGAAAGGGCAGCGTCCAGTGTGACGAGCGGATCATCGGTGATGAGTCCCACGGCGGCCGGGGTGTCCCAGGCACGGTCGGCGCCGAGCGTCACGTAGCGGACCAACCGACCGTCGGTGAGCCGTTGGGTCGCACGGTTGTCGTCCCAGCGGCCGAGCGGTCGTCCGCCGACCCGGTCCGGGGTGGTGGCGGCCACGACCTTGTTGGCCACCACGAGCTCGATCTCGTCCACCCCCGTCTGCTCCAGGTACCGACGTGCGGCGATGCCGTTGAGGGGGAAGCCGGTCACGAGCAGGCGCGCGCCGGTCTCGAAGCGATCGCTGGCCACGGTGTACACCAGGCCGAACCCTCCGCCCTCGAGAGGCACGACCCGCTGGCTGCTGCTCGCCCGACGTGCCACGTCGTCCGCGGCGCCTGGATCGGGCGGCTGGACCGCTGCACGCGAGGGCAGCCCGAGGGTCCGGACCTCACCGGTGGCAACGTCCACCACCCCGGCGATCTCCAGCGGCGCGTCCGAGGTCCGCACCACCGACAGGGTCCGGCGTGCGAGTTCGTCGACATCGACCTCACTGCCGGGGGACGCCGCCGAGACCTGCTGCGACACCGTCGACATCAGCTGGTTGGTGCGCACGGCGTCGGCGGCGATCCGCGCTTCCAACACGTCCCCTGTCTCCCCGAACAGGGTCACCGCCTGGTCCTCGAGCTGCTGGCGCGTCAGCCGGGTCTCGAGTAGCAACGTGACCAGGCTCGCCACCGCCAGCGCGGCGAAGGAGCCTGCCAGCACCTTGGGGAGCAGACCCACCCGGCGCAACCAGGACCAGCGCCTCTCGCTCATCGCTCGGCCTGCCAACGGTCGGCGGCCTCCTGCACACGGGCCATGGCCTCGGCCGTGCTCGACCGGCCCCCAAGCGCTGCCTCGAGGCCGTCGCGGAAGGCGACGGCGACCTCCGGATAGGCGATCAGGGGCATGACCTGCGCGTGTTCCAGCTCACGCACGAAGGCCGCCAGGTCGGGCGTCGCCCGGAACATGGGCGCCTCGTAGGCCGCCGTGCGCGCCGGTAGGCGTCCCTCCTCTGCAGCCAGCCGGAGGCCGACCTCCAGTTGGGTCAGTGCCAACGCCAGGTCGAAGGCGAGCTCGCGGTTCGGCGCGCCCTCGGGGACGAAGAGGCTCGACCCCCCGAGCACCGTGCGGGGCGTCGCGGGATCGAGTTGCGGCAGCGGCAGGACCACGATGTCCTCCGCCCGCACCTCCGCCTGCTCCGCCCGACGGGCGATCGGCAGGTCCCACGAACCGGAGGCGTGCAGCGCGGAGCGTCCGTCGGCGAACGAGGAGATGGCGTCCGTGGAGAGATCAGGTGCCAGCGGTGGCGGCGCCGCGCCGCTGTCCACCATCGACGCCAGCGTCTCGATCACGGCGATCGTCCTCGGATGATCGAAGGTGAAGGTGGGCAGTCCACGCTCGTCGAGGACGGCCATCCCGTCCGCATCGGTCTCCAGCAGCTGGCCACCACCGGCGACGATCCAGCCGTAGGCCGCCCAGCTGCTGGCGGTCACCGCCAGCGCGTGCTCGGTGGACTCCAACGCCGCCAGGCCCGCCGCGTGTTCAGGGAGGTCAGCCACCCGCGCGAGGTCGTCCGCGGCGAGACCCGCGTCGGCCAAGAGGTCCCGGTTCGCCATGAGCACCAGAGCATTGACATCCAGCGGCACACCGTAACGCGCGCCGTCCCAGGTGACGTCGAGCACCGCGCCCGGGAGGTAGTCGTCCTCGGCCAGGCCGGCCTGCGCCCACAGATCGTCCAGGGGCTCGGCGAGTCCCGCAGCCGCGGCGGCGAAGGCGTGCCAATGGGCCAGGTCGTAGGGCTGCGAGAGTTCCCCGGCACTCTCGACCAGTTCGGGGATCTGCGAGAAGGGGGAACCCTGCACCTGGACCCTGACCTCGGGATGCTGTTCCTCGAAGTCAGCGATCGCCTCCCCGACCAGCGGGGCTGAGGCCCAGTCGTCGGCCATGATCACGCGCAGGGTGATGGGCTCGGTCGCGTTGGAGCTCAACGCACAGCCGGTCGCCAGGACCACCAGCAGACCGACGAGCAGCCGTCGCATCCCCGGCCCTTCCCCACGCCGCGTCCTCGGGGATCACGCGGCCCGGACCCGGATGGTATGCCAGCCCTCGGCGCCGTTCGGTGCAGGCGGCACCGGACCCTGCGGCTGGCGGCTGCCTCCGCCGTCGGTGGCGCGGACCGCCAGGCGATGGTCGCCGGGCGCCAGGTCCACCTGCGTATGCCACTGGACCCAGGTGGTCGCGGCCAGCGGCACGGACAGCTCCGCGACCGCCACCGGGGTGCCGTCGAGGAGTACCTCCACCTCGGCGATGCCCCGGGTCGGGGCCCAGGCCACCCCGGCGACCACGACCGGGCCGGCCTCGACCTCGGCGTCGCTGGTCGGGACGTCGATGCGCGAGGAGGTCTTGACGGGTGCTTCCTTGGACCAGCCCCGGGGGATCCAGTACCCGTCCACACCCTCCCAGGCGGTCAGTTCGATCGACCGCAACCACTTGGTCGCGGAGACGTACCCGTACAGGCCCGGAACGATCAGCCGTGCCGGGAACCCGTGGCGTTGCGGCAGCGCCTGACCATTCATGCCCACGGCGACCAGCGGACGGCGGCCGTCCAGTGCCGCCTCCAGGGGGAAGCCCGCGGTGAAACCGTCGATAGAGCGCCCGAGGACCTGTTCCGCGCCGTCGGTGGGACCGGCCTCCTCGAGGAGTTCCTCGAGGGGGACGCCGGTCCAGCGAGCCGTCCCGATCAGCGACCCGCCGACCTCGTTGGACACGCACGCGATCGTGGCGTCCATCTCGATCAGGTCGCGGGCGAGCAGTTCCTCGTAGGACAGCACGAGCTCACGCTGCACCGCCCCGGTCACCCGCAGCCGCCAGGTCGTGAGATCTGCCCTCGGCAGCAACACCGCCGTGTCGATCCGGAAGAAACGGTCCACCGGCGTGATCGCCGGGCTCACCCCGTCGAGCGCGCGCGACAGGTCCTCGGCCGAGGTGAGCGGTGGGAGGCCGACGTCCGTGGTCGGCACCGAGAGCTCGGGCACGCTCGGCATCGTTGCACCACCGCCGGCCCGTCGGGCCAGGCCACCGACGGCGGCCGCACCGAGCGAGGTGCCCAGCCCGAGCCGGAGGAACGCGCGCCGATCGACCGGTGGATCGGTCGGGGTCGGCACCGTCCCCCCCATCTGCCCGGCGAGCAGTCCGAGATGGCGCAGCAGCCGCGCGAGCAGCACGGTCGTGACCGTGGCGGCGGCCGCGAGGGTCAGGAGCACGAGGGGGAAGGCGGCCTCAGGCCGGGTCAGGCTCGCGATCGCGGTCGCCAGGGCCACCACCACCACCGCGGTCACGCCACCGGGCCAGCTCCGGGCCGCCAGCCACCCGACGAGCGCACCGAGGGCCAGCGCCACCAGCAGGGACGCGGCGGTCAGCACCAGACGGTTGGCGGAGCCGAACAGGCCGATGGCGCCGGTGACGATGCCGCCGGGCAGGACCCCGATGACGAGCTGGCCGAGCACGTCGACGGGCGAGGGCACCAGCACGGTCAGCGCGGCGATGGCTTCGGCCGTGGCCACCCCGGCCGCCGTCGCCATCATGCCAGCGGCGGCAGGAGACCTCGAGGAGGTCCCGGTCGGTGACGTTGAGCCGACGGGTTGCTGTGCCGCGGACACCGGGCCTCGTCTCCTCGGTCGCCTAGCGTTCGCAGCGGGACGCCACGAGGACTGGCGCAGCTCGACGGCCTCGCCCCCACGCCGAGGTGGTGGGGCGCAGCGTCACGACCACAGGATCCACCAGGCCATGGCGACGGTCAGGATGACCCCGACCAGGGTCGCCCCGGCGAGCGCGAGCAACCACTGCGGTCCGGTCATCAGGATCCTCCTCGGCGCGGTCGTGCGGTGAGCGCAGGCGGAGCCTAGACGGCCGTACCGCCAGGCTCCACGTGGGCGCTACCGTCGCCGGCAGATCGTCCCTGGAGCGCACCGATGACCCGACCCGGCACGCACGGTCAGCGCGCAGCACCGGGACGTGCGGAGGCGCAGGCCACCGTGGAGGGCGAATGGTCCTGGCACACGGAGCTGCGGGATGGCCGCGCGATCCTGCTGCGTTCCATCCGGCCGAGCGACCGTGCGCGGCTGGTCGCGGGGTTGCGCCGCCTGTCACCGGCCTCGCGCTACCTGCGGTTCCACGCCCCGGTGCACGAGCTCTCCGAGAGCCAACTCGACTACCTCACGCAGGTCGATCATCACGACCACGAGGCGATCATCGCGCTCGACCTCGCCGACCTCGACCTGCCCGGCGTCGGGGTCGCCCGCTACATCCGCGAGCCGTTCGAGCCGACCGTCGCCGAGGCCGCGATCACCGTCGCCGACGAGTACCACGGCCAGGGAGCCGGCACGATCCTGCTGGGGGCCCTGGCCGCTCGGGCGCGCGAGGCCGGCATCGAGGTCTTCCGCAACTACGTCCTGGCCGGCAACCACGCCATGCTGGAGGTGTTCGACCACCTCGGTGCCGATCGGGAGCTCGAGGCCGACGGCCTCTGGCGGGTCGATCTCGAGGTACCTGAGGCCCCGGGCGACGTGCCAGCCTCGCCGGCGGGCCGTGCCTTCCTGGAGGCGGCACGCTCAGAGCGCCTGCTGGCCAGCACCTTCCCGCCGATCTGGAGCCGCTGGCGCCGCCGCCACGAGGACCGCGACGCCGAAGGGGCCGATCTCGACGAGCTCATCGCCACGGAGCTGCTGGACAGCCAGGAGGAGCTGGACCGGTGGTTGCGGTTCCGGGAGGCCCGATGACCGAGGCCTCCCCCGGCGCCGGTGCCTTCATCGCCCGTGGTACCCCGCTGGGCCATGCGACCAGCCGTCGGGCGAACCACCGACCCGCCGAGCTACGCCGACGGCTGCCACGACTGGCGCTCGGTCTGGTCCTGTGCGGGGTGGGTATCGCCTCGATGGTGGCAGCGGACCTCGGACTCGGGCCCTGGGACGTCCTGCACCAGGGCATCTCGCGACTCACGGGTCTGCCCATCGGGATGGTCGCCATCCTCGTGGGCGTGGTCGTGCTCGGGCTGTGGTTCCCACTCCGGGAGCGGCCCGGGCTCGGAACGGTGCTCAACGTCGTGGTGATCGGCGTGGTGATCGACCTCACCCTGCTCGTGCTCGTGACCCCGGCAGCGTTGTGGGTGCGGACCTCGATGATGCTGTTGGGGCCGGTCCTGTTCGCGATCGGCTCCGGCTACTACATCGGCGCCGGGCTCGGACCCGGTCCCCGGGACGGGGTCATGACCGGCCTGGCACGCCGCGGCATACCGGTCGGCGCGGCACGCGCGCTGCTCGAGCTCGGTGTCCTGGTGGGCGGTTGGCTGCTCGGCGGCACCGTCGGTGTCGGCACCGTGGTGTTCGCGTTCGGCATCGGACCCCTGGTCCACGTGCTCCTACCCCGGCTCGCACTCGCCGATGCTGTGCCGCAGCCCGGCACGCACCGACCAGCTACGTGATCAGCCGCAGACGAGGCTGATCGTCGGCCACGGGTTCACCCAGAGGCCGCCGGCGCGTCGGCCCAGGTGCAGGTGCGGCGGGGTGGTCCGGGCGTTGCCGGTGTTGCCCACCGTGCCGATGATCTGTCCGCGTGCCACGCTGACACCGGGCGAGATCCCCCCGGCGATGCTGTTGAGGTGGGCGTTGTACCACTCGCTGCCGTCCGCGATCCGGTAGGTCACCGTGATGCCACCGAGACCGGTGGGCGAGGACGGCGGGTTCCACCGCACGATGGTCGCGTCGGCGACCGCGACCACCGGGGTGCCTCTGCCGGCGAAGATGTCGTTGCCCTGGTGGTAGCGGCCACCGGACCTCGGGTACCCCCAGTCGTTGCTGAAGTCGCGTCCCGCGACCGCTCCCTGGACCGGGCAGACGACCCCGGGCACCGCAGCACCACCGCCCGCTCCGGGCGTGCCCAGGCGGCCGGTGCCGGTCGCGCCGCCGCTGGTGCCCGCGCCGCCGCCCGCACCGCGCGCGGCCGCGGCGGCAGCACGTGCCGCCGCCTCCGCGGCGGCGCGGCGTTCGGCCTCACGACGAGCGGCCTCCTCGGCGGCCCGAGCGCGCGAGAGCTCGGTCTCGAGCGTCTGCTGCCGGGCCTGTACCCGTTGCAGCACCGCTTCGGTCTCGGCTGCCGTCGTCCGTAGGGACGCGACGAGGACGCGCTGCGCCTCCTCGGCCTCGGCGACCTCCTGCGCCAGGGCAGCGGCCTCCTCGCGCAGTTCCTCGACGGTGCGCAGCGTCGCCTGAGCGACCGCCTCCGCCTGGAGGGCCTCGGCCCGGGCGATGGCAGCATCGCGGGCACGTTGCTGGCGCGCCTCACGCAGTTCGATGATCGACTGCACGGTCGAGTCCTGGACGTCCACGACGGTCTCGAGTTGCTTCATCCCCACGGAGAACGCGTTCGGGTCCTCCGCCCGGCGCAGGATCTCCAGTGCGATGGCACCGGCCTGGGCACCGCTCGATCCGTGCTTGAAGGTGTGGACGAGCTGCTCGCGGAGCAACCCCTCCTGCTCGAGGAGCTCCTGCTCCGCCGCTTCGAGCAGGACCAGCGACCGCTCGTGGGCCCGCTCGGCCCGGTCCCGCTCCACCTCGGCGTCGGCCAGTCCCATCTCCGCCAGTGCGACCTGGCCTTCCGCGGCGGTCAAGCGGGAACGCGCATCCTCCAGACGCGCGCCCACCGTGGCCAGTTCCTCCTCGGCACGGCTGAGCTCGCCCCGCACCTCACCGAGTTCTCCGGCCACGCCCTCGCGTTCACGTGCCGTGGCCTCGAGTTCACGCTGCACCGCGTCGCTGGATCGCTCCTGTGCCACGCCGGGGGTCGACGGCACCGCCAGCCCCAGCAGCGGTGGCACCAGCCCGAGCAGCACGACCACGACGACGAGCCGCCGGGCCCACGATCTCCCCTGGTCGATCATCACGTCGGGCACCGCTTCCACCGCGTCGGGGTCCGGCTTTCTGTTGCTGGTGTACACGACTGTGGCTCATGTTGCCAGTGTGACAACGCGAGGGCGCCACCGTCCCGGTCATCGGCAGGCCGAACCGGGTCCTTGATGCGCGTCTCGCGTAGCCCCCATGCGCGTGCCGCACCATGTCCCGTGGCGACACGCCCGCACCGGACGAGCCGCGGGGGACCCTACCGGCCAGCGGCCCGCCGCAACGACATCCCGCGCCGCTCCGCGACGACATCCCGCGCCGCACAGCGACGACGCGCACACGGCCACGGCCGGCCACCAGCGTCGGATCGCGCATCCCGCCGGTGTCGGGGGCGGTAGGTTCGAGCGAGCCAACGAGCCCCCAGCAGCGCCGGGCGGGGCGGTAGGCGGGAGACCGGGAGCGAACAGGTGGACGGCGACGAGGTCCTGCGGGTCGGCAACGGCTCTGGCTTCTACGGCGACCGGTTCGAGGCGATGGCCGAGCTCGTCGAGGGCGGCCCCCTCGACGTCCTGACCGGCGACTACCTCGCCGAGCTCACGATGCTGATCCTGTGGCGGGCCCGGCAACGGAGGCCTGAGGCCGGCTACGCCCGCACGTTCCTGCGCCAGGCCCGGGAGCTGCTGGTGCCCTGTCTGGACCGGGGTATCCGGATCGTGGTGAACGCCGGTGGCCTCAACCCGGCCGGTCTGGTCGACGGCCTCCGCGAGCTCGGTCGCGAGCTCGGCCGGGACCCGGCCATCGCGGCGGTGACCGGTGACGATCTGCTCGGGGAGCTCGACGCGCTGACCGCGGCCGGGGCGGCGCCGGTCCACGCCCGCACCGGCGCCCCGCTCGAAGAGCTCGGGGTGCCCCCGCTCACCGCGAACGCCTACCTCGGTGCCCGAGGGATCGCCCGCGGCCTGGCCGCCGGTGCCGACATCGTCGTGACCGGTCGCGTGACGGACGCGAGCTTGACGGTCGGCCCGGCACTGTGGCGGTTCGGATGGCCACCGTCCGACCACGACCGCCTCGCGGGCGCGATGATCGCCGGGCACGTGATCGAGTGTGGCGCACAGGCCACCGGGGGCAACTACCCCTTCTTCGAGGAGGTCCCCGGGCTGGAGCACGTTGGCTTCCCCATCGCCGAGCTCCACCCCGACGGCACCTCCGTGATCACCAAGCATCCGGGGACGGGGGGCATGGTGACGGTGGGCACGGTCACCGCTCAGTTGCTCTACGAGGTGGAGGGCCCCCGCTACCTCGGTCCCGACGCCATCGCCCGACTCGACACGGTCGAGTTGGCTCCCGACGGTCCCGATCGCGTGCGGATCCACGGCGTCCGCGGCGAGCCGCCGCCGGCCACCCGCAAGGTCGCCGTCAACACCTTCGGCGGGTTCCGCAACCGTGCCACGTTCCTCCTGACCGGACTGGACGTCGAGGCCAAGGCTGCCCTCGTGCAGCGGCAGCTGGCCCGGCGCGTGGATCTCGGGACCATCGACCGGGTCCACGTCGACCTCGTGCGGACCGATCGACCGGATGCACAGACCAACGCCCAGGCCGTGGCGACCCTGACCGTCACCGTGGAGCATCACGAAGCCGAAGCGGTCTCGCGACGCCGGTTCGGGGACGCCTGTGTGGCGATCGGGCTGGCGAGCTACCCCGGGTTCACCCTCACCGCGCCACCGAGCGACGCCGAGCCCTTCGGCCGGTACTGGCCCGGGCTCGTCGCTGCCGATCAGGTCCCCGAGGTCGTGCTGCTGCCCGACGGGCAACGGGCGGAGCTGGCGCCGATCGACCCGGCCCCGAGGGCACCGGCCGAGTCGGCACCGGCCGAGTCGGCACCGGCTGAGTCGGCACCGGCCGAGTCGGCGGTCGGGGGGCCACCGTCGGCGCTGCCCGCCGTCCCGGAGGGACCTCGTCTCCGACGTCCACTGGGCCTGCTGGCGGGTGCGCGGTCGGGCGACAAGGGGGGCGACGCCAACGTGGGCCTGTGGGTCCGTGCTCCGGACCACCTCGGCTGGCTGGTCGAGGTGGCTGGCGACGCCGCTGCCGTGCGACGCCTGCTCCCGGAGGCCGACGGACTGGACATCGAGGTGTTCCTCCTGCCTCGGCTGGCGGCGGTCAACATCGTCGTCCGCGGACTCCTCGGCGAGGGAGTGGCCTCAGCCGTGCGGCCCGATCCGCAGGCCAAGGGCCTCGGCGAGTACCTGCGGTCACGCCTGGTCGACGTACCTGCCGCCTGGGTGAGCGCGCGATGAGCCGTCCACCCAGCACCTGGTCGCCGGTGAGGTTCAGCTGGAGGTGGCCCGGTAGCGGGTGCGGTCGCCCGCCCCCGTCCGCAGCACCTCGCCACGAGCGAACAGCGACTCGAGGACGTCGCTGACCACGCTCTCCTCGCGTCCGAGCGCCGTGGCGAGGGAAGCCACCGTCGCCACCCGCTGCGCCCGGAGCTCGGCCAACAGCGCCTCCTCATCGGCGGCCTCGGCTCCCTCGCCCGCCGCCAGACGCCACGCCGTGGCGGCAGCACGCTCGACCAGGGCGGCGAGCGGCTCGGGATCCTCGACCCCCGGCGGCAGGCCGAGCTGTCGCAGCAACGCTGCCGGGTCGTCGACCTCGGACGGCTGCAACCTGATGGCGTCCAGGTCGCCCTGGGACTCGGTCAGACCGACCGTCGGGTCGAGGATGCGCGCCGGTGTCGATGCCGTCGTGTCGCTGCGCCGCAGCGCCGCCAGGAGCGCCTCACGGGTGCGACCACGCAGGGTTAGCAGCAGGGTGGGGTCCCGGTCGATCTGGACACCGGCCAAGGTGTGGACCGCGGCGGCGTGGCGGCACCAGCCCAGCTGTTGCCCACAGGTGCAGCTCGGGGTCAGCTCGGCCACCGACGGGACCAGCACGACCCCGGCGCTGGCCAGCGAGGAGACCAGAGCCGGTGAGAGCTGCCCCTCGAGCAAGCTCGCGGTGGGGCGGAGTGATGCCGCCAGCTCGGGGACCGCTCGGGCCCACGTCGCGTCGTCGCTGATCGGCCAGGCGATCTCGACCCGATACGGGCTGGCCCGGTCCTCCGCGACCTCGCCGCGGACCCGTCCAGGTCCGAGTTCCAGGCCCTCCACCGCACCGCGGCGGGCGAGCGCCTGACCGCGCTGGACCTGCCGGGCCGCCGTCGCTCCCGCCTCGTCCAGCAGCCCGAGGACCTGCTCGCCCCACCAGTGACGGACGGCGGTGGGCACCCCGGCCGCGCTCACGAGGCACCACCCGGCAGGGCGACCAGGTGGGGACGACCGGTCGCTGCCGGTCGAGCCCCCGGCTCCGCGAGCTCATCGTCGAGCTCGTCGCTGCCGTCGAGGTGGTCGGTGGACAGCGCCACCAGGGCGCGCAGCTCGTCGTCGTCGAGCTCGGTCACCCATGCCTCGCCGCTGCCCACCACCGCGTCGGCCAGCGCCCGCTTGCGCTCCAGGAGCTCGGTGATCCGCTCCTCGAGCGTCCCGGCGGTGACCAGCCGGTGGACGGTGACCGCCGAGGTCTGGCCGATCCGATGGGCACGATCGGTGGCCTGGTCCTCGACCGCGGGGTTCCACCAGCGGTCGAAGTGCACGACGTGGCTGGCCCGCGTGAGGTTGAGGCCGGTGCCGCCGGCGCGCAGGGACACCAGCAGGATCGGTGGGGCATCGTCGTCGTTCTGGAACCGGTGCACCATCTCGTCCCGGCCCGCCAGCGACACCCCGCCGTGGAGGAAGGGCACCTCCGGCAGACCGAGCCGCGCGGCGAGGTGATCCTGCAGCAGTTCCCCCATCTCACGGAACTGGGTGAAGACCAGGACCCGCTCGCCGGCGTCGAGGATCTCGCTCAGGATCTCCGACGCCCGCGCCAGCTTGCCGCTGCGGCCTGGCAGCGGCCCGCCGTCGCGCAGGTACTGCCGGGGATGGTTGCAGATCTGCTTCAGCGCCGTCAGCAGCGCCAGGATGCGTCCTCGGCGCTCGAAGGCCGTGCCACCGAGCCCCTCGGTGGCGAACGCCTGCTCGACGGTGGCCTGGTAGAGGGCAGCCTGCTCCCGCGTCAGCGCGCACGGCACGGTGAGCTCCTGCTTCGGTGGCAGGTCGACGGCCACCTCGGGATCGTCCTTGCGGCGTCGGAGCACGAACGGAGCGATCAGCCGACGCAGCCGTTGCGCGGCCGCTTCGTCGTGCCAGCGCTCGACGGGGACCGCGAAGCGCTCGTTGAAGGCCCGCTGGCTGCCGAGCAGGCGCGGGTTGGTGACATCGATGATGGACCACAGCTCGGCCAGCCGGTTCTCCAGGGGCGTACCGGTCATGGCGACCCGGGAACGTGCCTGCAACGCCCGCGCTGCCCGTGCTCCCTTCGAGCCGGGGTTCTTGATCTGCTGGGCTTCGTCCAGGATGACGATGTCCCACGGCACGTCCTCGAGCATCCCGATATCACGGCGCAGCAGCGCGTAGGAGGTGACCACCACTGCACCTGGGGCGAAGGCGCGTGCAGTGACCGGCCGATCAGCACCGTGGTGGCGGATGACGGGGACCTGCGGCGCGAAACGTGCGATCTCCCGCTCCCAGTTGCCGACGACCGAGGTCGGGCACACCACCAGGTGGGGCCGGTCCTGCGGTCGGGAGGTGAGCAGCGCGATGGCCTGGATCGTCTTCCCCAGCCCCATCTGGTCGGCCAGCACGCCACCCATCCCGAGCTCGGTGAGCTGCTGCAACCAGGCCACACCCCGCTCCTGGTAGGGCCGGAGCTGTCCATCGATCCCGACGATGCGAGCTGCAGCGGGCGCGTCGGTGCTCCGCAGCTGCTCGAGCAGCTCGGCGATCGCGCCATCCGCCACCGTCTCCACCGGCCCCACGTCACGGACCTGGAGCTGGCCGGACAGCGCTGCCGCCAGGGCCTCGGTGAGCTCCAGTGAGGCCGAGCCACCGGCCAGGGCCGCGATCCTGGCGGCATCGGAGTGATCGACGTGCACCCAGCGTCCCCGCCACCGCACCAGCGGGGCCTGGAGGCGCACGATGCGGGTGAACT
>CAYXJD010000015.1:0-24362 GCA_964465225.1 uncultured Actinomycetota bacterium
CGGTGCGCAGCTTCTCGGCCTCCTCGGCGACGAAGGAGGCCTCGTCGTGCTCGTCATCGGCGTGGTAACGCACCACGGGCTGGCCGATGCCACGATCGGTCCACAACTCCGCCCGGCGCGCGACCGCCCCGACCGAGATGACCGCGTTGGCGACGTCGAGGATCGTCTGCGTCGAGCGGTAGTTGCGGTCGAGGACGATGACCCGCGCGTCGGGGTGGTCGGCCTCGAAGTCGAGGATGTTCTGGATCGTGGCACCGCGGAAGCTGTAGACCCCCTGTTGCGGGTCGCCGACCACCATGATGTTGTGGTGCGCGCCGGAGAGCAGCTCGACGAGGTGGTACTGGGCCCGGTTCGTGTCCTGGTACTCGTCGACCATGAGGTGGCTGAAGCGCCGCTGGTAGTGCTCGAGCACCCCGTCGAACAGCTGCAGCACCGTCACGGTCTTGACGATGAGGTCGTCGAAGTCCAGCGCGTTGGCCTTGAACAGCCGGTCCTCGTAGGCCTCGTAGACCTCGGCGATCTGGACCTCCGGCCACGCGTTGGCGCGGGCCTTGTAGGTCTCGAAGTCGGTGAGCTCGTCCTTGGCGGCGGAGATCGCGGTCTGGATGGCGCGAGGGCTGAGCCGCTTGTCATCGACGTTCAGGTCCTTGGCCAGCTGGGCGATCAGCCGCTGCGAGTCCTGGGCGTCGTAGATGGTGAAGGCGCTCTTGTAACCCAGCCGCGGCAGCTCCTTGCGCAGGATCCGCACGCAGCTCTTGTGGAAGGTGGTGACCCACATGCGCTCCCCGAGGCGCTGGCCGAGCAGACCGCCGACCCGCTCGGCCATCTCCCCGGCGGCCTTGTTCGTGAAGGTGATGGCCAGCACCTCGAAGGGGCTGACGCCGTGATCGCGCACGAGGTGGGCGAGGCGGTGGGTGAGCACCCGCGTCTTGCCGGAACCCGCACCGGCGACCACCAGGACCGGGCCGTCGACCGCGGTGACCGCGGCACGTTGGGCGTCGTTGAGCCCGACCAGCAGCGGGGAGTCGGTGTGGGCGTCGGTCACGGGAGATCCTCGGGCGCGGGGGGCGGCGGCACCGCGCGGCCGATCGTACTCAGCGCCTCCGACGCTCTCCGTCCTCCGATCGCGGCCGCCCGGTCCCCCCGCCGCCGGCTCGCCCGGTCCACCCGCCGCCGGCTCGCCCGGTCCCCCGGTCGCCCGGTCCCCCGCCGCCGGCTCGCCCGTGGCCATGCGTGGATCGCAACGCATCGACCAGCTCGCGGGCCGAACGTTGCGATCCACGGGACGGACTCAGCTGACGAACCGGATCGTCAACGGGTAGCGGTACCCCTCACCGTTCGACGCCTTCACCGCACCGATGATGGGGAGCACCACCCAGGCAACCGCTGCGACCACCGCCAGCACGGCCAGCAGGACCAGTCCGATGCCCAAGGTCAGCACGCCCAGGATCAGCGCCGGGATCGCCAGCGCGACGGCGATCACCAGCACCAGCAGCACGGTGAGCTGGAAGTTCAGCGACTCCTTGGCGTGGTGGTCGGTGAAGGGATGCTCGTCCCGCTTGAACAACCACACCAGGAGCGGGCCGACGAACCCGAAGACGGCCGCCGTCGCCAGACCGACGACCAGGCCACCGAGGTGGGCCGCGATCGCCCAACCCCGCAGTTCGGAGCTCAGTCCCGAGGGATGGGGCTGGGAGGGGGACCAGCCCTGCGCACCGGGATCCGGCGGGGGCGGTATCGCCCCACCGGCGGCGGCGCCCGTCGTCAGGAAGGTCCCTGCCGTCGGACCACCGGCACCCGCCGCGGTCGGTGCAGGCCCGGCCGCGGTCGCTCCAGGCCCGGCCGCGGTCGCTCCGGTCCCGCGCCCGGCGGTGGACGAGGTTGGGTCCGTTGCCTCGAACGGAGCTCCGGCGGCCGGGCCGGCCCCCTCGGACCGACCCCCGGCACCCGGGGCGTCCGCGCGCGGGACCGCCGTCCCGCACAGCTGGCAGGTGGGGGTCATGGTGTCGACGATGGCACCACAGGTTGGGCAGGTCATGGTGGTCCTCCTCGTGGAGCACCGGGCGGGACCGCGTTGCGGCTGCCTTCGGTGCGGGCTCCAGTCGATCGTGTCAGGACCGGCGCGCCGTCACCATCGGGGACCCCCCGCAGGCGACCCTGAGACCCCCGGTCCCGGTCAGGGTCGCGACCTCGCGACCTCGCGACCTCGCGACCTCGCGAGCCTCAGTACCTGAAGGGCCAGGCCATGAAGTAGAACTTGATCCTGAGCCAGATGCCGTACAGGCCGAAGGGCTCCACGACCAGGAACAGCGCGACCAGGATGGCCTGGAACGAGTTTCGGCGCTGGGCGCTGGACAGCTCGCTGAGCAGCGGCAACTCCCCGAGCAAAGCGTCCGCGAGCTGTCCGAGCACCACGAAGGCGACCGCGCCGAGCACGGCGCCGGCGACCGTCCCGATCCCACCGATGACGATGATCGCGATGTACTCGATCGAGATGATCAGGTTGACGGTGGCATCGATGGTCAGGAACTGCGACTCCCATCCGAACATCGCACCAGCAACGCCGCCCAGTGCGGACGAGATCCCGAAGGCCACGTACTTGGTGCGGGCGACGTCCACCCCCATCACCGCCGCCGCGACATCGCGGTCACGCACCGCAGCCATCGCCCGCCCGGTGTGGGAGCGTCGCAGGTTGGTGGCGAAGAGCACGGCGAGGAGGGCCAACAGCAGGAAGAGGTAGTACTTCTGGATCGCCGAGCTCAGGGGTGTACCGAGCAGCTCGAATTGTGAGGAGCTCACGGCCGGACCGTCGAACCACCACAGCATGGGCACGGAGGTCCCGGACAGCCCTCCGGTGAGCTCGGGGAACGACCGCAGCACGTGGGCGACCAGGAAGACCAGGCCGAGCGTCACGATGGCGAGGTAGAGGCCCTTCAGCCGCAGCGCGAAGGGTCCGACCGCCAGCCCGACGGCCGCCGAGAGCAGGGCGGCGATCGGGATGATCACCCAGAAGGGGACCCCGTAGGTCCCGCCGAGGATCGCCGCGGTGTAGCCACCGATGCCGATGAAGGCCGCGTGGCCAAGGCTGATCTGGCCGGTGAACCCGGTCAGGATCATCAGCCCAACGGCGCCGACGACGAACACCAGGATCTCGCCGCCGAGGGTGAGCCAGAGCGAGCTGGCTCTGAGCGGGAACAACAGGGCGAAGGCCAGCAGCAGGACGACCCCTACCTGTCGCCACCTCGATGACAGCAGGCGCAGGTCGTCCTCGTAGCGGACGGAGAGCGGTGTGGTCGGCATCTAGACCCGCTCCACTTCTCTGGTCCCGAAGAGCCCGTAGGGCCGGAACATCAGGAACGCGATCATGATCACGTATGGGAAGACCTGGTGGAAGTTGTTCCCGAACGCGCCGAGCAGCGGGTTCACGTAGCCCTGCGCCAGGAGCTGGACGACCCCGAGCGCCAAGCCGCCGATCACGGCGCCGAGCGGCGATTCCAGACCACCGATCAGCACGGCTGGGAACGCCGCCAGCGCGATCAACCAGATGTTGCCGTCCACGATCCGGGGGAACATGCCCAGGAACACCCCCGCCAGCGCCGCGAGTGCTCCGGCCAGGAGCCAGGAGAAGGCGAACACCCGTCCAACGGGGATGCCGAGCCCCAGCGCGACCTCCTGGTCGGAGGCGGTCGCCCGCATCCCGACACCGATGCGGCTGCGCTGGAACAGCAGGTAGAAGCCGAGCAGGACCAGCCCCGTGGCGACGATCGCCGCCACGGAGTTGTACAGCACCCGGGCCCCGAGGATCTCGACCACGGCGGTGGTGTCCCACGGGGTCGGCATCCCCCGCTCACCAACACCCCAGATGAGGTTGATCGCCACCCGCATCAGCGCCCCGACGAAGATGGTCACGATCACGGTGACGAAGACCGGGCGCCCGATCATCGGGCGCAGCACGAGGCGCTCCACACCCATCCCCACGCCGCCGGTGACCGCCATGGTGACCAGCAGCGCGACGACCCACCACACCCCGCCCTGGACCAGCGAGATCATCAGGAACGCGCCGAGCATCACGAACTCACCGTGCGCGAAGTTGAAGACCTGGGACGCGCGGTAGATGACCACGAAGCCGAGCGCCACCAGGGCGTAGATCGACCCGAGCGCGAGGCCGGAGAAGAAGAGCTGCAGGAAGGTCTGCACGGTCAGTACATCTCCTCGATGAGCTCGGTGTAGCGCTCGTGGAACGCCGTGCGTCGGACCTTCTGGGTCGCGGTCAGCTCCTCATCGTCCTGATGGAGCTCCTTGGGCAGCAGCCGGAAGGCTCGGACCTGCTCGACCCGCGCCAGACCCTCGTTGCAGCGTCGGACCTCGGCGTCGATCAGCTGCACCACCTCGTCCTTGGACGCGAGGTCCTGGAACGAGGTGTAGGCCACCCCCTTGCGCGAGGCCCAGTCACCGACGTTCTCCGCGTCGATCTGGATCAGGGCGGAGATGAACTTGCGACCGTCGCCGATCGTCACGCACTCCTTGATGTAGGGCGAGGTCTTCATCTGGTTCTCGATCTGCTCCGGGGAGAGGTTCTTCCCCCCGGCGGTGATGATGATGTCCTTGATGCGGCCGGTGATCGACAGGTAGCCGTCCTCATCGATCACGCCGACGTCGCCGGTGTGCAGCCAGCCATCGGCGTCGACGGTCTGGCGGGTCGCCTCCTCGTTGTGGAGGTAGCCGGCGAACACCTGAGCGCCGCGCACGAGGACCTCGTCACCGACACCCAAGACGCATTCCACACCAGGGATGGCCGGTCCCACGGTCCCGATCTTGACCCCGTCGGGCGGGTTGGCATGGCTGACCCCCGCGCACTCGGTCTGTCCGTATCCCTCCGCGATCGACACCCCGATGCCGTGGAACCAGCGCAGCAGCTCCGGTGCGACCGGCGCCGCTCCGGAGACCGGGAACCAGCACCGGCGGAGCCCGAGACGTTCCTGGAGAGGGCGGAACACCAGCAGGTCGAACACCCTCCAGACGAGGTGGTCGAGGGGGTTCCACGCCGTGCCGGCCTGCTTCTTCGCGCTGAGCCGCTGGCCCTGTGCCGTGGCCAACCGGAACAGCGTGCGCTTCAGACGGGAGGAGTCCCCCATCTTCACCAGCACTCCGGAGTGCATCTTCTCCCAGATGCGAGGCACCCCGACGAACACCGTCGGCGAGACCTCTCGCAGGTCCTCCGCAACGGTGTCGATCGACTCGCCGAAGTGCACGATCGAGCCGGTCGCCAGGGGCAGGTAGAGGGTGAAGATCTTCTCTGCCACGTGGCACAGGGGCAGGTAGCTGAGCACCTGTTCGCGATCGCTGTACCCGAAGGCCTCCACACCGGCGTCCGCAGACGCCGTGACGTTGCGTGACGAGAGCATCGCCCCCTTGGGCGGACCGGTCGTCCCGGAGGTGTAGACGATCATCGCCGGCTCGTCCGGCTCGATCGCGGCGATGCGTTCCAGCACCTCGATCGACCTGGCGTCCAACTGGTCCCGACCTCCCTGGACGAACGCCTGCCAGCTGATCAAGCGGTCGTCGAGGTAGTCACCGGTGCCGCGCGGATCGACCACCACCACCCGACGGACCGAGGGCGTCTGGTCACGGATCGCAACGACCTTGTCGACCTGTTCCTGATCCTCACACACGACCAGGACGGATCCGGAGTGCGACAGGATGTAGGCGACCTCGGACTCCGGGTTGGTCGGGTAGACCCCGACGCTGCGCGCCCCGATCGACTGCGCGGCCAGGTCGGCGAACACCCACTCCTCGCGGTTCTCGCTCAGGATGGCGACGTGGTCGCCACGGCCGACCCCGGCATCGAGCATCGCGATGGCCGCGGCCAGCACCTCGTCGCGGTAGCCGGCCCAGGAACGCTCCTGCCAGACCCCGAGTCGTTTCTCCCGCAGTGCGGGATCGTCGCCACGGTCGTGAGCCAGATGCACCAGGCGCCCCGGCAGGGACTCCCGGTGGATCCGCTGGACCAGCTCGGCCGTGCTCGCTGTCAGGGTTGCGCTCATCACTGCACCTCCGCGTGGTCACCGAGGTAGGCCCGGATGACCTCCGGATCACGCTGGACGTCAACCGGGTCGCCCTCGGCGATCTTGCGCCCGAAATCGAGCACGGTGACCCGATCGGCCAGGTCCATGACGACCCCCATGTCGTGCTCGACGAGGATCTGGGTGACATCGAGCTCCTCCTGCACGTCCAGCAGGTAGCGCGCGACGTCCTCGGTCTCCTCCTGGTTCATACCCGCCGCCGGCTCGTCCAGCAGCAACAGCTTGGGCTCCATCACCAGCGCCCGTCCGAGCTCGATGCGCTTCTGCACGCCGTACGCCAGGAAGGCGGCGGGCATATCGCGGTAGCGCTCCAGGTTGAGGAACTCGATGATCTCCTCGACCTTCGCCCGGTTGGCGACCTCCTGACGACGCGCGCGCCCACGGAAGATCCCATCCCCCAACCACTTCGACGTGTAGTGGATGTGGCGGCCGACCAGCAGGTTCTCCAGGGTGGTCAGCATGGGGAAGAGCTCGACGTTCTGGAAGGTGCGTGCGACCCCCAAGCGCGTCACCTCGTGCGGCGCCAACCCGGCGACGTCCCTGCCCGCCACCTCGACCCTTCCCCGGCTCGGGCGGTACACGCCCGAGATGCAGTTGAAGGTGGAGGTCTTGCCGGCGCCGTTCGGCCCGATGATCGCGTACAGCTCACCCGGGTACACCTCGAAGCTGACATCATCGATGGCGGTGATGCCGGAGAACGACAACGTCACCTCCTCGAAGTGCACCAGGGGGGCACCGGAGCGCTGCGGAGCAGGCCGGGTGACGCGCTGGTCAGCGGGGGCGTCCATCGTCGCTCCGGTCGGGATCGGTCACCTGAGGCAGGGGCGGGGGTCGGTCGTGGGGGGCGGCTCGGTCCGGGGCGACCAGGGTGGGGCAGCTACGACAGCCAGCGCTTGCGGCGGCGGTAGTGCTTCACGTCGCGGTAGTTGCGCCGGCCCTCACCACCGACCCCGAGGTAGAACTCCTGCACGTCGGCATCCTCGCGCAGCTCCCTGGCTGGGCCGTCGTGCACGATCTTGCCGGTCTCGACCACGTAGCCGTGGTCGGCGATGTCGAGGGCGACCGCCGCGTTCTGCTCGACCAGCAGCACGCTGATGCCGTCCGCGTTCAGTTGCGTGATGACCTGGGCGACCTCCTCGACCAGGCGTGGGGCCAGGCCGAGCGTCGGCTCATCGAGCAGCAGCATCTTCGGCCGCGCCATCAGCGCACGTGCCACGGCCAGCATCTGCTGCTCCCCGCCGGAGAGGTAGCCGGCGGTGCGCCCGCGCCGCTCCCCGAGGACGGGGAAGCGCTCGTACTGTGCCTCGATGTCGGCCTTCACCTCGTTGTCGCGCCGGGTGAAGGCGCCCGTGAGCAGGTTCTCCTCCACGGTCAGGTCGACGAAGATCCGCCGGCGCTCCATCACCTGGCTGATACCTCGACGCACGATCACATCGGGCTCGGGACCGAACAACGGCTCACCGGCGAAGCTGCCGGTGCCCTTGGTGACGTCCCCGTTGTGGAGGTCGAGCAGGCCGGTGATCGCGCGCAGCAACGTGGTCTTGCCGGCACCGTTGGACCCGAGCAGCGCGACGATCTGTCCGTCCCCCACGGTCAGGCTGATCCCCCGCAGCACGAGGATCACCTTGTTGTAGACCACCTCGAGGTTGTTGATCTCCAGCACGGCTGTCCTTCGGCTGCGCCTGGCCATGCCGCCCTGCGACGGCGGCGCGCGCGGATCATCGACCCACGCCGGCCCGGAGCGCGCGTGCGCGACCCGGGCCGGCGTGCGTGGGGTCACTCGATGCCGGTCCAGCTCTCCGGGGTGGCGAAGTCCGCGAGGGTGGTCCAGTCCTCGAGGTCCTCACCCGGTGCCAGGACACGGGTGTCGGTCAACGTGACGAACGGGAAGCTCGTCATGTCGATCGGCGACGGGTAGAGGCCGAAGGCGTCGAAGTTGTCGATCGACCGCAGCGCCTCGTAGTAGCCCGAACGCGTCACGTCGCCGTTGTCCACCGCTCGGGAGAAGGCCTCGAAGCCGAGCAGCGCCTGGGTGTAGCTGGCGAGGATGTAGAAGTCCGGTGGGTAGGTGTCGGAACCGAACTCCTCGTAGGCGGCCAGGAAGGCTTCCATCCCGGGCAGGTCCTCGCCCCACAGTGGCAGTCCGGTGACCCAGCGGAAGTTCGCGTAGACCTGGGGCGGCAGCACCTCCGGGTTGAAGAACGCGTCGATCCAGGACGCGGTCAGACCGTAGAACACCGGGCCGTAGCCGAGCTGGGCAGCGGTGCCGAGCACCGGGCCGGTGGTCGAAGGCAGGACAGCCAGCAGGATGTGGGTCGCGCCGGCGTTCTGCAGCGCCTGGACCGGCGCGGTCACGTCCGACTCACCCGGGGCCACACCCTCCGCACCGACGATCTCGATGCCGAGGAACTCGGCCGCGTCCTCGGCTCCGGCCAGCCCGTCACCGCCGTAGTCGTCGAGCTGGTAGATCACCCCGAAGGCCAGATCGTCGCCGGCCTCCTCGTAGGCGTGGGCGACCGCGTGCTCGGCCTCGACCTTGTAGGGCGCACCGATCGGCGGCGTGTACTCGTTGACCGCCAGCTCGCTGGACAGCGACGCCGGGTAGAGGGTGATCTCCTCCGGCGTGGCCAGGTCGACCAGGGGCAGGGTGTTGGGGGTGCCGAAGGTGGTCGCGAAGTACAGGACGTCGTCCTTGATCGCGTTGAACTCCGCCACCGCGTTCTGCGGGTTGTAGCCGTGGTCGCGTTCGACCAGCTCCACCGTCCAGCCTTCGGGCAGGAGGTCGAGTTGACCCGCGTTGACCTGCTCCACCGCGACCCGCTTGCCGACCGCGTAGGGCACGCCGATCGTGGAGGCCGGTCCGGAGGTGTCGTCGAGCGCACCGATGGTCAGGACCTGGTTCTCGACGTCGACCCCGAAGTCGGCGAGCAACTCCCCGCCCGCGGCATCCTCGTCGGCGTCGTCGTCGCCCTCGTCGGCGTCCTCCGCCTCGTCGGCGTCACCGGTGTCCTCGGTCGCGTCGTCGGGCTCCGGCTCCTCCGTGTCGCCGTCACCGCAGGCCGCGAGCAACAACGACAGTGCGAGGATGGAAGCGCCGATGGCGCGCCAGCGCGGCGTCCGCCGCTTGGTGGTGGTCGTTCGCATGGATGCGTCCACTCCCTGCAGCTCAGAGCTGCTCCCGCTGGTGCGCGTCCCGTCGGCCGCGCCCACCTGTGCCAGACCTCATGACCGGTCGTCCGCCACAGCGCGCCTCACAGCGGACCGCAACGGCCTCGGGGGACCCCGACAGCGCCCCTCCCAGGGCATGACCGGACGTGGAACGTAACGTCCGGTGCGACCGGACGCAAAGGTGAACGACTGACGTTCATCCGGCTCACGCGGCTGCGGGAGTGCGGCGCCGGCACCCAACCTACGACTGCGGTCGTTCCGAGCGGACTGCGGTGGCTCCAAGCGCCGTACGACCCACCGAGCTGACCTCGGTACCGGTGCGCGCGCCGTGCGCTCGGAGCCCATCATCCGGGTCGGAACACCGCCTGGCCCACCGATCGTCGCCGTCCCCCCTATCGTTGGCGCCACCGGTCCCGGAGGTCTCGCGTCCCATGGCACGTCCCGTCGCTGCGGCGCTGCTCCGATCACGACCGATGATGGTCCTGCTGGTCACGCTGGCACTCCTGGCCGCCCTGCTGCCCGCAACGGCGGGCGAGGCGCAGCAGACCGGCGAGGGAGCTGCACCGAACGGCACCCGCGGTCCCGCGGTGGACCTCACAGATCAGGGCCAGCTGGGACGGACGACACGGCTGGTGGTCACCCCACCTGCGGTGCATGGTCTGTCCGCCGAGGGCACGGCGGCAGCAGCGATCGCCGCGGCCACGGGAGGTCGCGAGGTGGACCGCCTGCACGGCGGCGCCATCGTGATCGAACTCGGCCAGGCACGCGCGCTCGACGACATGGCAGACCTCGGCGACCGGCTGGTCGCCGAGGGTCTCGCCGAGTGGGCCGAGCCCGATCCGGTCACCACCATCGCCCGTGTGCCCGACGATCCGCTCTGGCCACAACAGTGGGGTCAGATCGAGACCTCGATGCCGTCGGCGTGGGACGTCACGGTCGGTGGCAACCGATCGCCGGTCATCGGCGTGGCCGACACCGGGGTGCTGCCCACCTCGGAGCTCTCCGATCGGTTGCTGACCGGCTACAACGCGCTGACCGGTGGCACGGATACGACGGACGGGAACGGCCACGGCACGCTCTCGGCGACCGTCATCGCGGCCCGAGGGGACAACGGGAGCGGGATCGCCGGGCAGTGTTGGCAGTGCCGCATCCTGCCGGTCAAGGTCCTGGGCGACGATGCCCGCGGCACGCTGTCGCAGCTGGCGACGGGCGTGCGGTGGGCGGTGGACAACGGGGCGGACCTGATCAACATCTCCGCTGGCGGCGCGATCGGCAGCACCGTGATGCGCGAGGCGGTGCTCCATGCCGTCGCGAACGACGTCGTGATCGTTGCCGCTGCGGGCAACAACGGTGACACGGCACCGCTGTACCCGGCCGCCTACCCGGAGGTCTTGTCGGTCGCCGCTGCGGCCTCCGGCGGGATGCGCTACAGCTGGTCGACCCACGGTCCGCAGGTCGACCTGGCCGCACCGGGCTGCAACCTCGGGCAGGACATCACTGGGGCGTACCCGGAGTACTGCGGCACCTCCTCCGCCGCTCCGTTCGTGACCGGCCTGCTGGCGCTGGCCCACGACGACGACCCGACGCTCACCCCGAGCGAGCTCCGCAGCCGGGCGATGGACACCGCGGAACCCCTCGACTGGGTCGCATCGGGCGTCGTCTCCGCTCCCGGCATCGTGCCCGGGGGCGCGCCGTTCGATCCCAGCGACGGCGACGGCACCGACGACACACCCGACCCCCTGCCCGAGGTGGACCCGGATCAGCTGGCCGCGGTCTCGCTGTCCAGTGAGAACGGGGACCTGAGCATCGCCCTGACGTGGACGGCCGCCTCCGGGGGTTCGGGCGTCGGCTACCGCTACACCCTGCACCGGTCCACGAACGCCGACTGCGACGACGCCGCACCGCAGCTGATCGAGGGAGCCGGGCGCCGCTACCTCGACACCGACGTCGCCCACGAGGACCGTTACCGCTACTGCGTGTACGCCGTCGACGACAGCGGCACCCGCTCCCCGCGCTCCAACGTCGCGACCGTGACGGCGCTTGACACCAGTCCACCCGCCGCCCCCGTGCTCGATGGGGTCGCGACCGCCGATCGCTCGGCCGATCTGCACTGGGCGCCGGTCCCCGACCCGACCGGACCGATCACCTACCGCGTGCACCGGACGACGGCGAGCACCTGTACCGCATCGTCGCCGGTCGTGTGGTCCGGCAGCGCCACCAGCACCAGCGAGGAGCGACTGAACAACGGCACGCGCTACTACTACTGCGTGACGGCGACCGACGGGGCCGGCAAGCGCTCTCCCGCCTCCAACGTCAGGAGTGCGGTCCCCTCCCGGGATGCGGGTACCTGCACCCCGCTCACCGGCGACTGGGATGCGAGCGGAGGGGACGGGATCGGCTGGTGGTGTGACGGGCAGGTGCGGCTGCGGACGGCCGACGGGGTCGTCCACCGCTACGTCTACGGCCGCCCCGGTGATGTGCCGATCGTGGCCGACTGGGACGGGGACGGTCAGGACACGGTCTCGGTCATCCGCGACGGGACGTGGTACCTGAACGACGACCTCGCCGGCGGCGCAGCGACGCGGAGCTTCATCTACGGGCGGGTGACCCGCGGTGACGTACCGATCGCCGGGGCCTGGACCGGTGGACCGCGTGATCTGCCTGGCATCGTCCGCGACCGCGAGTGGCACCTGCGCCTGCGTCAGAGCGGCGGCAACGCCGACCGGTTGTTCGTGTACGGCCGGCTCACCCGCGGCGATCTGCCCCTGTGGGGCGACTGGGGCGGCAACGGCGAGGCGACGGTCGGGGTGGTGCGGGAGGGTGTGTGGCTGCTCCGCAACCGGCTTGCTGGTGGGGACGCCGACCTGTCCTACCGGTACGGCCGCGTGCTCGCCGGTGACGTCCCGGTCGTCGGCGACTGGAACGGCAACGGCATCGACACCCCCGGGATCGTCCGCGACGGACGATGGCTGCTCAAGCTCGACCACGGCGCGGGCAACGCCGATGAGACCATCGTGTTCCGCCGACCCTGAGGACCGAGGCGATGCCAGCAGACCGGGTCCACGGACCCACGGATCTCGCCCTCCACCTCGGGCCGTCAGCAGCCGATGGTGAGGGGGTCTCCCCATCCGTCTCCGGCGAACGCGCGCCGATACCCACGTGAAGGCCGACCCGTGCTCCACTCCACCCGCCTCCGTGCCGTCAGCCTGGTCCTCGCGGTCCTGGCGATGGTGTCGTTGCTGCCACCGGCTCCCGTAGCCCAAGCGAGCAGCGACCTGCGCAGCCCGGTGATGAACCCGCAGCCGGCCCTCTCCGAGGCCGAGGTACTCGCGTGGTTCCGCAGCGTGCGGACCTCGTGGAAGTACCGGGCGACCGTGCCCCCGGACGAACTGTTGCGAGCCTTCGCAGACGAGGGCACGAGGGAAGGGGTCGACTGGAACGTGGCCTTCGCGCAGGCCCTCCTCGAGACGGCCTGGTTCAACTTCCCCGACTACGGGCAGGTCCGACCGGAGGACAACAACTTCGGCGGGATGGGGGCCTACGACGGGCAGGACGGCCAGAACGTCTTCCGGTTCCCGGACGCACAGACCGGGGTCCGGGCGAAGATGCAGCATCTGCGCATCTACGGGGACATCGGCGTCGACACAGCCGGCACCAACCTCGCCTCGCCCCTCGCGGTCGACGTCGATGGGAAGTACCCGGATCGGTGGCGCATCGTCCGCAACGCGACCGACCCCAACGGGCAGCCCTACCACGCGTCCGCCGAGGCCTGGCAGGACCTGGGCAACGGCCGATGGGCCACGGACCCCTTCTACGCCTGCAAGGTGCTCAACCTCTACCGGCAGATGCTCGCCTACAACGGCCGTAGCACCGTCGGCCTGCCCACCAACCCCACCTGCCTGCGCACCTGGTACCAGCGGCTGAGCAACACCGCAGGCGACGCCGACCAGCTCGGCTTCCTCGGACGCGAGGGCGACCAGGTCCTGGCCTGCGACTTCAACGGCGATGGCAGGGATACCCCCGCCACCTTCAACGCTGGTAGCTGGACGATCTCGAACAGCGCGAGAGGCGCGAGCCCCTCGCGGCTGAGCTTCGGCCGCAGCGGCGACCTGGCGCTGTGCGGGGACTGGGACGGCAACGGCGAGGCGACGCTCGGCGTGGTGCGTGACGGCACCTGGCACCTCAAGAACAGCCTGTCGGGCGGTGACGCCGACCTGTCCTTCGTGTACGGCCGCATCACCCGTGGTGACATCCCGATCGTCGGCGACTGGAACGCCAGCGGGACCGACGGCATCGGCATCATCCGCAACGGCGAGTGGCACCTACGCAACCGGCTGTCCGGCGGTCCGGGTGAGTTGGTCTTCGTCTACGGCCGGATCCTGGCCGGGGACCGTCCGCTGGTGGGCGACTGGAACGGCGACGGACGGGACGGCATCGGCATCGCGCGTGCGTCCACCCGCGAGTGGCACCTGCGCAACCGCCTCAGCGCCGGGTACGCGGAGAACACCTTCGTGTACGGCCGACTCGGGCAGGGCGACGTGGCCGTCATCGGCGACTGGAACGGCGACGGTCGCTCCTCCCCCGCCATCGTGCGGGAGTAGCCGACACGCTCGGGCCGAGGTCGCTGTGCGCCGCCCCTCCCGGCCCCGTAGCCCTAGAGGTACCCGCGGCTCTCGGGGGGTGGCGGCGGTGGCAGGGGCGCGTCGGTGGCGACCGT
The DNA here is from genome assembly GCA_964465225.1 of uncultured Actinomycetota bacterium. Taxonomy (GTDB): domain Bacteria; phylum Actinomycetota; class Nitriliruptoria; order Nitriliruptorales; family Nitriliruptoraceae; genus T1Sed10-7. The sequence goes on from CAYXJD010000015.1 coordinate 13,969, forward strand.
GCCGGCGTTCAGCGTGGCCAGTCGCTCGACCCGCTCCCCGATCGAGGGGTGGGTCGCGAACCGCCGGGCCATCTTCGCCGCGCTGTTCTCGGCCTTGGTGTCGTTGGGTTCCTCGAACCACAGGTGGGCGGTCGCCACCTCGAACTCCCGCAAGCTGGTGTGATCCTCGTCGATCCGGCGCAGGGCGTTGACCATCGACTGCGGGTCTCGCAGCAGGTCGGCAGCGGTCGCATCGGCCAGGTACTCGCGCTGCCGGGACACCGCGAAACGGATCACCTGCGCCGCGAGCGGCGCCAGGATCATGGCGAACAGACCGAGCACGAGGAAGATCGCCTGGGCGCCGCCTCCACCCCCGCCGCCGCTACTGCGCCCACCTCGCCGGCCGCCGCCGAAGATCATGAACCGGACCAGCACGTCGGCGAGCAGCGCCACGAGACCGGCGGTGGCCACCGCGAGCGTGACCGTGCGGATGTCGTCGTTGAGGATGTGCGCGACCTCGTGGGCCAGGACGGCGCGCAGCTCGTAACGGGGCAGGCGCTCGATCAACCCGGTCGTGACGGCGACGTGGCTGTCCTCCAGTGACCGACCGGTCGCGAAGGCGTTCGGCGCCGGGTCGTCGACGACGTACAGCTTGGGCTTGGTGCCCATGATGCCGGCGGAGACACAGACCTCGTCGAACAGGTTGTGCAGCTCGGGCGCGGCCTCGCGCGGTACCTCGCGGGCCTTGGCGGCACGCAACGCGATGCTCGGGCCCGAACGCATGGCGGCCAGCAGGAACAGCAGTCCCACCGCGGTGCCGACCGCGGTGACCGAGACCCCGACGACCGGGTCGAGCACGGGCACGCCGAGTGCTCCCGCCACGACCCACACCATGACCGCAGCGATCAACACGGAGCCGATCAGCAGGAACCGGCTCGCGCGCTCGTTCTCCCGCTGTAGCTCGTCGTAGAGGCTGCCAGCCGACATCGGCGACTACTCGAAGGAGACGTTGGGCGCCTGGCGCACCTCGACGGTCTCCACCTCGAAGTACTCACGGTCCTCGAAGTCGAACATCCCGGCGATGACCGAGGTCGGGAACACCTGGCGCGCCGTGTCGTACTCGCGCACCGCGGCGTTGTAGTGCCCACGGGAACCGGCGACCATGTTCTCCGTGTGGGCGAGCTCCTCCTGCAGCTGCCGGAAGTTCGCGTCGGCCTTGAGGTCCGGGTAGTTCTCCGTGATCGCGAGCAGCTTGCCGAGCGCCTGGGTCAACCCGTTCTCGGCCTCGGCGAGCTCACCCGGCGCCTGGACGCTGATCGCCTTCGCGCGGGCGGCGGTGACCTCCTCGAAGGTCTCGCGCTCGTGCGCCGCGTAGCCCTTGACGGTGTTCACCAGGTTCGGGATCAGGTCGTGGCGCCGCTGGAGTTGGGTGTCGATCTGCGCCCACGCCTCGTCGATGCGCACCCGGGCACGGACCAGCCGGTTGTAGCCGCCGATGGCCCAGGCGGCGGCGCCGACGAGCAGCAGCACGACGACGAGAAGGAACCACACCACGACTGCACCTCCGAGGGCGAGAGACCGGTCACGCGTAGCGTAGTGCCGACCGGCTCGCGTCGGCGGACCATGTCCCGACCGACCCGGGCCTCGCCCACCAGCCGGGTCGAGCCGGACCGCTTGCCCCAAGGAGCCACCCGAACATGACGTCCGATCGGCCCCGCCTCTCGGTCATCATGCCGGTGCGCAACGAGGCCGAGCACCTCGAGGGGGCCGTCGCGGCCGTCCTGGCGCAGCGGTATCCCGGTGAGCTCCAGCTCGTCCTGGCGGTCGCCCCCTCCACGGACGCCACCGAGGCGATCGCCCGCCGCCTGGCCGCCGCCCAGCCCCTGCTCACCGTGGTCGACAACCCCGCCGGGACGACGCCGGCGGCCCTCAACCGGGCGATCGAGGCTGCCACCGGCGAGGTGATCGCCCGGGTGGATGCCCACGCGGAGCTGACCCCCGGCTACCTCGAACGGGCCGTCGCCCTCCTGGCGGCGACCGGGGCCGCCAACGTCGGTGGTATCCAGCGGGCGCACGGCACGACGCCGATGCAACGAGCTGTCGCCGCGGCGATGTCCAGCCGGTTCGGCACCGGCGACGCCCGCTTCCACTACGGCGGCGAGCCCGGACCGATCGACAGCGTCTACCTGGGGGTGTTCCGCGCCGAGGTGCTCCGGGAGCTCGGCGGATTCGACGAAAAGCTCCTGCGCAACCAGGACTACGAGCTCAACATCCGGATCCGCCGACACGGCGGCGTCGTCTGGTTCGATCCGCGCCTGGAGGTGCGCTACCGCCCTCGAGCGAGCCTGGGTGCGCTGGCGTCGCAGTACTGGCAGTACGGACGGTGGAAGCGGGCGACGGTCCGAAAGCACCCCGAGTCCCTGCGTTGGCGCCAGCTGGTACCTCCGGCGGCCGTGGTCGCCAACGCGGCCGCCCTGCTCGCAGCGCCGCTGTATCCCCCGGTCCTGGTCGTGCCGGCGACCTACCTCGTCGGCGTCCTCGGCGCGTCGGCGGTCACCGGCGTCAGCGACCCACGCGTCGCGCTCCGCCTCCCACTGGTCTTCGCCACCATGCACCACAGCTGGGGCGCGGGCTTCCTGCTCGGGCCACCGCGGGACGTCGCCCCCCTGAGGCCCGTGAGGGACCGCAGAGCTCACCTCAGCGGCTGACCTCAGGAGCTGCGAAGGTCGCCGTCACGTCGGCGTACCCGGCGGCGTGCTGGTGGCGCAGGTGCCACTCGTCGCCGCGGACGATCCCGGGCGTGGTGACCCCGTCGCCGATCCAGTCGCCCATGACCGGGGTGTCGCCGGAGGTGACCCGGCCGTAGACGTAGACCGTCTCGCCCGGCCCGCCGGACAGGCTGTGCCTGAGGTGCCACTCCCCCTCGCGCACGATCCCGATCGTGTCGGCGCCGTCGCCGTTCCAGTCCCCGATCAGCGCACGGTCACCGCGGGTGATCCGGCCGTAGGTGAAGACGATCTCCCCGGGGCCACCGGCCTGGTCGAACCGCAGGTGCCACTCGCCGTCGCGGATGATGCCGACGGTGTCGAACCCGTCGCCGTTCCAGTCCCCGGCGATCGGCACGTCCCCCTGGGTGACCCGTCCGTAGACGAAGCTGCGATCCGCACTCCCGCCCTCGAGCCGGTCGTTGAGGAGCCACGTACCGTCGCGGACGATCGAGACCGTGTCGTGACCGTCACCGTTCCAGTCCGCGACGACCGGCACATCACCGGCCCGGCCGTACTCGTAGCTGCTGACCTCGCCGTCGGCGGTGCGCAGCAGGATCGCGCCGTCGCACCACCAACCGAGGCCATCGCGGCCGCTGCCGTCCCAGTCGCCCGCGAAGGCGTAGGAGGTGCCGCAGCCGCTACTGACCGCGAGCTCACCGAAGGGCAGGTCCCCGCGCTCCTCGGCGGCCAGCAGGCTCGCGTACGGGTTGAGCCGGTTCGTGCCGTACGGGTCGGTGACCGAGGGATCGTGGATCTCGAGGTGCAGGTGAGGCCAGGAGGCGGATGCGTTGCCGGAGTGGCCGTTGTAGCCGATGTGCTGTCCCCGCTCGACCCGCACACCCTCCGCCATCCCGTCGGCGTACGCCTCGGACGGTGGGCCGTCCTGGCGACCGAGGTGGATGTAGCGGTACGTGCGGCCATCGTCGCCGGCGACGAAGATCGCGTACCCCCAGCTCGGCGGGTTGCCATCCAGGCCGGTGATCATGCTGATGGTGCCACCGACGGCGGCGTGGACCGTCTGGCCATAGCTCGCCATGATGTCGGTGGCCTTGTGCCACCGGGTCCCACCACCGCGCGGCTGGTCGTAGTCATCGCTGTAGTGGTTCTCCCCCGCGACCGGGAAGGTCAGGTCGATCACTGCCTCGTAGTCCGACGCGGCCTCGGCAGCTGGCGCCGGGATCAGGACGGCGACCAAAGCGACGACCATGGCGGTGGTCGCGAAGGGCGCAACGGAACGGATGCTCGACAGCGTGCGACGCATGATGCTCCAACGGCGGGGGGCGCACCTCAGATATCGGCAGCGGACCCTAGTCCTTGAGCTGACCTCGCGCTGCCGCTGCTGCGGGGGCCGTGCGGCGCTCGACGACGGGCGTCCACGGCCGCTGTCACTCCCACTCGATGGTGCCCGGCGGCTTGCTGGTCACGTCCAGCGTGACGCGGTTCACCTCGCGGATCTCGTTGGTGATGCGTGTCGAGATCCGCGCGAGCACGTCGTAGGGCAGGCGGGTCCAGTCGGCGGTCATCGCGTCCTCGCTGGAGACCGGGCGGAGCACGATCGGATGCCCGTAGGTGCGACCGTCACCCTGCACCCCCACCGACCTGACATCGGCGAGCAGCACGACCGGGCACTGCCAGATCTGGTCGTCGAGGCCGGCGGCCGTGAGCTCGCCACGCACGATCGCATCCGCCCCCCGCAGCACCTCGAGCCGGTCGGCGGTGACCGCACCCACGATCCGGATGGCCAGACCAGGTCCCGGGAAGGGCTGCCGACCGACGATCACCTCGGGGAGCCCCAGCTGCCCGCCGACCCGACGGACCTCGTCCTTGAACAGGGTGCGCAGGGGTTCGACCAGCGCGAACTCGAGGTCCTCGGGCAGTCCGCCGACGTTGTGGTGACTCTTGATGTTCGCGGTCCCGCTGCCTCCACCGGACTCGACCACGTCCGGATAGAGGGTCCCCTGGACCAGGAACTCGACGCTCTCCCCGGCCGCGTCAGCGTCGGCGACGACCTCCCGAGAGGCCTGCTCGAAGACCCGGATGAACTCCCGCCCGATGATCTTGCGCTTCTCCTCGGGGTCGCGGACCCCGGTCAACGCGTCCAGGAACCGCTGCCGGGCATCGACGACCTTCAGTGTCGCGCCCGTCGCGGCCACGAAGTCCCGCTCGACCTGCTCGGCCTCCCCCTGGCGCAGCAGCCCGTGGTCGACGAACACGCAGGTGAGCTGCTCGCCGATCGCGCGCTGGACCAGAGCGGCTGCCACCGCAGAGTCCACGCCGCCGGACAGCCCGCAGATCGCGCGCTTGGCACCGATCTGGGCTCGCAGACGCGCCACCTGCTCATCGATCACGTTCGCGGTGGTCCAGGTCGGCGAACAGCCGGCGATCTCGTACAGGAAATGCTCGAGCACGGCCTGGCCGTGGTCGCTGTGCATGACCTCCGGATGGAACTGCACCCCGGCGAACCGCCGCTGGTGGTCCTCGAACGCCGCGACCGGCGTGCCCCCGGTCCGCGCGACCGTCTCGAAACCCGCCGGCGCCGCTGTCACCGCATCCCCATGAGACATCCACACCGACTGTTCGCGCGGGAGCCCGTGGAACAACGTGGAGTCCGCCGCGGTGACCTCCAACGCCGTGCCGCCGAACTCCGCCGCGCCGGTCCGTTCGACCGTGCCACCGAGCGTCGTCGCCATGATCTGGAACCCGTAACAGATCCCGAGCGTCGGGACGTCGAGTTCCAGGATGGCGGGATCCAGTGCCGGGGCATCGGGCGCGTAGACGGAGGCAGGACCGCCCGACAGGACCACGGCGGCCGGCCGGCGGGCCCGCAGCTCGTCGGCCGTGATGTCGTGCGGCACGATCTCGGAGTAGACGCGTGCCTCGCGGATCCGTCGGGCGATCAGCTGCGCATACTGGGCGCCGAAGTCCACGACCAGCACGGTCTCATCGGCCGCCGTGCCGCCGTCCTGCGTCGTGTCGATGGGCAACTGTTCCCCGATCACCTCGGTGTTGGTCATCCAACGGTCGCACGCGACCTACGCGTCAGACCCGAACGCTCAGTTCCGCGTCACGGAGCCGGGCGAGCGTCTCGTAGCCGGTGATCCCCATCGCGCGTCGCAGGCCCCCGAGCAGGTTGACCGAGCCGTCGTCCCGGTGCGCGGGCCCTTCCAGGATGACCTCGAGCGACCCCAGGGTCTCGAGGTGCCCGAAGCGGGCGCGTGGCAGCTCGTGGTGCGCGGCGGCCAACCCCCAGTAGGCACCGAGACCCGGCGCCTCCTCGGCGGCGGCCAGGGGGGCGCCCAGTAGGACCGCATCGGCCCCACAGGCGATCGCCTTCGCGAGCTCTCCACCCGTGCGCACGCCACCCGAGGCGATCACCTGCACGTAGCGTCCGGACTCCTCGAGGTAACGGGTACGGGCAGCGGCCACCTCGGCGATCGAGGTCGCGAGCGGGGCATCGATGCCCAGCGCGGCGTGGGTGGTGGACATGGGATCGCCGCTGCCCTCGACGATGATGCCGACCGCGCCGGTGCGCATCAGGTGGATCGCGGTCTTGGCCGACCACACCCCACCGACGACCACGGGGATGTCGTAGCGCTCGGTGAAGGAGCGCAGGTCCAGCGGCTCCGACCCGTCGCGTCCGACGTGCTGCGCCGTGACCGCGACACCCTGGACCACCAGCAGGTCCAAGCCGGCCTCGAGCGCCACGTGGTGGAAGCGTTCCACCTTCTGCGGAGTGAGGCTGCCGAGCGCGAACCCATCGGCACGCAGCTCCTCGACGCGCTGCCCGATCAGGTGCTCCTTGACCGGTTCGTCGTACAGCTGCTGGAGACGCACGGTCGCTTCGGGCCCAGGGGTGAGGGTGGCGATCTCCTCGAGCACGCCCTCGGGCTCCGGGTACCGCGTCCACAGCCCCTCGAGGTTGAGCACGCCGGCACCGCCCATGCGCTGCAAGAGCCCCGCGGTCCGTGGTGAGGTGACCGCATCGAGCGGTGCGGAGAGCACCGGCATGTCGAAGGCGTAGGCGTCGATCCGCCAGCCGATGTCGACCAGGGCGATGTCCCGGGTCCGGCGCGACGGCAGGAGCGCCACGTCCTCGAGGCCGTAGCCGACTCGGGCCCGCTTGGCTCCGCCGATCGTGGTCTCACGCACGCAGGTGCTCCGCAGCTCGATGGGAGGCGTGAGCGTAGTGCCACCCTGCGGCGGCGTCGGTCTAGAGACGGCCAGTGAGGACCACCCAGACCGTGCGCAGCAGGATCGAGATGTCCAGCCCCGGCGACCAGTTGACGAGGTACTGGAGGTCGTAACCGAGCTTGTACTCCGCATCGGTGTGGTAGCGGCCGTGGATCTGGGCCAGTCCGGTCAACCCGGGTGGCAACTCGTGGCGGCGGGAGTAGCCGGGGATGTCGCGCTCGAAACGCGCCGTCAGCTCCGGACGTTCGGGCCGCGGTCCGACCAGCGACATCTCGCCGCGGAGCACGTTCCACAACTGCGGCAGCTCGTCGAGCCGGGCCTGTCGGACCCAGCGGCACGCCGGGATCACACGTGGGTCGTCGGTCTCCGCCAGACGAGCACCGCGACCATCGGCTTCGGCCTCCGGGATCATCGTGCGGAACTTGACCATCATGAACCGCTGCCCGCCGACGCCCACCCGCTCCTGCCAGAACAGCACCGGGCGCCCGGCGACCGCGAACTGGTAGAGCGTCATGACCGCCAGGACCGTCAGCCAGACCGGGAGCCCGAGCACCAACAGGATGAGGTCGAAAGCCCGCTTGAAGCGCGCCCGGCTGATCGGCACCGTCTGCGAGCGCAGCAACACGAACGGCATCCCGCCGACCTCGCGGACGCGCTGCAGTCCGAACATGGTCTCACGCGCCGTGACCCTGAGCAGGACGGTGAGCCCGGCTCGCTCGAAACGCTCGATCGCGGCCGGGTAGAGCGGATCGATCCAGTGACGGGACAGCAGGATCACATCCGTCGCCTGCTGCCGGCGCACGACCTCCTCCACCCGATCGGCCTCGGACTCCTCGGCGACGACGCGCACGCCAGCGGTGTCCGGTGCGATGTGGCCCCGGGCCACCTCGAGTTCCTGCGGGCTGCCGACCAGCACCACCTTCGGCGGTCCCTCACGGTGGGTGCGTGCGACATGGACGAGTCGCCGGTTCATCGAGACGACGATCGCAGCCAGCGCGATCAGTGCGACCTGGTTGAGGAAGGGGATCGTCAGCGCCCGGTCGGCACCCTGGCCCAAGGCGTTCGAGAGGCCGGTCAGACCCAGCGTCAGCAGGGCGACGAGGCCGGCAGCGGCCGCGGTCTGTCTGACGGCCTGCGGCAGCACCGGCGGGGCACCCAGACGGGGTTCCCGTTCGTAGAGACCGCCGAAGTACAGCGCGGCGACGTACACCGCGGTGGCGACCGCGAAGGAGACCAGGTAGGTGCCGACGGCGTAGTCAGGCCAGGCGAGCCCGAACCGGACGAGCATGAGCAGGACCAGCGACAGGTAGATGCCGACCGCGTCGGCCACCATCACCAACCGGAAGCCGCGCTGGTTGAGGCGACGCAGCAACGGCACGGTTGCATCGACCGCTGGAGCCACCGTCCCTCCACTGAGCCTTGCCGCACACCGATCGGATCGTGATGGACGGTAGCGCGGTGCCCCGCGTCACTCGCGGTACCGATCCCGGCGCGGCCGGGCCCGCGACCGGCCTGGCCGGGTGAGCAGGCCCGCCCGCCTATCCTGCCGGGCGCTCGGCTCCTTCCGACCACGACGAGTGGACCGACCTCGGATGACGATGCGACGATGACAGCGACCGTTGGGGTCTCGCCCGAGCACCACCTCAGCTACCGAGCCGACATCGACGGCCTGCGGGCGGTCTCGATCCTGCTGGTGGTCGCCTTCCACGCGGGCGTAGCACGGTTCTCGGGTGGGTACGTGGGCGTCGACGTCTTCTTCGTCCTATCCGGCTACCTGATCACCGGACTGCTGTTGAAGGAGTACGACGGCTACGGGCGCATCCGTTTGACGCAGTTCTACGCCCGACGCGCCCGCCGACTGCTGCCCATGGCCGCCATCGTGCTGTCCGTCACCACGGCGGCCGGGCTCTGGGTCCTGCCGCCGCTCAGCCGTGTGGAACTGCTCGAGGATGCGCGTGCCGCCGCTCTCTACGTCGCGAACTGGCGGTACTCCTCGCAGGCGACCGCGTACTCCGACGCCGAGGTGACCGACTCGCTCCTGCTGCACTACTGGTCCCTCTCCGTCGAGGAGCAGTACTACGTCCTGTGGCCGCTGCTGATCGTCGCCGCCGGCTGGATCGTGGCGCGCAAGTCCGGCATGAAGTTCCGACCCACGCTGCTAGCGATGCTGGGCGCGGTCGTGGCCGCCTCGCTCGCGGCATCGCTGCTGCTCACCGATCGTCTGGGGCCTGCCGCGTACTACGCCACCCACACGCGGCTGTGGGAGATGGGTGTCGGAGCGTTGCTCGCCTTCGGCGTGCCGCATCTGCACCGGCTCCCCCGGTGGGCGGCGGAACTGCTCTCCGTCGCCGGGGTGAGCGCCATCGTGTTCGCAGCGGCGTCCTACGGGCCCGGCTCGGCCTTCCCCGGGTGGCTCGCGCTCGTCCCGGTGCTCGGGACCGCCGCGGTCATCATCGGCGGCCACGGCGGTCGAACGACGCTGTCATCCCTGCTCAGTCTCTCCCCGATGACCGCGCTCGGGCGCTGGTCGTACGGCTGGTACCTGTGGCACTGGCCGGCGATCGGCCTGGTGCTGCTCTGGAACGGCCAGCAGGCGGCGCCGCTGCCCCGCAGCACGGCCGTCGCCGGTGCCGTGGTCGGATCCCTGATCCTGTCGATCGTCTCGTACAAGCTCATCGAGACGCCGCTCAGGTACGCGGCGTGGCTGCGTCGAGGCGTGCGGCCCAGCCTGGCGATGGGAGCGACGTTGACCCTCGCGCCCGTCGCACTGATCGGGGTGGCACTGCTCGCCGACACGGGCCTTGGCGGGACGGCGGTGACGGTCGCGGGGTCGGGCCCCGGCGACGAAGACGTCACGTTGGCTGCCGCCCAGGGCTGGGAGCTCGGGTTGCCTGGATCCCCGATGACGCCCGCGGAGGCCGTCGAAGACCGCTCCGACCTCGGACGCGCCGCCTGTCACGTGAACCAGCCGGACGAGGCTCCAGCATCGTCGGATGACTGCACCTTCGGGGACCCAGGGGGGTCGTCGGTGGTCGTACTGACCGGCGACAGCCATGCCCTGCACTGGCTGCCGGCAATGGACATCGTCGGACGGGAACGCGGGTTCGCCGTCGTGCTCGCCACCAAGAGCGCCTGCAGCCCCATCGACGTCGCGGTCTGGAACCCGAACTTCGATCGCCCCTACTCGGAATGCGCCGAGTGGCGGGATGCGGCCCTCCGCCTGGCGGGATCGCTGGAGCGCCCGGTGGCGATGGTCGTGATCGCCCGCTCACGGGGCTACCGGAGCATCCTGCTGGACGAGCAGGAGCAGCGCGTGGACGATCTCACCGAAGCCACTGCACTCTGGCGGGACGGGAGCCGACGCACGCTCGACGCCTGGTCGGAGCTCGCGCCGAGCGTCGTCGTCCTCCGCGACACACCGTGGGCTAAGGAGGACGTGCCGACCTGCCTGTCGGA
>CAYXJD010000016.1:0-24310 GCA_964465225.1 uncultured Actinomycetota bacterium
ACCAGGATCTCGGCGAGCGGCACCAGCACGAACACGAGCACGAGGAAGGCAGGCATGTCCGAAGGGTACGCACGTCCGTCGCCGGCTGAGGTGGCCGACCGGGTGCTCGCCGCCCGTCGCGATCACGACCTGGTCAGACTGGAGGGGGCCCACGCCCTCAAACACGCGCTGCGCTTCGGTGCCGACATCGAGGTGGTGGCCACCGACGACCTCGACGGCCTGCTCGCCCTGCTGCGCGCCCTGGCACCCGACGTCCTGGAGACGGTCGCCGCGCGAGCGGTGGAACTGGACCAGGCCGGTTGGCGCCGCCTGGTGCCACGGCCACTGCCCTCGCCGGCCGTCGCGGTGGCGCGACGCCCCACCGTGGGGATCGAGGCGGTACTGGCCACCGGCGGCCGGTGTCTGGTCCTCGACCGACCCCGCCACCTCGGCAACCTGGGCGCGGCGATCCGGGTGGCCGCCGCCGCCGGAGCGGGCGGGGTCGTGGTGCTCGGCACCGCGGACCCCTGGCACCCGACGGCCGTCAGAGCCGCCGCCGGGCTGCAGTTCGCGGTCCCGACGGTCCGGGTCGACGAGCTGCCGGCCACCACGCGGCCGATCGTCGCCCTCCACCCGGTCGGGACACCGCTGCACGAGCAGCCGCTGCCCCTCGACGCCCTGCTCCTGGTGGGCACGGAACGGGGCGGCCTGGACCCCCGCCTGCGTGGTCGTGCCGACGAGCACCGGTCCATCGAGATGCGGGCCGGGGTGTCCAGCCTGAACCTGGCCACAGCGGTGGCGGTCGCACTGTACGCCGACCGTTGAATCCACGGTGCGACCAGGCCCTCCGCAGGTACGATCGCGAGTCCGGACGCTCCGTCGATGGTGATGACGGGCAGGGAGATCCGATGACGACCGTGGAACGCTCGGGGCACCTCCAGGACCCGCCGCAACTGGAGGACGAATGGGCCGCCGACATCGCCCTGCGGCGGCTGCTGGAGCGGACGCTGCCGGACGACGTGCGTGCCGAGATCACACCGTCGCTCAAGGAGATGGGGGCGTTGGCGGCGACGGAGCTCAAGGCGTGGTCGGACACCTGCGACTCGCCAGCCCACGAGCCCCGACTGCGGCCCTTCGACGCCTGGGGGCGCCGCATCGACGACGTCGAGGTGTCACCCGTGTGGGAGCGGATCGGCGACGTGGGCAAGCAGCACGGGGTCGTCGCCACGGCCTACGAGCGTGCGCACGGTGAGCACTCGCGGGTCCACCAGATGGCGCTGGTCGCGCTGTACGGCCCGTCGAGCGCCCTGTACTCCTGTCCCTTCGCGATGACCGACGGCGCCGCCGCGACGCTCACCGCCCACGGCGACCGCGCGCTGCTCGACCGGGCGCTGCCCCGGCTGACCAGCCGCGACCCGGGCTACGCCTGGACCTCGGGCCAGTGGATGACGGAGCGGGCCGGAGGCTCCGACGTGGGCCGGTCCGAGACCATCGCGACGCGCGATGGCGCGGTGTGGCGGCTGACCGGCACCAAGTGGTTCACCTCGGCCAGCACGGCCGACATGGCGCTGACCCTGGCGCGCCCCGAGGGCAACGGCCCCGGCGGACGCGGGCTGGCGATGTACTACGTGGAGGTCCGCGACGAGCAGGGCCGGCTCAACGACCTGCGGGTGCTACGCCTGAAGGACAAGCTCGGGACCCGGCAGATGCCCACCGCGGAGCTCGCGCTGGAGGGCACCGTCGCCCACCTGGTCGGCGCACCGTCGAACGGCACCCGTGCCATCACCCCGATGCTGGCCATCACGCGGCTGTGGAACTCGGTGATCGCCACCAGTGGCCTGCGACGAGCGTTGTCCCTGGCCCGTGATTACGCGGGCCGCCGTACCGCCTTCGGCCAGCCGATCATCGACCACCCGTTGCACCAGACCACGCTGGCGTGGTTGCGGGTCGAGCACGAGTCCAGTCTCCAACTGGTGTTCCGCACCGTCGCGCTGCTCGGGCGCGAGGAGGCCGGGGTCGCCACGGACGCCGAGCGTGCCGCGCTCCGCCTGCTGCTGCCCATCACGAAGCTGACCACGGGCAAACAAGCCGTGGCGGGGGCCAGCGAGGGACTGGAAGCCTTCGGCGGTGCCGGCTACATCGAGGACACCCACCTCCCGCAGTTGCTGCGTGATGCCCAGGTCCTGCCCATCTGGGAGGGCACCACCAACGTGCTGTCGCTCGACGTGCTCCGGGCGGTACAGCAGGACGGGACCCTGGCGAGCTACCGCGCCGAGGTGCACCGCGCCTCCGCCGCCACGCGGCACCCGGAGTTGGCCACCATCGCGCAGCAGGCACTCGACACCGCGGACCGGGCGGTGGCCTGGCTGGGTACGGCCACCACCCACGGGCGCGCGGCCACCGAGCACGGTGCCCGCCGGTTCGCACTGACGTTGGGCCGCAGCCTCCAGGCAGCGCTGCTCGCCGCCCAGGCCCAGCACGATCTCGACGTGCACGCCGATGGCCGTGCACTGGCGGTCGCCCGGCGCTTCACCGCACAGGGCCTGGATCTGCTCGAGGCCCCCGGGGCGCGGCTGGCCGACGACGCAGCGCTGGCGCGCGACGAGCTGCTCCCGGTCGACGCGGTCGTGGCGGGTTAGCTGGCAGCAGCGGCGTCGCCCTGGGGGGCGGCGCCGAGGAACGGCGAGACGCGGCGGTTGAGGGCGTCCAGGGTGGCTCGCACCACCGCGCGCTCGGCGTCGCCGCGCACCAGCGAGACCCCGAGCAGCTGCTCCTCGCCCCGGTCCGCCAGGATCGTGACCGCGACGAGCACGTGGGCCGGGTCCACCGTCGGCTCGACCTCGATCCGGTCGATGCCGATCAGCAGCGGTGCGGTCATGAACTGCTGGAGTGCCGAGGCGGTCGCCTCCGCGATCGCGCGCAGGATGCTCCGGGTGGTCGGCACGGCCCGGGCGACACCACGCGCGGCGTGTTCCCCCCGAAGGAGGGCGACGGTGGCCTGGACCTCCCGAGCACCCCGTTCCACGTCGAGGCGGTGGATCGTGGCCCGGCCCGCGGCCCGGGAGGCATCGCTGCCGCGCGACGGCTCCTGGGCGGGACCCGACGGCCCGGCGGCGCCCCGGCCGGCCTCGTCGGCGCCCCGGTCGGCCTCGTCGGCGCCCCGGTCGGCCTCATCCGTGCCATCGACGTCGTGCCCCGGTTCGGCTGCTGTGGCCGACCGCGGCGCCGGCGGTGGGGTGAGCCCCGGCAGCGGCATGGCCGGTGCCGGTGGCGGTCCTGCTCCGTCGGGATCGCCGGCCGCCTCGGCATCGCCGGCAGCTGCGGGCGGGGCCCGATCGGGCAGCACCGCCGCGGCGATGTCGTCCGTCTCGGGCGCCTCGTGCTCAGGCGGCGCGCCCCCGGTCACGGGACGGATCGAGGCGGGATCGAGGGCGATCCCGAAGCGCTCACGCAACGTCGCGGCGATGGACCAGGTGGCCTGCTCAGCGTCCTCCCCGGCCCGCAGCCGCAGCCGCAGACGGGTGCGGCCGCTGTCCGGATCACGGCGCAGCGCCGCCGAGGCGACCCCGGGGACCGAGGCGATCGCGCGTTCCACCTCGGCGTCGTCGGGCGGCGGCACGATCCGCCCGGCGCGCGACAGGTCGATCAGGTCGCGGTCCCCCTCGTCACCTGCCATGCCCGTCTCCGACCGTCGACCGCCCTACGCCACGCTCACGTCCCCGGTGAGCTGCTGGCTCGGGTCGACCTGGGATGTCCGATGCTGCCCTGCGGCCCCACCGACACGAGCGATGTCCCCGGCTCGGCGGGCTGGTACCCACCACCGATGTGGCGGCGGACGACGGATCACGGCCGTCGCGACGGCCCGTCCGGTTCGTCCCGGCACCTTAGCCTTCGGGCCGCCTCGAGGGCGAACATGAAGATGCTCACAGCGCATGAGCCGCCACGCAGCGTTACAAAACGTGCGATGGGCGCGCGCATCCAGGGCCCCCCGGTCGCCGCGTCAGGCAGTGGCTGCGAAGGGTCGGTGCACAGGAGCCGCATCGGCCAGCGCCGCCGCGATGATGGACACGGTCGGCGTCCCGTGGGACAGCACACGCTGGTGGAAGGATCTGGCATCGAAGGCGGCCCCGGCACGGCGCTCGACCTGCCATCGTAGATCCGCGAGCTCCTCCCCACCCACGAAGTAGGAGCTGAGCTGCCCCGCGGTCACCTGGGCCCGGACGACGGTGGCACGAGCCTCGGCAGGCTCCTGGTAGGCAGCTCGCGCCAACAGATCGACCGCGCCCCCGTCGGTCAGCTCACCGGCGTGGAGCCCGATGTCCACCAGCGCGGTCGTCGCGATCCGCAGCTCGTTGCGGAGCTGGATGACCTGGTAGTCCGAGGCGGCGACCGTCGAGTTGCCATCGGCGGCGAAACCAGCAGCCGCCACCTCTCGTTCGATGTAGACCGCCCACCCCTCGGCGAACACCGGCCGGGCGAGCAGCCGACGCGCGAGCCGCGGGTGGCGAGCCGCGTGCTCGAGCTGGACGACGTGGCCCGGGTAGCCCTCGTGGATCGCCAACGACCGCAGAGCAGCAGGGGTGTAGGCCCGCAGGAAGGCCGCCGACTGCTCATCGTCCCAGTCCGGCGGGACCGGCGAGAGGTAGTAGGTGCAACCCGTCTCGGGCCGCAGCGGCGGAGGCTGTGTCACGAACGCGGCAGCGAGCCCTCGCAGGTAGACGGGGACCTCCCGGATCCGGAGGCGGTCCGCCGGGGGGATGTCCGTCAGACCACTGTGCTCAGCGAACGTCCGGGCCTCGGCCATCGCCCGGCGGGCCTCCACCAGCAACTCGTCGCGCTGCACCGCGGTCCGGGCGATCGCGGCCAGGGTCGATCGGATCAGGACATCGCCATCGCTCGGCCGCGGGATGCCGGGGCAGCGGGCCGACCAGGTGGCTCCTGCGAGCTCGAGCAACCGCTGCCGGATCTGCGCGATCCAGGTGCGTGCGCGATCCTCGATCTGCGCCGGCCACATCACGGTGCCGAGCGCGGCACGCAGCACCGTGGCGTGCTGCTCCGATCCCAGGCGCCAGGGACCCGGTTGGACCTCCCGCAGCTCGTCCAGGAGGGCGGCGTAGGCCTCCAGTCCCTCCGCCGCGACCTCGCCCGCATCGCGCGCGGGTGAGACATCGACTCCGAGCAGCTCGGCGCGGGCGGGAAGGACGTCCCGGACGAGCTCGAGCAGACCAGGGAGGCGTTGCAGGGCGACCTCCAGGTGGGGCGCCGGCGCAGAGGTCAGCAAGCCACTGGCCTGTTCGAGGAGCACGGGGACCCGGCGGGCTCGCTGTGTGGCTGCCTCCAGACGTGCGCAGCGGTCGGCACGGGTGCCGTCGTCCCAGCCCAGGAGTTCGTGGATGCCGGCGGCGATGGTGTCGAGGGCGGCCAACGGATCCAGTAGGAGTCGGGGCCGCACGTCCAGTTGGAAACGTCGGAACTCGAGCTCGGCCGCGAGCAGCGCGAGGTCTCCCCGCGCCTCGCGGGCCGCATCGCCGCCGACGCCGTCCAGCGCTTGCGCCGTCGCGGCCACCTCGGCGGCCAGCACCGCCAGGTCGCGGCTGCGCGCTGCCAGGGCCGCGGGTGCCAGGTCGGGCAGGTCACCGTTGCGTTCGGTCATGCCGATGCGCGTCGACTCGACCGGCTCGTGCGTGCACACGTGGTCGAGGTAGCGCAGGACGAGCTGGTCGGCTCGCTGCAACGGCTCGTCCACCGCAGATCTCCGAGGTCCGGGAAGCGACGACGCTAGTGCCCGCAGAGCCGGCGCGGGCACGTCCCGTCACCGGCGTCGGGGTGAGCTACGCTGGTGGCTGCGTGGCCGTTCGTCGTGGCCGCCCGGGGACGTCCTCAACGATCCCGCATCACCACGGCACGACGAACGACACCTCCTGGCACCCCTGCGTCCGCACCCGTGGACGCCGCGTGCCGCCCCGTCGCGATGACGCGACGATGACAAGCCGCGATCGCCAGGCGTGTGCACCCACTCGACCTCGCCGGGGATCGCCCGGACGAGAGAACCACGTGACCAAGACCTTCCGAGACCTCGGTGTCCACCCGGCGTTGTGCGACGCACTCGAAGCCGGCGGCATCACCCACCCGTTCCCGATCCAGGAACTCACGCTCCCGTTGGCCCTGGAGGGCCATGACCTGATCGGCCAGGCCCGCACCGGCACCGGCAAGACGCTGGCGTTCGGGCTCCCACTGCTCCAGCGTCTGGATCCCGACCGGGCCGAGACCCAGGCCCTGGTCATCGTGCCGACACGCGAGCTGTGCCTCCAGGTCTACGAGGACCTGAAGGTCGGCGCTGGGCTCGGGATCAGCTCGATCAGCGTGTACGGCGGCGTCGGCTACGACGAGCAGATCGAGGCGCTGACCTCCGGCGTCCACGTCGTCGTCGGTACCCCCGGCCGCCTCCTCGACCACCTCAACCGCGGCAACCTCGACCTCGGCAACGTCACCCAGCTCGTCCTCGACGAAGCGGACGAGATGCTCGACATGGGCTTCCTGCCCGACGTCGAACGCCTCGTGGAGGCCTGCCAGGGCAGCGGCCGTCACACGATGCTGTTCTCGGCGACGATGCCGACCCCGATCGTGAAGCTGGCCCGCCGCTACATGGACCACCCCACCTTCACCCGGGCGGATCACGAGGTGAAGACCACGGCCGACAACGTCATCCAGTACTTCTTCCAGGTCCACCGGATGGACAAGCCGAGGTTGCTGGCCCGGATCCTGCAGGACGAGGACCGAGGCGGGGTGTACGTGTTCGTCCGCACCAAGCACATGGCGGACCGGCTCGTCAACGATCTCGAGGAGCTCCACACGCCCGCCGTCGCGATCCACGGCGACCTCCGGCAGTCCCAGCGCGAGAAGAACCTCGACCGCTTCCGCTCCGGGAAGGCCACGGTGCTGGTGGCTACCGAGGTAGCCGCCCGGGGCCTGGACGTCTCCGGGGTCACCCACGTCGTCAACTACGACTGTCCCGAAGACGAGAAGATGTACCTGCACCGCATCGGCCGGACCGCTCGGGCAGGCGAGTCGGGCAAGGCGATCACCTTCGCGGAGTTCAACGAGGTCGATCGTCTCAACGTCATCCGCAAGAAGGTCGAGGCGACCGACTCCGAACTGCTCCAGGTCTTCTCCACCTCCCCCGTGCTCGAGGAGTTGTTCCGTCTCCCCGCGACACGGCCATGGGACCACCTCGTCGCCGAAGGCCGCGAACGTGAGGACCAGCGGCGCAGCGGATCGGGGTCGCGGCGTTCCTCGCCGCGCGACGGCGGCGACAAGCGAGGCGGTGGTACCGCAGCCACGGGCGCGGCGGCGGCCGGCAGCCGTCGCAGGAACGGATCCGCAGCGACCGAGCAGCCCGGGACGGCCACGGACCGCGAAGCGGCGAAAGCGGCCGATGCCGACACGGCGGAGCGGGCTGCACGCCCGGACCACGAGCGGCGTCGGGGTAGCACCGACGGACGCCCGAAGGGAGGCCGGAGCCGGGAGGGACGCGGGCGCGATCGCGACGCCGATCGCACACGGCGCGATCGGGACCGAACCGAACGTGCCGATCAGGCCGACCAGGCCGACCAGGCCGGACGCGCCGACCAGGCCGGACGCGCCGACCAGGCCGAGCCCGCGGACAAGGCCCATGGTGGTGGCGGCCGATCGGAGACCGCCGGGAAGGCCTCATCGACCAGGACCCGCACCCGCACCCGGACACGGACCTCAACCGCATCGACGTCCCGCAACCCTCGCCCCGCCGCCGACCGCACGGTTGCCGCCACCCCGCGCGACGACGCCAGCGGATCGGACCGCGGTCCGGGCGAGGGTGGCCGCACCCGTGCACGTGCCCGCGGACGGACCTCGAGCGAGGAGGCAACGGCGTCCACCAAAGGCACCGACACCGCGCCGGACACCGGGGAGGTCGACACCCCGACCACCGCCGCATCGACCGAACGGGAGGCGTCCCAACGGCGCGACACCCGCACCCGCGCCGCCAAAGGTCGCGGCGCCAAAGGTCGCGGCGGGCAGGGGCGTGGCGGACAGGGGCGTGGCGGACAGGGGCGCGGTACCAGCCGTGGGTCAGCCGGGCGTACCGGGAGCAGGACGGCAACGGACGATGGCGGTGCTACCGGAGCGTCGGCCGAGGCCGGTGGCGGCGCGACGCGCCCGGGCGAGGAGGCCCGCGGCGAGGGGCAACCGCAACGAGCGCGACGGGTCCGCGTCGAGCATCTGCCCTGAGCACCTGCCCCGATGGGCACCCGACCGGGCCGCTGAGATCCCGGTCAGCCGCGTCGAGGGCCGCGCAGCACCCGCAACGCCTGGCCGGTGGCGACGTCGATCCACGCGTGTCGCTGGCACGCGGGACACCGTGCCCAGACCCGGCGGTGGAGGGGATCGAGCAGGAACGGCGGTCGCAGCAGCTTGCAGGCCCCGAGCACCGAGAGGCCGAAAGGCACGTCGCAGCGGCGGCAGTGCAACTCC
Organism: uncultured Actinomycetota bacterium; assembly: GCA_964465225.1. Classification (GTDB taxonomy): domain Bacteria; phylum Actinomycetota; class Nitriliruptoria; order Nitriliruptorales; family Nitriliruptoraceae; genus T1Sed10-7. The sequence continues at coordinate 8,488 of CAYXJD010000016.1, forward strand.
ACCTGCGTGGTCGGAGCCGCGCTCGGGGCCGTGGAGTACAGCGCCTCCTTGCCGAGACCGTCGCGTTCGCGACGCAGGCGTCGCTCGGGTGGCGTGATCCGGTCGAACGCTGCCGATGGCGCCGGGCGGTGACCGGACGTGGTCACGGCGCCACCTCGTACTCGTCGAGCCCGAGGACCTGATCGCGCTGCTCGTCGGTCCAGCCAGCAGCAGCCAGCAGCTCCCCGTCGACCTCGAGCTCCAGCAGCTCCCGGGCGATGACGCGGTAGGCCCAGGTCCCCGGGACATCGGTACCCGAACCGACCAGGGTGGCGCCGACGGTCGGGGACTCGGCGAAGCGGATCGACTTGCGCACCGGCGGGCCCACCAACGGCAGGTCGTATCTGGCCAGCAGGTCGCGTAGCACCTCGCGGGTGTGGCGCGGTCGGGGATCGAACATCGTTGCCACGAGCCCACGGACCGAGAGGGCACGGTTGGTCAGCCGCTGGACGTCGTGGATCGTCTCGAGCAGCTGGCTGACACCACGGTGGGACAGGGTCTCGCACTGGACCGGGATCACCACCTGATCGGCGGCGGTGAGTCCGTTGATGGTCAGCACACCCAGTGAGGGAGCACAATCTATGAGCACGGCGTCGTAGCTGTCCGTCAGCTCGGCGAGCTCACCGCGCAGCAGGTACTCCCGTCCGGTCCGCGACAGCAGGGTCACCTCGGCGCCAGCCAGGTCGATGTTGGCCGGCACGACGTCCACCTGGCCGTGCTGGATGATCGTCTCCGCGAGCGAAGCGCGTCCGACGATCGTGTCGTTGAGCGACGGCTCGATCGCGTCCGGGTCGTAGCCCAGCGAGAAGGTGAGGCATCCCTGGGGATCGAGGTCGACCACCAGCACGGCCGCACCGAGTTCGGCCATCGCGGCAGCGATGTTGAGGGCCGTGGTGGTCTTGCCCACCCCGCCCTTCTGGTTCGCCACGGCATAGACGGTCGCGGTCACCTGAGCCCACCTCGCCCGGGGAAGGCGCTCCCCCCGGCATGACGAGCCTACCGGGCGCCCTCGGCCGGTCCGGTCGACCGGAGCACTGGTCGCCGGGCTGGTCGCTACCGCGACCCGGGCCTTCGGGTACCTCGCCTCACAGCAACCCCAGCTTGGCGGCCTCGGCGACCGCTCCGGCCCGGTTGCGCACGCCGAGCTTGTCGTAGAGCTCCTGGGCGTAGGCCTTCACCGTGCGCTCGGTCACGCCGAGCTGCTCACCGATCTCCGAGTTGGTCATGCCCTCGGCCATCAACTCCAGGACCTGCTGCTGACGGGGTGACAGGTGCGGCCCGGTCTCGACCTTCGGCACGTCGAACACCATCGTCGTGTCCTCCCGCTGGGAGGCAGCCGCAGGGTCCTCGAAGGTGGCGGTCACCGGCCCGAAGCTGACCCGATCACCGTGCTGGAGCACCTTCGGCCCCTCGATGGTCTCACCGTTGACCATGGTGCCAGCGGCGGATCCCAGGTCGGTGAGGATCACCGCGGACGCCTCGCGACGGACCTCCGCATGCACCCGTGAGACGCGGGGGTCGGGGAGCACGTACGGGTTGTCCTCGCGCCGGCCGAGGGTCGCGAGGTCACGATCGAGCCGCACGACGCGACCGGCCAGCGATCCCTCGCTGAAGTGCAGGGTCGGCACCGGGACGATCTTCTGCGCCTTCTGGACGTTGCCCTGCGCCACGGTTCTCCTCCACATCGTCGTTCTGGTGTGCCACGCGCCTGGTCCGGGCCGTAGGTCGTCAGAGATTCTCGTCGACCGTGACGCGGTCGGTGGCGTACGGTCGTCCGAGGAACTCGTCCGATCGGCCACTGGCCTGACGGACAGGATGGCACGTGCAAGAGCCCGAGGGAAGTGCTGATGGTCGGCGGTGCACGCCGGGCGGGCTCATGCCAGACGCCAGCCCCGCAGGCGCTCCACCACCTCGTTCGGCGTCGTCGCCCGCCCGACGTGGTCCTGTGGTCCGCGTCCGTGGTGATCGGAACCGGCGGTGACCGCCAGGTCGAGGGCGATGGCCAGTTCGCGGTAGTAGGTCCGATGTGCAGGGCTGTGGTCGGGATGGTCGGCTTCGATCCCCGCCAGTCCCACCTCACACATCCGCTCGATCACCTCGCTCGGCAAGCCCTCCGTGCCCGTGCGGTCCCCGTAGAGCCCGGGATGCGCCAGCACCGCCACTCCCCCGGAGGCGACCAGGAGCTCGACGGCCCGCTCGGGCGTGACCGCGTGCTTGGGGACGTAGGCCGGTCCCCCGTCGGCCAGGTAGCGATCGAACACCTCGGTGACCGACCGCGCAGCTTTGAGCTCGACCACGGCCGCGGCGAGGTGGGGGCGTCCGATCGGCGCGTCGCCGGCGAGCGCCAGCACCCGTTCGAAGCTGACCGGGATGCCCAGTGCGTGGAAGCGCTCCACGATCCGGTGCGCGCGGTGTCGCCGTTCGTGGCGGAGCCGGTCGAGTTCGATGGCCAGCGGTCCGTACCCGGGGTCGATCCACAGCCCGAGGACGTGCACGCTCATCCCCTGTTCCTCAGCCGAGAACTCGGTCCCGAGTACCGCCTCGATACCAGCCGCCTCGGCGGCCTTGCTCGCATCCTCGAAGGGCGCGGTCGTGTCGTGATCGGTGATACCGATGCCCGCGAGCCCGAGTGCAGCGGCGGCCGCGACGTTGTCCTCGATCGAGGTGGCTCCGTCGGAGTAGGTGGAGTGCGTGTGCAGGTCGTAGCCGCTCACGTTCGTCCCTTCCCGCCGTCCCCCCGGCGTGGGTCGTGGCTGGACGGTCACCGATCGACGCCGACAGCGGCGACCAGTCAGAAGGCGCTGATCCCGGTCAGGAGACGGCCGATGATCAGATGCTGGACCTGACTGGTGCCCTCGTACAAGGTCGTGACCCGGGCATCCCTGAGCAGGCGCTGCACGGGATACTCGTCGATGTAGCCGTAGCCCCCGTGCAGCTGCACGGCGCGGTCGGCGCACCGGACCGAGGCCTCGGTCGCGAACAGCTTCGCGGTGGAGACCTCCAGGGTGCAGCGCCGGCCCGCGAGCTTGCTGTCGACCACCACGTCGACCAAGCCGCTGGCCGCCTGGATGTCCACGTGCATCGCCGCCAGCAGCTCCTGCACCAGCTGCTTGCCCGCGATGGAACCGCCCCACTGCTCCCGCTCGGTGGTGTAGCGCAGGGACACCTCCAGGGCCTCGCGGGCGAGCCCCACGGCACCGGCAGCCAGGGAGAACCGGCCGTCGTCCAGGGCGGAGAGCGCCACCTTCATCCCGCCGCCGACCTCGCCGAGGACCGCATCGTCGCCGACACGCACCCCCGTCAGCGTCAGTTCGGCGGTGTCCCCGGACCGCAGGCCCAGCTTGCCGTGCAGCTGCGTGCCGGCGTAGCCGGGGTCCTCCTGCGGCACCAGGAAACAGGTGACCCCGCGGTCCTCGCCGTCCACCACCGCGCGCGCGAAGACCATCGTCACCACGCCCAAGGAGCCGTTGGTGATGAAGATCTTGGCGCCGTCGATCGTCCAACCGTGGGCGCCACGGACCGCCCGGGTCGTCATCTGCGCCGGGTTCGATCCGGCACCGGGTTCGGTGAGGCCGAACGCCCCGAGGTGGCCTCCTGCCAGCAGGGGCAGCCACCGGGCCTGTTGCTGCGGGGTACCCCAGCGCAGGATCGACCCGGCCACCAGTCCGAGGTTCACCGACACCAGGGAGCGCAACGAGGAGTCCGCCGCACCGAGCTCCTCGATCACCACCCGGTACCCGGCGGCGTCCAGACCCGCGCCACCGTGCCCCTCGGGGATCGTCGCTCCCAGCACCCCGATCTCGACCAGGCCCGGCAGCAGCTCCGCCGGGAAGGCCTCCGAGCGATCACGGTCCCTGGCCGTGGGGCGCACGTGGACGTCGCAGAAGCTGCGGACGCTGTCTCGCAGCGCCGCCAGGTCACCGGGCTCCACCTCGTCGCCTCCCGTCGCGGCGGGTGGACGGCGGCTGCCGGACCACCGGACTCCACCGTAGCGCTCGGACTCCGGGCAACCCCGATCCCGCGGCTAGGCTCGCTGCACGCACGCCGTTCATCACCATCGGACGAAAGACACGCTGCATGTCCCGGGTCACGCTGCTGTCGGGGATGGCTTACGACCTCGACACCTACGCCTCGACCGGGGTCGCCGACCCCGTGATCCGCGTCCGTGGCGAACTGCCATCCGGGTCGCAGCCCTTCGCGCTGCACCGGGTCTACAAGGGCCCCCAGGGCCGGTACGAGGAGGTCGTCGCGATCGTCGACCCCGAGGGGCAGGTGATCTGGGAGTCAGCACCGCGGCTGCGCGAGCTACGCGGACAGATGTTCGAGGACCTGTTCCGGCAGGAGGTCCACGAGCGTGTGGTGATCTCCAGCATCGGCGAGCACACCCTGGCCTTCTACCTCGACGGCCAGTTGGTGGCGCGCGTGCCCGTGTTCATCGACGCACCCGAGTCGGTGCAGGCGGCCGGTGTCCTCATGGAGGCCGCGGAGACCGCGCTCAAGAAGGGTGCGATCTGCTGGCTGACGATCCCCCAGCGTGGCGGGCCGGCACTGCAGCGGCCGGCGTGGTACGTGCAGCAGGGCCAGAAGCTCTTCGTCCTGAAGGGACCCCAGGAGCAGGAGCTGCCCGGCTTGGAGCGGGCTGCGGAGGTCACGCTCACGGTCAAGTCGAAGGACGTGAAGGCCACCATCGGGTCGATGCCGGCCACGGTGCGGGTCGTCACCGATGACGACGAGTTCGAACGCATCGCCACCATGGGTATGGGCACACGACTGAACCTGACGGACGGGGAGGCGGCGCTGCAGCGCTGGAAGGACACCTGCACCCTGGTCGAGCTCACGCCTCGGGACTGACCCGGCGGCGACGAACCAGCAGCACCCCGATCACGAGCACGAGCGCCGCCAGCCCCGCTCCGCCGAGCAGGGCCGCCGGAGGGAACGGCAACGAGGCCCACCAGGGTGGCGGGGAGGAGCGGATCTCGAAGCGCCGCTCGACCCCGGGCTCCAGGTCGACCCGGACCGTGGATCCGTCCAGGGCCACCCCATCGTGCGCCGTGACGGGACCCGGCATCCGCACCTCGAGGCCGACCTCGACCGCATCGGCCACGAGCGACGCCAGGGCCTGTGCGTCCTCCCCGACCATGGCACCGTCCACCTGAAGGCCCGTACCGAGCGGTGGTCGGAAGCTGCCGGTCCCGGACAGCGTCACCCCACCCTGTCCGTCACGGTCCACCGCGAGCGCCAGCTCGAGGGCGGGGTCTGCGGCCGCCAGGCCACTGGACAGCGCGGCGTAGGTCGCCACGAGCCCGGCGTCGTCGGCCACCTCCCGACGGATCGCCACGGTCAGCGCGCCCTCCTCGTCCCGGGTCCGTGTGAGGCTCCACGCGTCGTCAGCGGCGACCGCAGCGCTGAGCTCCGCGGTGGGATCGACACCGAGGGCATCGAGCTCTGCCAGCAGTCGCGGATCGAACCGGGCGCTCAGGCCCACGGTGCTCGAGCCATCGGCGTGGAGGGTGATCGGCGCCACCACGTCGAGACGGCACCCCGACAGCACCAGCACGGCCGCTGAGAGCAGCAGCACCCGCGCGAAGCGAGGAGCGACACGTAGCATGCGTTCGATGGTGGCCCCGATGCGGCGAGGTCGGCCGAGGCTATCCCCCCGAGCATCCGCACCACGACGGAGCCAACGACGTGAGCGATCCAGATCCCGACCTGAGGTCCGTCGCCCCGCCGCCACCACCGGCGGCCACTGCCCGACGCCGACTCCTCGGCGAACTCCTGCTCGATGCCGGGGTCATCGACGCGCAGCAGCTGCGGGAGGCGTTGTCCCTGTCGCCACCGGGCGAACGCATCGGGCAGACCCTGATCCGACTGGGCATGGTCGACGAGATGGAGGTGGCCCACGCACTGGGGAGCCAACTCGGGCTGGAGGTCGTCGATCTCACCGGCGCGCAACCCGACCCTCTGGCCGTCGACCGGGTCCCGGCCCGGCTGGCCGAGCGCCACCAGCTCGTCCCGCTCCACCTCGACGACGGGCTGCTCACCATCGCCATGGCCGACCCGGCCGACGTCGTGGCCCTCGACGACATCCGAGTGGTCTCGGGCGTCCGCGGTATCCGGCGGCTGTCGGCCGCCGCCTCCGATGTGGACCGCCTACGCCGCCGGGCCTACCGCGCCGATGCGCAGCAGGACGTGATCGAGGAGGCGGCCGAACCCGAGGTGCTCGACAGCGACGACGTGCTCGACGACCAGCCGGTGGTCAAGCTGGTGACCTCCCTGCTCGACGACGCGGTGGCCTCCCGTGCCAGTGACATCCACGTGGAGCCACACGAGGCCGGGGTCAAGGTCCGGCTGCGTGTCGACGGGGTGCTGCGGGAAGCGATGGAGCTGCCCCGCTCCCTCGGCCGGCAGGTGACCTCGCGGCTGAAGATCATGGCGTCGATGGACATCGCCGAACGACGACTGCCGCAGGACGGCCGTGCGGCGGCGCGCGTCGATGGGCAGCCGGTCGACCTGCGGGTCTCCACCATGCCCACCCTGTACGGGGAGACGGTCGTGCTCCGCGTCCTGCCGCGGGGCGCCGACCTCGTCTCCCTGGCGGAGCTCGGCCTGTCGCCGTCCTCGCGCGACCAGCTGACCGACGCGCTGCAACGCCCCCAGGGGCTGGTGCTGGTGACCGGGCCCACCGGCTCGGGCAAGACGACCACGCTGTACGCCGGGCTGGCGCAGGTCTCGGACAGCACACGCAACGTGCTGACGCTGGAGGACCCTGTCGAGGTCCAGTTGCCAGGGGTCAACCAGACCCAGATCGAGTCACGGATCGGCCTGACCTTCGCCCGCGGGCTCCGTCACGTACTGCGCCAGGACCCCGACGTCGTCCTCGTCGGTGAGATCCGCGACCAGGAGACCGCGCAACTCGCGGTCGAGGCCTCCTTCACGGGCCACCTGGTACTCGCCACCCTCCACACCAACAACGCACCCTCGGCCATCGCCCGACTGGTCGACCTCGGCGCCGATCCGTTCCTGATCGCCTCCTCGGTCCTGCTGGTGCTGGCGCAACGGCTCGCGCGTCGGGTGTGCGACGGCTGCGCGGTCGAGGACGAACCGGACACCACGCTGCTCGACCGCCTCGGACCGCCTGCCGGTGGCCACGACGCCAACCCGCAGCCCCGGTACCGACGCGGCACCGGATGCCGCCTGTGCGAGGGCGAGGGCACCCGCGGGCGGGTCGCGATCACCGAACTACTGGCCGTCTCTCCGGCGCTGCGGGAGCTCGTGATGGAGCGGGCCACCGAGCGCCGGCTCGCCGACCAGGCCCGACGTGACGGGCTGGTGTCACTGCGTGAGGACGCGGCCGCGCGGGCGTGGCGCGGGGAGGTCACCGCCAGGGAGGCGCTCAGGGTCACGCCGGACCCCATCTGAACCCCATCTGAGGCCGCCGTCGCTACCCTCGACCCCGTCGCACCCACCACCGTCGATGGAGCCGCACGTGCCCACCACCGAGCAGATCATGGAGGTCCTCGCCGGCGTCGAGGACCCGGAGATCAACAAGCCCATCACCGAGCTCGGGATGGTCGAGGACCTCGCCATCGAAGGCGCCCGGGTCGGGGTCAAGATCAAGCTCACGATCCCCGGGTGCCCGCTGAAGGACCGCATCACCAACGACGTCACCGCCGCTGTCATGCAGCTCGAGGGGGTCGAGGACGTCCAGGTCGTGTTCGGGTCGATGACCGATGAGGAGCGCCAGCAGCTGTCCTCCGACCTGCGGGCCGAACGCGGGGCGGCGAACCCGGAGATGGAGATCCCCTTCGCCCAGGCCGACTCGCCCACCAAGGTGATCGCGATCGCCTCCGGCAAGGGTGGTGTCGGCAAGTCGACGGTCACGGTGAACCTGGCGGCCGCGCTGGCGAAGCAGGGCCTGAGGGTAGGGGTGCTCGACGCGGACATCTGGGGCTACTCGATCCCCCGGATGCTCGGCGTGTCGGGGAAGCCGGTGGCCTTCGACGGCATGGTCATGCCGCTGCAGGCGCACGGCTGCAAGGTGATCTCGATCGGGTTCTTCACCGACCCCGACCGTTCCGTGATCTGGCGTGGCCCGATGCTGCACCGGGCGATCCAGCAGTTCCTCTCCGACGTCCACTGGGGGGAGTTGGACGTGCTGCTGTGCGACCTGCCCCCGGGCACCGGCGACATCGCGATCTCCCTGGCGCAGATGCTGCCGAACGCCGACATGGTCGTGGTCACCACACCGCAGCAGGCGGCCCAGAAGGTCGCGCTGCGGGCCGGGAAGGCCACCGAGCAGACCGGGATGTCGGTGGTGGGCGTCATCGAGAACATGGCCGGGTTCACCGATCCGGCCAGCGGGCAGACCCACGAGATCTTCGGCAGCGGCGGTGGTCAGGAACTCGCCGAGGCGCTGGGTACCGAGCTGCTGGGGCGCATCCCGATCGATCCCCGCCTGACCGAGGGCGGCGATGCCGGCGTTCCCCTGGTGGTCTCCAACCCGGAGCTACCCGCCGCCGAGGCCATCAGCGGCGTCGCGGACCACTTGGCCGCGCGGTCACGCTCACTCCTCGGCCGCAACCTGCCGCTCAGCGTGTCCTGAGCCGCAGTCGCCGGGTGATCGCGCCGCTCCCGGAGGCGGCGAGCACCCCCACGCCCCAGCCGGCGATCACGTCACTGAGATGGTGGACGCCCACCGAGATGCGCGACGCGCCGATCGCCACCGCCCCAGCGGCGGCCAGCACCGCGAGCCGTCGGTTGCCGACCGTGGTCAGCGCCGCTGCCATGGCGGCGCCGACCGCCGCATGACCCGACGGCCAGGACGAGCCGGCCGGCGGGGCGACCAGCCGCGCCGACGACCCGAGCTCGTAGGGCCGTTGCCGTCCCAGTGCCGGCTTCACCGCCTGGGCGAGCAGCCACGCGGCAGCGCCGGCCGCGCTGACCTCGGCTGCGGCGATCCGCCGGCCCGTCAGCGCCAGCACGGTCGTCGTCCCGATCAGGCCGAAGGTCGATCCCAGGTCGGTGGCCACCACCAGGACGTGATCACCCGGCCGATGCCGCACCGAGGTCAGCCGTCGCTCGATCTCCCGGTCCACCGCGTCGGTCAGGCCCGAGCGGACGGCGAGGTAGGAGCCGGCGACCACGGCGCCGGCGACGGCTGGCGGGACGCCACCGAGCGGACGCGGCAGCGCAGCACCGTTCACGCGGCGCACGTGCTTCACGTGGCTTCCGGGTCGAAGGGGGGCGGATCCTCCTCACCCCGCAACGCCACCTCGGCGCTGGCGGCCGGAGTCCGCGTGACCGGTGGCGCTGAGGTGCCTTGGTCGCCACGCTCCCCGGTCTCACGGCCGCCCGCGGCCTCCCCGGCGAGGTTGGAGAACCCCTTCACCTCACGGGTGACGTCCTGACGGGCGTCATCGAGCTCCCGCTTGAGTCCCTGGAGGTCGGCCTGGAGCTGCTGGATCTCACCCAGCCGCTTCAGCTGCTCGACGTTGCGGTGCGTCTCGCTCCGCAGCCGTCCGAGCCACTTCCCGGCCGTGCGCGCCAGCTCGGGGAGACGGTCCGGACCGAACACCAGCAGGGCCACCACGGCGATGACCAGCAGTTCCTGGGGCCCTGGCACGAGCGGCACCTCCACCGGCGGGATGCGGCAGGCACGGCCCGTTCGGCCGCCCCGCGAGGGTAGCCCGGCGCGACCCGGCGGCGGTGGGGCGGATCAGCGCGGGAGTTCCCCGAGCTCCACCTCGACGTCCTGGAGGTCGCCGTCGCGGAAGATCTCCAGGACGACGATGTCACCGGGGTCGCGGCGGCGCACCTCCGCGACCAACTGGGACATCGTCACCAGTGGCTCGCCATCGACGCTCACGATCACGTCACCGGGTCGCAGACCGGCGTCCGCGGCGCCGGTGCCCGGCTGGACCGACTCGATGATGGCACCACGGCGGGCGGGCAGCCCGAGCTCGTCGGCGATCTCGGCAGAGACGTCCTGACCCGCGATGCCGAGCAGCGGGTGCCGGACGAAACCCTGGTCGATCAGCTGCTCCGCCGAGTCGACGGCCTGGTCGCCGGGGACGGCGAACCCGACGCCCTGACTGGCGCCGGAGCGGGTGAGGATGGCGGTGTTGATACCGACCAGGCGCCCCTGGGCGTCGACGAGCGCGCCCCCGGAGTTGCCCGGGTTGATGGCGGCATCCGTCTGGACGATGGACGGGATCGTCCGGACCCCCTGGCCCGGGCCCACCTCGTCGAGGCGGATCTCCCGGTTGAGCGCGGAGATCACACCGGCGGTGACCGAGGCGTCGAGGCCGAAGGGCGAGCCGATGGCGATGACCGTCTCGCCGACCAGCAGTGGCTCGTCCGCACCCCGCAGGTTGATCGCGGGGAGATCGTCCGCATCCACCCTGACCACGGCGATGTCGTTGAGCTCGTCGGAGCCGATCACCTCGGCCTCGAGCACGTCACCACTGGCCAGCCGGACCTCGACCGAGTTCGCGTTCTCGATGACGTGGTGGTTGGTGATGACGTAGCCGTCGGACCGGTAGACGACACCGGACCCCAGACCGGACTGTCCGGCAGGGCCAGGTCCCTCCTCCGTGCCGGCACGGACGTCGATGCGCACCACCGAGGGTGTGACGGCTTCGGCGACCGCAGGCACGATGGACGACTCGCTGAGCGGCTCGATGGTGGGCGCGGAGACGGTGGCGGGCAGTTCGGGTTCCGCCGCGGCCTGCTCGGTGCGATCCTCAGCCACCTCCTGGGGCAGCGCGTCGGTGGCCAGCAGGGTGCCACCGGTGCCGATCACCGCGCCGAGTACCGCGCCGAGCACCAGGCCGAGAGGACGACGGCGCGGCGAGGCCGGCGCGTCGACGGTGCCGACCGTGTCCGGTGGTCGGACCGAGCCCGCCGGTGAACCGGGTCCGGCGGCGGCTGCCGACCACCCGGTCGGCGGCGGCTGCGGGAAGCGGGCGATCGGACGCGTCGCGGCAGGTCCGGGTGCAGAGGGGTCCGACGGCACCGTCCCCTCGCGACGCCACGGTCGGCGCCACTCGTCTCTGTCGTAACCCACGCCTGCCTCCGGTCCTGCGGAACCTCGCTGCCATGGTGCCCTACGCGCGCCCGGGGTTCGGTGCCGGGAACCGCTCAGGTGGGGCGGGACGTCCTGAGGTCCGCGACGGCGGGCGCTGGCCGCCCGTGCGCGCCTGACCGGCCAGCCCACGACTGGGCTAGGTTGCCGACCTGACGACCACCGCACCACCGCCGTGGTCGCAGCCACGGTAGCGACGAGGCGGACAACGATGGTGGACGAGGTCGTGCTGCACGAGGTCCGACGTGTTCTGGCACCGGAGCCGGACACCACGGTGACCGCCCGCCGGCGAGCGGCCCTTCTGGCGCCACCGGCGCCGGAGGTCGGAGCGTTGCTGCGGTGGGCCGCCCGCACCGTCGCCGCACGGACGATCGTCGAGGTCGGCGCTGCCGGCGGCGTGTCCGGAGCCTGGCTGCTCCCCGAACTGCCACCGCGGGGGGTGTTGACCTCGATCGAGCCTGACACGCACGCGCACGGCCTGGCCACCGATGCCTTCGAGACCATGGACGCCGGCCCCAAGGTCCGTTCGATCCAAGGGGATCCGCTCACGGTGCTCGATCGGCTCTCGGACGCGGCCTACGACCTCGTGGTGCTGCAGTCGCGGCCCGCGGTGACCCCGGGGTTGGTCGACCATGCCCGCCGTCTGCTGCGACCGGGGGGCATGCTCGTGATCCGGGGGGCGCTGCGCGGTGGAGAGGACGGGGACGAGGTGGCGGCCTCGCTGCAGGCCCTGGCCGATGACGAGCAGTTCACCGCCACGGTGCTCGGGGTCGATGACGGGCTCGTCCTCGCGACCCTGCTGGCCGGACCGCAGGACACCGAACGGGAGCCCTCCACCAGCCGGTGATGGCATCCGGGGGACCTGCTCAGCACGGTGGCCCGAGCGCGCTCAGAAGAACTCAGAAGCACTCAGAAGAACCTGACCTTGGCGGCGAACTCCACGGCGGGGGCCAGGATGACAGCGAGGTAGAACATGCCGGTCGATGCCTGGATCGACCGGCCACCCTCGCGGGCGAGTTTGACGTTGAACCCGGCGATCAGGGCCAGCAGCGCCAGGACCCCCAGCCCGAGGATGATGGTCATCGAACCGATGGACAGGATCGGGGAGAACATCATCGAGCACTGCTCGTACTCGCCACCCGCCGGCAGACCCTCACACGGAGCGGGGTTGCGACTCGACAGCAGGACGGAGCCGAGTCCGGCGCCGATCGCGGCCACGTTCACCCAGGCGATCCACATCATGTAGCGGTTGGAGAGGCGGCGCTCGACCAGGTACCAGTGCCCGAGGATCAGACCGACCCAGATCGCACCCATGAGCGTGCCGCCGAGCAGCAGTTCCACGAGCCCCTGAGCGACGCCGCCCGCTCCTCCACGCTCGGCGCGGAGCACGGCCAGCGGCCACAGCGACGCGAGGCCGAGCACCGTGGCCAGGCCACCCAGTACCCGGACGAGCCCGTCAGGGGCTCGCAGCGCCCGACCCAGCACCGCGGCCACCGTGAGGCCGGAGAAGGCCAGCAAGAGGATGCGGGCCAGCTGTCCGTCCGAGAGTGCGTCCGTGCCCTCCAGCGAGACCATCGGCCCGGCGAAGGCGGCCCAGGCCCCGAGCGCGAGCAGGACGATCGTGGCGCCCGTGAGCAGCTCGTACCCCCGGCGCAGCTCTCCGAAGGTCGGGCCGAACCACAACAACGCAGAGCTCCCCACGGCGGTCGTCGCGAGCACGATGGCGAGCACGGCAGCAGGGGCGGTCACGGTCGGCGTTCCTCACGATCGGGGCGCGCCTCGGTCTGACCGACCGCGGTCCGCGCGCGACAGGGCACGCCACCGAAGGAACGGACTCGGGCGCGCCAACGTGGCGCACAGGGTGCCACCTCGATGGTCGTCCTGGCGAACCCGGCCGACGGCGACCGGCAGGACGGGGTCGTCGGAGCCCGCTGGGAACGCCGGCCGCGGGGCCGTTACCCTGTCGGATCGTGCGGCGCACGGCCGTGGGAGCAGGTCCCCACCGGAGACGCCTCGGACAAGGTTGGTACACGATGGGCCGCTGTGACCCTGGCCTCAAGCTCGCGCGGACGTTGACGGTCGGCGAGGAGCACACGGCGATCACACTCGGATCGGGCGATGTTCCCGTGCTGGCGACCCCGGCCCTGCTGGCCCTGGCCGAGAGCGCCTGCGTGGACGCCGTCAGCGACCAGATGGCGGACGGGGAGACCTCCGTCGGCACCTGGGCGGATGTGGAGCACGTCAAGGCGACACCGGTCGGCGCGACGGTATGTGCCCACGCCACGCTCATCGGGCACCACGGGCGCCGGCTCGAGTTCCGTGTGACGGTGGAACAGGACGGCGAGCAGGTCGCCCTGGTCAAGCACCGGCGCGTACTCGTGGATCGCGAACGGTTCCTGTCCAAGCTGTCGGTCTGAGCTGTCGGTCTGAGCTGTCGGTCTCACCCGGCGGTCTGCGCCGGCGGCAGAACCCCCGACACCTGCCGAGGATGACGACGGCCGTCAGGCGCCGTAGGCCGCCGCGGACTCCCGGCGGAACCCGCGGTCCAGGAGCACGTTGACCAGCGCCGGCACCCCGCTCGCGGCGGCGCGGTCCAAGGCGGGTCCGATCTCCTCCGGACGTTCCACCCGCTCGCCGTAGCCGCCGAGCGCGGTGACCACTTCTTCGTAGCCGATCGTCTGGTCGAGATCCTGGGCGACCATGCCCTCCGCGCCGTAGACGCGCTCGTGGAACGCCTTCATCTCCCCCCACGCGCCATCGTTGCCGATCACTCCGACGAAGGGCAGACCCTGGCGCGCGGCCGACTCGAACTCCATGGCGTTGAAGCCGAACGAGCCGTCCCCGTAGACGACCAGCACCTGTTTGCCCGGGTGGACGTGGGTCGCCGCCAGCGCGAAGGGTGCGCCGACCCCCAGACAGCCGAAGGGGCCGGGATCCATCCAGTGCCCGGGGTGGTCCACCCGGACCGCTCCGGCGGTGTGCGCCACGATGTCGCCGCCGTCGCCGATCACGATCGCGTCCGGGTCCACCCAGCGGGCGACCTCCCTGGCGAACCGCAGCGGGTGGACCGGGCTGGCATCGGAGCCTGCGGCAGCGTCACGGGCGTCACGACGGCGATGCTCCTCACGGCGCAACTCGTCGAGCCAGGCGGTGCTGCCCGTGCGGCCGAAGGCCGCGTCATGGGTGAGCAGCGCACGCAGGAAGCTGGCCACGTCGCTGACGATCCCGTGCTCCACGGGGCGGTTGTGACCGATGCGGTCGGGCTGCGGGTCGACGTGGACCACCTTCACGTCGTCTCGGTAGGCCGGGGGGCGTCCGTACCCGACCCGGAAGTCGAAGTCGATGCCGAGCGCGAGGACCACGTCGGCCTGGCGCAGCGCGTGCTTGCGGCTCAGGCCGAGCAGGTTCGGGTGGTCGGAGGGCAGGACACCCCGCGCCATCCCGTTCACGAACACCGGGAGCTGGCCGGTGCGCGCCACCGCGTCCAGCTCCGGCCAGGCACGCGACCAGTAGGTCCCGGAGCCACACAGCACCACGGGCCGCTCGGCAGCTGCCAACAGCTGTGCGACCGCCTCGACCGCGTCGGGGTCGGGGCCGGGCGGGACCGTCGCCCGCTGGCCACCGGGGCGCACCAGCTGGTCACGATCCACCGTGGTCATCAGCGCGTCCATGGGCAGGTCGACGTAGGTCGGCCCCATCCGCGGCGCGAGCGCGGTCCTAAAGGAGGCGTCCAGCACCTCGCGGAGCCGTCGGGTCTCCAGGACGGTGTCGACACGCTTGGTGACGGGGCGCAGCAGCTCGAGCTGCGGAGCGTCCTGGAGTGCCCCCATCCCCTCCAGCGCCAGGGGGTTGCGGCCGCCGAGCAGCACCATCGGACTGTTGGCGTAGGAGGCGTTGGTCACCCCGGTGATGGCGTCCGTGACCCCAGGACCGGCGGTGACGGCCGCGACCCCCGGCCGGAACGTCAGACGCCCGTAGGCGTCGGCAGCGTGCGCCGCGGCCTGCTCGTGGCGCACGTCGATCACCCGGATGCCCCGGTCCTTGCACCCGTCGAAGATCGGGCTGATGTGCCCGCCGGTCAGGGTGAACAGGACGTCGACACCCTCATCCGCGAGGTGATCGGCGACCAGCCGCCCCCCGTGCACCTGCTCTCCCACGGCCCTGCTCCTCTCCGACGTCGCGGGTCACCGTAGACGCCGATGGCCCGCAGCGGGCAGCGGTGGTCGGCCGCCCGGTACCGGCACCAGCGGTTCGTCACGAGACACGTCCGAGCGAAGCGATATCTGTTCACGTCCGCACTGGTGTTGTTATGTGTTGACTCCTCTTTGTTTCTGTGGGATAGTGTCAGCGCAATGAGCCAAACGAAGGGAGACGGGTGTACGCGGAGGAACGGCAAGCCCGGATCGTCAGCTGGGCGCGCACCAACGGCCGGGTCGAGGTGGCCCACCTCGCCGACGAGCTCTCGGTGACCCCGGAGACCATCCGGCGTGACCTGACCTCCCTCGAACGCCGTGGACTGCTACGACGGGTCCACGGCGGCGCCATCCCGCTGGAGCGCCTGGGCTTCGAGCCCGGGCTCGAGACCCGCGCCACCGCCATGACCGCGGAGAAGGAACGCATCGCCAAGGCCGCGTTCGACGAACTGCCCGAGGACGGGTCGATCCTGCTGGACGCCGGCACGACGACCGCACAGCTCGCCGC
>CAYXJD010000017.1:0-22499 GCA_964465225.1 uncultured Actinomycetota bacterium
CGACGTCGCCCTCGACGAGCTCCCAGGAGTACTCACCGAGCGCGTAGCGCCACTGTCCGACCATGACGATCTCCTCCGCGTCGGTGAGCGCCACGACCCCGACGGCCGGCGTCATCGACACCACGCCGTAGAGCCCCGGGGAGCCGTCCGGTCGCAGCACCTCGTCCTCGCGCACTCGGATCCACGGGTTGGTGTAGACCTCACGGCTGGTCAACGTCCGCCACGGGTCGGGTGGCGTGTGGGCGGGCAGCTGTCGATGTGGCACGCGCTCGGCTCCGTCCGGATGACGAGCGGTGAGGGTAGGCGCCGCTGTTCCCCGACCGGGCTGGTTGGCAGTAGCGTCGCCCCGTCGTCACCACCGACGTCCGCCACCGACCAGGGATGCCGCCGTGCGCGAACCTCCCCCCCACGGGCCGTCCGCACCGCAGCTGCTGGCCGCCACCGTCTTCGGCATGGCGGCGATCGTGGCGTTGCCGCTCTCGGCGACCGCTGGCGCCTGGCTCGTCCCGCTGCTGGTGTTCGCGACCCCGATCGTGCTGGTGCTGGCCGGCCGGATGCGGGCACAGCCCGCTCTGGTCGCTGCCGGTGGGGCGCTCGCGGTGGCCCTGCTCGCGATCGCGCTGCTCACGCGGTCGGGGATCGAGGTGGGTGTGATCGCGAACCTGGCACCGTTGGTACTGCTGGTCGGCCCGGTGGTAGCCGTGATCGCGGTCGGGCTGCCCCTGCGGGAGCGTGATCTGATCGCCGCGGCCGGCTTCCTGCTGTCGGGGACCATCGCCGTGATCGCGGGCTTCTCGGCCGCGGGCACCCCGGGCGCCGCGGCCCTGGTGGT
Organism: uncultured Actinomycetota bacterium; assembly: GCA_964465225.1. Classification (GTDB taxonomy): domain Bacteria; phylum Actinomycetota; class Nitriliruptoria; order Nitriliruptorales; family Nitriliruptoraceae; genus T1Sed10-7. The sequence goes on from CAYXJD010000017.1 coordinate 833, forward strand.
CGGCGTCGGCCTCGTTGGGTGCGCGATCGTCGCGGTGCGGCTGCGGTCACGCCACGTTGCCGGTGGGTGAGCTCGGCAGCGGAGCCGAAGCGGACCAGCCAGCCGTGCGACCGGTCGACCGATCCGTACGGGTGCCGCGGGTGAGGGTCACGGCGTGAGGGAACGGGCCAGCAGCTGCGCCGGGTGGTGGATCTCCCAGCCCTCACGTGCGATCTGCATGGCGCACCCCGGATTGCCGGAGACCACCCCCTGTGCACCCGTGCGCTCCAGGGAAGCGTGCTTGTGGGCGAGCATCGCATCACCGAGCTCCGGCTGGAGGTAGGAGTAGATGCCACCGGAGCCGCAGCACTGCTGCTCGTCGTCGGGCTCGAGCAGGGTGAGCCCCGGTATCGCCGCCACGAGGGCACGGGCCTGGTCGGCCAGCCCCTGCACGTTCCGCAGGTGGCAGGGGGCCTGGTAGGCGAGGGTGAGCGCGACCTCTCCTCCCCGAGCGGCGACCTCCTCGGGGGTGACGAGCTCCGAGAGGTCCTTGACACGGGCGCTGAAGGCCCGGGCCTCCTCGGTCCCCAGCAGCTTCCCGTACTCCTTCATCGCACCGCCGCAACCCGCCGAGTTCACCAGGATGGGGCCCGTCGTCCCGGCGTAGGCCGCGATCGTGGCCTCGGCCAGCGCGTGGGCCTCCTCCTCCCGGCCGGCGTGGGCCGACAGCGCGCCGCAGCACGGCGGTGCCGGCTCGAAGCAGGGTCGGTAGCCGACCGCGGCGAGCACCTGCGCGGTGGCCTGGTGGACGTCCCGGAACAGCCCGTCCATCACGCAGCCGCGGAACAGGAACGCGTCGCCGCGCACCGGCGCGCCCGGTGGCGGCAGTCGGTAGCTGCGCAGGGTGTCAGCGAGCCGGACGCGTCGCGCCGGCCGCAGCCGGGCCGGCATCAACCGATCCGCACCCACCGCCTGGGCGAGCGCGAGGAGGATCCCACCGGCCCGGATGAGCCAACGACGGACCAGGGCGACGAAGAGGAGCCGCTGGGCCAGACCCGCGGGCCCGCGCGGCGGCTGCCGTTCGGTGATCTCGGCCCGGGCGGTCTCCATCAGGGAGCCGAACTCCACCAGCGACGGGCACACCGTCTCGCACGCCCGGCACTGCACGCAGGTCTCGAGGGAGTCCACCACGTCCGGGTCGTCGATGGTGAGCTCGCCCTCCTCGACCAGGCGCATTGCCAGGATGCGGCCACGGGGACCGTGCTCCTCGAGGTGGGTCGCCTCGTAGGTCGGACAGGACGACAGGCAGAAGCCGCACTGCACGCAGGCGGCGAGCTGGTCGGCGTCGAAGATCGACATCGGTTCTGGCTGGATCATCGCGGCTGCCTCACGTCGAGCAGGAGCCCATCGGGGTCGAGGGCGGAGCGGATCCGCAGGCCCATGGCGTCCTCGGTCCGCTCGCCCCATCCGGGTCCGCCCCGGTCGGGATCGAGCACGAGCAGGGACCCGCCGAGCTCGGCGGCACGTTCTCCCGCGGCCGCGAGCGCGTCGGCGTCGCCGTCGAGCAGGCACACCCCGACCCCCTCGAACGCGGCGTAGGTCAGGCCGGTGGACTCCGCCAGGCTGGTCAGCGCCGCGAGCCGCGACGGGTCGACCGCGGCACGGGCCGTCGTCGGCCACGCCGGCGGGTCGGCGGGCTGCAGCCCCGCGACCATGGCCTGCGCCGCGATGTCGTCGGGATGCTCCTCGAGGTGCACCAGGGTGCGCTGGCCCGTCGTGACCACGGCAGCCGGTCGGTACAGCTCTGCGAGCACGCGTGGCGCCGACCGCTCGGTGGCGAACCACGCGCTGTGGATCGGGATCGGTCGGAGCTTGAGGGTGACCTCCGCGATCACCCCGATGGTGCCCCACGACCCGGTCGCCAGACGGCACAGGTCGTAGCCGGTGACGTCCTTGACGGTGACCCCTCCCGCGGTCACCACCCGCGCGTCGGCGGTGACCAGACGCACCCTGAGCACCCAGTCACGCACACGTCCGGCCTGCAGCTGCCGGGGACCCGCCAGGGCGGTGGCCAGCCGTCCGCCCACCGTCGACCCGTGGCCGGCCAGCGGCTCGATCGGGCACTCCTGGCCGTGGGCCGCCAGCAACGCCGACAGCTCCTCGATCGGCGTGCCGGCCCGCACCGTGACCACCAGGTCCTGCGGACGGTGGTCGACCACCCCCGTCAGCTGCGCGGTCGAGAGCTCCTCGGCGTCGGTCGGTGGCAGGCGGTCCAGGACACTGCCGCCACCCCGGACCAGCAGCTGACGCTGCCGACCACGGGCCTCCTCGACAGCGGCCACGATCGACTCCACCTCGGTGGTCATCGTCGTCACGTCGCTCATACCCACGCCCCCTCAGGAACCATGCTGGCCTCCTGACAGCCGACGGTGGTGGGCAGCATCTTGTCCGGGTTCGCCAGGCCCGAGGGCTCCATCGCCCGACGCACGGCCTGCTGGACGGCCAGGTCGTCGGCGGTGTAGACCTGGGACAGGAAGTCGCGCTTCTCGATGCCGACCCCGTGCTCGCCGGTCAAGGTGCCGTCCAGGGCGAGCGCCGTGGTCACGATGTCGTGACCAGCCGCGAAGACCCGATCGAGCACGCCCTCCTCACGTCGGTCGAACAGCACGAAGGGATGGAGGTTGCCGTCGCCGGCGTGGACCACGGTCAGGATGATCAGGTCCTCGCGCTCGCCGATGGCGACCACGGCATCGAGCATCTCGCCGAGCCGTGAACGCGGCACGACGACGTCCTGGAGGAAGAAGTCGGGAGCCGTCTTGGCGATCGCACCCGCCACGGCTTTGCGGCCCTTCCAGATGCGGGCGCGTTGGTCGGCGTCGGCGGCACGTACCACCGCGGTGGCACCGTGCTCACGGGCCAGCCGCTCGGCGGTCTCGACCCCGGCGCCGACCCCGGCCGGCAGGCCCTCGTACTCCAGCAGCAGGACCGCGGCGGCATCGGTGGGGTAGCCCGCCTGCGCGTAGTCCTCCACCAGCGCGATGGCACGCGCATCCATCAGCTCCACCGCGTCGGGGAGCCGGTCGGAGGTCACCAGGGCGCCGACGGTGGCCGCAGCCGCCTCCAGGGTGTCGAAGCCGGCGAGCAGCGTGCCGATGGCCGGTGGTGCCGGCAGCAGCTTGAGCCAGGCGCCGACCACGAAGCCGAGGGTGCCCTCACCACCGACGCTCACGCCCCGAAGATCGAGCCCGGTCTGCTCCGGTTGCCGGCCATCGAACAGGTGCACCTCGCCGTCGGTGTCCATCAGCTCCACGGCGAGCACGTGCTGGCTCATCACCCCGTAGGTCAGCACGTGGATCCCGCCGGCGTTGGTGGCGACGTTGCCGCCGAGGGTCGCGGCGATCTGGCTGGCCGGGTCGGGCGCGAAGCGCAGCCCGTGGGCGGCGACGGCGCGGCCGAGCCGGGCGTTGACCAGCCCCGGCTCCACGTGGGCGCGACGGTTGGCCACATCGAGCTCCAGCAGACGGTCCATGCGGGCGACGCTGATCACCAGCGGTCGGACCCCGCCGACGCCCGTGGGGGTGGCACCGCCCGCCAGGCCGGTGCCTGCGGCCCGTGGCGTGAAGGGCACCCGGTGGTCGCGGCAGGACCGCAGCACGGTGGCCAGCTGCTCGCGCGTGGAGGGCAGCGCGATGGCGAGGGGATCGGCGTTCAGGAACGACGCATCGCGGCGGTAGGTCGCGCGCGACAGGGTCGAGGTCCGTAGCCCGTCGTCGCCCAGGACCACCTGGAGCTCGGACAGCAACGCGGACTCCGCCGCGGTCGGCGGGGCGTCACGGCGGGGGCTCGTGCCCGCTGCAGGGTCCATCAGCGCTCCTGTGACGTCGAGGTGGCACCCGGGAGGCGGCGCACCAGGTACTCGGCCAGGTGGAGCACCTCCACCTCACGACCGGAGGCGTGCACGCCACCACGCAGGTGCAGGATGCACCCGGGGTTGTCGGTGATCAGCACCGAGGACTCCGTCCGGTCGACGCACCCGAGCTTGCGGTCGAGGATCCCCGAGGCCAGCTCCGGGTTGCGCACCGAGGTGGAGCCACCGAAGCCGCAGCACTCGCTGGCCTCGGGCAGGGGTACCACGGGCACGCCCGCGACGTCACGCAGGAACGCTTCGATCGCATCCTTGCGGCCGAGGGTGTTCGAGGCCTGGCAGAACCGGTGCACGGTGACCGGCGTGCGGTCACCGTCGTCGAGGCTGCCAGCGGGAAGGCGTCCCGGCCCACGGGTGAGGTAGCTGATCAGGTCGTAGGTCCGCCCGGCGAGTTCCTGGGCGCGCTCGAGCTCGTCGAGGTCACCGCGCAGCAGGTACGGCGCGTCGTGGCCGAGCATCGCCAGGCAGGACGAGGCGGGCGTGACGACGTCCGCGCCGTCGGCGAGCGTGTCCATGGTCTGGCGCACCATCGACCGCGCGGCGTCCTGCTCGCCGCTGTCGTAGGCCGGTAGGCCGCAGCAGTGCTGGTCGCGCGGGACGGTGACCTGCGCGCCGGCTGCCCGCAGCAGCTTCGCTGCGGCGATCGGGATGTCGGGCGCCATCCGATCCGACACGCACTGCAGGAACAGCTGGACCTTGCGGCCGGCCAGCGGCTGGTCCGCGAGTCGCGGTGGTTCCTCCAGACGACCCGGCCGCAGCGTGTCGCGGGCCGGACGAACCGGGACGGCCGGCGGGCTCCGCCAGCCGATGCGCTCGGCCAGCGGACCACGCGAGGTCAGCGCGGCGGGCAGCGCGGTCACGCCGTCCCGGCGCAGGGGCGTGGTCGCCACCCCCACGGCACGCAGCCCCAGGTCCACCAGCATCGGGTGCTGGAAGGCCCGCAGCGCAGCCCGGGTCACCCGGCCTGCGGTGCCGGCCTCGCCTGCTCGGGCCACGTTCTCGCGCACCTCCAGGATCTGGACGGGCAGCGGGATCTCCACCGGGCACACCGTGGCGCAGGCGCCGCACGACACGCACAGCGACTGCGGGCCGGCTGCTGCCTCGATGCCGTGGTGGAAGCTCGTGTTCACCAGCCCGATCGCCCCGGTGTAGACGTGACCGAAGGCGTGTCCGCCCACGACCCCGTAGGGCGGGCACACGTCAGCGCAGGCGCCGCACCGGATGCAGCGCAGGGCGGCAGCCACGTCCGGGTCCTCGGCCATGGCGGTCCGGCCGTTGTCCAGCAGGATGATCAGCTGCTCCTGACCCGGACGGGGGCCGGTCAGGAAGTTGGTGTAGACGGTGATGGGCTGGCCCGTCGCCGAGCGGCCGAGCAGGCGCACCTGCTTCATCGCGTCGGCGTAGGTGGGGACCACCTTCTCGATGCCCGCGGTCACCACGTGCAGCTTGGGCAGCGCGACCGACATGCGGTTGTTGCCCTCGTTGCACACCAGCAGGATCGAACCGCCCTCGGCGATGAGCGCGTTGGCGCCGGACAGCCCGACGCTGCTGGCGAGGAAGCGTTCACGCAGCTCGGTGCGGGCGACCTTGACCATGCGGTCGATGTCGTCGGGGGGGAAGGGCCGGTCGAGCACGCGCTCGAACAGGGCCGCGATCACCTCCTTGCGCTTGTGGATCGCCGGCATGACCAGGTGCGAGGGTGTCTCCGCCGCCAGCTGCAGGATCCACTCCCCGAGGTCGGTCTCCACCGGGGTGATCCCGGCGGCCTCGAGGTGGCTGTTGAGCCCGATCTCCTCGGAGACCATCGACTTGCCCTTGACCATCAGGTCGGCACCGGCGGCCTGCATCCGCTCGGTGATCAGCGCGTTGGCCTCGCCCGGTGTGGCGACCCGCACCACCTCGGCGCCGGCCGCGGTGGCGTTGGCGGTGAAGGTGTCGAGGTGGTGCTGCCAGTCGTCGCGCACGCCGTCCTTGATGGCAGCGAGTTCGGCGCGCAGCTCGTCGAAGCTGCGGCCCTCCTGTTCCTCGAGGTCGGCGATGGCGGCGTCGCGGCTGTCGCGCCATCCGCGCTGGAAGGCGGTGAGTCCGGCACGCACGTCCGGATCGGCCAGGGCCGTGGCGTAGCGCTCGTCGAAGGACCGGAGTTCGCTCATGCGGTCGTCTCCTCGGTCGCGACATCGGTACCGGTGAGGACGAGCACGTCGACCTCGTCGGGCCCCTGGACACCGATGGTCAGGCTGCGTTCGATGTCGGCCGTGCGTGACGGGCCCGTCATGAGGGAGGCGAACCCGGCCTGCCCACCCCGTGGCGCGAGCCAGGTCGCGGCGTCCTCGAGCCGATCGACGACGTCGTCGGCAGCCACCACCTGCAGCAGGCGCTGGCACAGCATCGTGACCACCCGGTCCCGCAGCTCGTGCTCGGCGACCAGCACGCTGCCGGTCTCGGCCACCGCCATCACGCCCGCGACGATCGCGACCGGCACATCGGCGACGTCCGCGGCCGGGTCGTCGGTGCCGGGGACCACCACGGTGCAGCCCCGGTCCTGGAGGCTGGTGGCCAGGGCCGGTCGTGCGGCGTGGAGGCTCGGGGCGATGGCGACCCGGTCGCCGTGGGCAGCCGCGTGACCCGCAACCTCCTCCCAGCCGTCGACCTCGTGGTAGGTGCTGGCGGCCGCCTCCACCTTGGTGCGCAGCAGTTCCCGCTGCGCAACGTCGTGACCCCGTTCGGATCGCATGAGGTCGGAGGTCATACGCCGTCCTCTCGCGCTCGATCCGCCTCGCTGCGCTGCGCCTCCCCCGTCGTCGGCGGCCCCTGTGAGGCCGCGCGCTTGCGTTCACGGGCCGCTGCTGTCAGCACGGCGATCGCCGTGGCCACCAGCAGGACGAGCACCACGGTGCCGGCATTGGCACCGAACCCCCAGACCAGGAGGTAGGTCAACGTCCCGGCCGCGAGCAGGTAGTAGCCACACGGGATGGCGACCTTGCGCATCAGATCGCCCTCACGTCCGACCAGGCCGACCGTGGCTGCTGCGGCCACCACGTTGTGCACGGTCAGCATGTTGCCGGCAGCCCCGCCGACGGCCTGGGCGGCCACCACGGGCACCGTGGCGACCCCGATGCCTTCGGCGGTGGCGAACTGGAACTGGGAGAACATGATGTTGCTGATGGTGTTGGAGCCGGCGGCGAAGGCGCCGAGCGCTCCCACGACGGGGGCGACCAGCGGCCAGGCGGAACCCACCGCGGTGGCGGCGCCGTCGGCGAGGGTGAGCGGCATGGAGGCCAGGTCACCGGTGGAGAACTCGGTGCCGGAGTTGATGAAGATCCGCACCAGCGGTACGGCGATCAGCATCGCCGGAGCGGCCTTGACGATCTGCTTGCCGGCGGTACGCCAGGCCAGCGCGATCTCCGCCCCCTGCATCCGGTGCAGGGGGTAGCTCACGAGCACGGCCACGAGGAACACGAAGCCGGGCAGGTAGAGGAACTGGAAGCCGGCGCTGAGACCCTGGCCGAAGATGTCGGACCAGGTCGGGTTGACGGCCTGCAGCGCGGACTGGATACCGAGCTCCGGGATGCGGGTGATGACCAGGATCGCGGCGAGCACGCCGTAGGGGGCCCAGGCGCGGGCGGTGCTGATGACCTGACGGGGCGCGGTGTCGTCCGGGGTGAGGTCGCCCATCCAGCTGTCCAGCCAGTTCTCGCGGGGGGCGAAGTCCCAGGGCTCCTCGGGCTGTAGGAAGCCCTTGCGGGTGGTGGTGATCACGATCGCGAGCCCGATGAGGCCACCGAACAGCGACGGGAACTCCGGGCCGAGCAGCCACGCCGTCAGCCAGTAGGGCACGATCATGGCGGCGGCGGCGAAGAGCGCGAAGGGCCAGATCGCCAGGCCCTCGCTGAAGCGTTTGTTCGGGCCGAAGAACTTGGTCAACAGGCTGACCATGAACAGCGGGACGAGCATGCCGACGATCCCGTGGACCGTCGCCGCCTGCAGGGCGATGTCGCCGAGGTAGGCATCCACGGTGCCACCACCGGCGACGATCGCTTCCTCGGCCGCGGTGCCGCTGAGCCCGGTGTTGACGCCGATGATGATGGGGGTCCCGAGCGCGCCGAAGGTCACCGGGGTCGACTGGATGATCAGCCCGCACATCACCGCGGCCATGGCGGGGAAACCGAGGGCCAGCAGCAGCGGAGCGGCCACCGCGGCCGGGGTCCCGAAGCCGGACGCCCCCTCGATGAACGCACCGAACAGCCACGCGATGATCACCGCCTGGACGCGTCGGTCCGGGCTGATACGGGTGAAGCCCGCCCGGATCGAGGCCATCGCTCCGGAGGCGTTCAGCGTGGCCAGCAGCAGCAGCGCACCGAACACGATGTAGAGGATGTCGAGGGAGATCCCGAGCCCCTGGATCACCGAGGCGGCGATGGCGATGGGTTCGACGTCCCACACCAGCCACGCGACCACGACGGTGACGACGAACCCCACCGCCATCCCGTCCCGGGCAGGCCATCGGAAACCGACCATGAGCACACCGATCGTCAGGATCGGCAGGAAGGCGAGCAGGCTCAGGACAGCGAGGTTCTCCACGGTACGGCTCCCAGGTGCGACAGGTTCCGGCCTTCTCCCACTCGGTAGTCAAGCAGGCCACCATGGCCGGGTGTCGGCGGACTCTGTCGGCGCCACCGACGGGCACACACCGCCGACCGTCCTCACGATGCTGCCGAAGGTCCCACGACCTGACCGACCCCACCGGATCGAGGTCACCGGCCCCTACCAGGTCGGGGACCGTGGCCCTGCCCGTCGGGCCGGGCACACGTCGCCGGCGATGGCCCTACCGGCGCGCAGCGCGCAGCGAGCAGGTATGAGCGCATGGGTAATATGACGGAGAGCCGCGGTGGACGCCGAGGAACCGGGGGGCTGATGCGCACGGTGTGGATCTTCGGCGACCAGCTCAACGTCGACCTCGCGCACCTGCGCGGCAGCTCCCCCGGGGACACCCGCGTGCTGCTGGTGGTCAGCACCGCGAAGCTGACCGAGCGCCGCTGGCACCTCCAGAAGGCCCACCTCGTCGTCTCCGCGATCCGCCACTTCGCCGCCGAGCTCGAGGACCGCGGCTACGCGGTCGACCTGCGTCGCGCCGACAGCATGCGCGCCGGGTTCGAGTCGCACGTGGCCGAGCACGCACCGAGCCGGGTCCGGGCCATGGAGCCCGCCAGCCTGCCCGGCCGCCGACTCCTCGACGAGTTGGGCGTCGAGGTGGTGGACAACGACCACTTCCTGTGCCACTGGCGCGACTTCGAGGACTGGGCCGGCGATCGTCAGCGCCTGAAGATGGAGGACTTCTACCGCTGGCGTCGCCGTCAGAGCGGCGTGCTGATGGACGGCGAGGAGCCCGTCGGCGGCCGCTGGAACTACGACCACGACAACCGGCAGCCGCCCTCCGCCGACCTGGCCGATCGCGCGCCACGCCCGGTGCGCTCCAGGCTCGACGACCTCGACCGTGACACCCTGGAACACTGGCTGCCCGCAGGACTCTACGGCGCCCCGCCCGATGGCACCTGGGCGACCACCCGGCGACGTGCGCTGGCCCGGTTGCGGCACTTCGTCGAACACGCGCTCCCCGGGTTCGGCGACCACCAGGATGCCATGGTCACCGGCGCCTGGTCGCTCAACCACTCGCTGCTCTCGCACGCCCTCAACCTCGGACTGCTACACCCTGGCGAGGTGATCGAGGCCGCCGAGGACGCCTATTACGCAGGTCACGCTCCGCTCAACGCCGTGGAGGGCTTCATCCGTCAGATCCTCGGGTGGCGAGAGTTCATCTGGGGCGTGTACCACCGCTGGATGCCCGGGTGGCTGGAGGAGAACCACCTCGGCGCGGAACTGGACGTCCCCCCGGCCTTCACCGGTGCGGCCGGCACCGACATGGCCTGCGTGGCTGACACGGTGGCGGCGATCCACGACCACGCCTACGCCCACCACATACAACGCCTGATGATCCTCGCCAACCTGGCGACCAGCGCCGGCGTCGATCCCAAGGCCCTGACCGCCTGGATGCAGAGCGCCTTCGTCGACGCCTACGAGTGGGTGATGGTCCCCAACGTGATCGGGATGGGCACCTTCGCCGACGGCGGCCGCATGTCGACCAAGCCCTACGTGTCCGGCGGCGCCTACATCGACCGGATGAGCGACCACTGTGGCGACTGCCGCTACGACCGCTCCAAGCGCTCCGGTGCGCACGCCTGCCCCTTCACCACCCTGTACTGGGACGTGCTCGACCGCAACCGCGAGGTGCTGGGCGGCAACCACCGCATGGCCCGGCAGTACCACACGCTGGATCGGCTGACCGACCTCGACGAGCTGCGTGAGCGCGCCGTGCAGGTGCGCACCCTGCTCGACCGCGGGGAGTTGTGAGCGCGTGCTGTTCGGCGCCGCGGCGCCGAGCGTGGGCGCGGACGCCCTGCTCAGCCGGTACCGAGCCGTTCGAGGACCGTGGCGTACTCCGCGTGGAGATGCTCGAGGATCAGCTCGGGGTCTGGGGTGATCGCCGCGTCGGTGACCAGACCGGAGAAGACGTTGCCGTTCACGCTGACGAACGCGGCGCTGAGGTTGAGGTGTGCGGTCATCCCGCCCCAGCCGATCGTGCCGAGGAGCTGCGCGCCACCGATGTGCAACGGCAGCGGTGGTCCCGGCACGTTGGTGAGGACGCCGGTGGAGCGCAGCTGGTTCAGGCGGTGGATCCCGCGCTCGACAACCGGCGTGAACAGCGTGGTGGTCACGATCAGCAACCGTGAGACCAGCGGGGCCGGTGAGTGCTTGAGCTCGTGCATGCGCTGCTGCAGGAGCACGAGCCGCTCGCGCGGGTCGGCGGAGCGGACCGGCAGGCGCAGGGGTAGCAACCCGATGCGGTTCCCGAGGTTCCTCGGCAGTGGGGCACCCGGACGACGCAGGTTGACCGGGATCATCATGGCGATGTCCTCGACCAGCGCGTCGCGCTCGTGGAGGTAGCGGCGCAGTGCGCCACTCAGCACGGTCATCAGCAGGTCGTTGATGGTCGCCTCATTGGCCTTGGCGGTGCGCTTGACCTCCGCCAGCGGGAAGCCGTCGGGATCCCAGGCCATGCGCTTGCTGCCGTCCGGGTGGCCCTGGAGGATCGTCCGCTCGACCAGCTGGGGGGCCAGCAGCCGACCGGCCCACTGCGCCATCTCGACGCCGTCCCGAGCGTGTCCCAGTACCTCGGCGGGGTGCAACGCCAGGTGGGCACCCTTGGCCAGCAGGTTCGTCCCCGTCCCGATCGCGCCGGTCACGACCGCGGCCACCGGGCGGTCCTGCAGCGGCACCTCGGGGTCGTACTCGTCGACGATCGTCAGCAGCAGCGACAGCATGGCCAACCCATCACCGATGCTGTGGTGGATGCGGGTGTGGATCGCCGAGCCGCCGCCGCGGTAGCCCTGGAGCACGCTGACGTGCCACAGGGGACGGCTGCGGTCGAGCGGGATCGTGCGCTCCTCGCTGCACCAGTGCTGCAACGTCGCCTGATCACCGGGGGCGGGCAGGACGTCCTCGGAGATGTGCCGGCCGAGGTCGAAGCTGCGGTCCTCGATCCAGCGGGGCATCACGCCGGGCACCCGGGACGGCACGATCCGCTCCCGCATGATGGGGTGGCGATCGAGCAGCCGCTCCTGGAACCGCGCTCGCAGGAGCTCCACATCGATCGGGCGGTCGAACCACATGATGCTCGAGATCGTCATCGGGTTCACCCGGTTCTCGCCGAGGAACCAGACGGCATCCCCCGGGGACATGCGCCTGCCCATCGCCACCGCCTCCCACCGGCCACGACGCGACCGTGCCGCCGAGGCCGAGCCCGGACCGCGTCCCTCCCTGCGCACTCCCGTCAGCAGGACCGGTCGATCCGCCGAAGCCTAGGCCGACGGGGGCGAGGCCGTGTCGTCATCGCCCTGGGTGTCGACCGTCCCGCCGTCCTCGGCGCTGGCCTGCTCGTCGTCCGAGCCGCCGTCACGCTCGTCGGGCCAACGGGGGTAGCGATGCTCCCGGTCGGCCAACCAGGCGTCGAGCTCGCCACGCAGCGTGCCGAACTCCTCGGCGATGCCTTCCACGGCCTCCGGTCCGGGGTCGCGGAAGACGAGCCGTGACCACACGGGCGGGAAGAGACTGGACAGGCGGAACCCCTCCTTGGCCGCCGCCATGAAGGCCCGGCCGGCCGGGGAGTCCGGGAGATCGCTGGCCCGTTCCGGCAGCGGGAGATCGACCCGCCACAACCCGTCGTTCTCCTGCTCCCGGATCGCCCCGAGGTCGTCGAACACCTCCAGCATCTGCTGGTTGCTGGCCAGCACGTAGTTGCGGAACACCTCGATGCCCTGTCGCCGAGCCCGCACCGAGAGGGCCCCGAGCAGCAGGGTGCCAGCACCTTTGCCCTGGTACTCGTCGGCGACGGTGACGGCGGCCTCGGCGACATCCCGCTCGAAGGCGTCGCGGATGTAGCGCGCGACGCCGATGCCCGGAACGTCGGGATCGGTGAGGTCGAGGGCGACGATCGCCTCGTGCTCGGCGTGGTCGACCCGCGTCAGGTAGTCGAGCTGGCGGTCGGTGAGGTGTTCGATGTCCGCGTGGAAGCGGAGGTAGCGCGACGTCGGGGAGAGCCGGGCCAGTCCCTCGACCAGCCGATCACGGTCGTCGGGGCGGATCTGCCGCAGCAGGATCGGGGTCCCGTCCCGCAGTTCGGCCTCACGGCTCCACTCCTCACGGGCGACGGTGAAGGGATCACGGTCCTGCTGGTCCCCACTCGGATCATCGTCGACCAACGTCTCCTCCCCCGGCGCGTCCGCCCAGGATAGTCACCTGCGGTGCGGCACCGCGGTCACGGCGGGCCGTTGCCCACCGTCCGCGGGGTGTTGGCGGCACCTGGGTCCGCCGGTGTCCACAGGCGCTGCTGCAGACCGGAAGCCCGCTGCACCGGTCGGGCGAGCGCGGACCGCAGGACCGCGGGGGCGCCGACCAGCACCGCCCGGCGCTGCGCGCGGGTCACGGCCGTGTAGAGCAGTTCCCGCGTGAGCAGCGGGGAGGGGTCCGGTGGCAGCACGATCACCACGTCCTGGAACTGCGATCCCTGGCTCTTGTGGATCGTCATGGCGAAGGTCGTCTCGCAGGCCGGCAGCCGCGCGGGGCTCAACGTCCGCACGCCACCATCGGTCGTCCAGAAGGCAGCAACCGGGGTGCCCGGTCGTCGCGCATCGTCGACGACGATGCCGACGTCCCCGTTGTACAGCCGCAGGCCATGGTCGTTCTCGGTGATCAGGATCGGTCGGCCGAGGAACCAGCGCCGGCTCGGGTCGAACCCCTCGACCTCGGCAGCCAGACGCGCCTCGATCCGCCGGTTCCACGCTGCCACCCCGTCCGCCCCGCGCCGTCGCGCACACAGCACCCGCAGACGCCCCAGGGCCTCCAGGACCTGTGGGGTCGCGCCTTCCGCCAGCGCGAGCCGGACCACGTCGCGGTAGCTCGCTACCGCGAGGTCGAGGGCGGTGCCGGCCGCATCGGCCCGCTGCTCGGGGTCGAGCAGGCGGGCGACGGTCTCCGGCTCATGGGTTTCGGCCGCCGCGGGCTCAGCGGTTGCGGCCGCCTCCGGCCCGCCGGCCCGTGCGACCCCCGGGGCGGGGTTCGATGCCCCCAGCAACGCCAGCACCCGGTCGACGTCGGTGTCGGCGGCCTGGATGGCGGCCGCCACCGCGCCCAGGCTGCTGCCGCTCGAGAAGCGATGGAAGCGGTCGAGCCGCACGACGGCGTCCCAGATGCCGGGCTCCTCGGCGACCTCGTGGGCACCGACGAGCTGGCCTCCCATCGCCGCATCGAGCCCGGCCACCATCGTGGGTGAGAGCCTGAGGGTCGGACGGCTGCCTTCCGGCCCGCAGATGTCACCGAAGGCGGCCCCGGCCTCCACGGAGGCGAGTTGGTCCCGGTCACCCAGCAGGATCAGGCGTGCGTCGTCCCTGACCGCGCCCACGAGCTTGGCCATCAGCGGCAGGGAGACCATGGAGGCCTCGTCGACGATGACCACGTCCTGCGGTAACCGGTGGTGCACATCGTGACGGAACCTCGTCCGCGCACCGCGGGACACGCCGAGCAGGCGGTGGATCGTCGAGGCGGGCGTGCGCTCCATGGCGTCGCGGACCCCCGGCGCCAGGTCCAGGGTCCCGAGCGCCTCGCGGAGCGACTCCTGCAGCCGGGCCGCCGCCTTGCCGGTCGGCGCCACCAAGGCGACCCTGAGTGGCCGCTCGTCCGCAGCCGCCAACGCAGCCCGGTGCAGCAGCGCGAGGACCCGGGCGACCGTGTAGGTCTTGCCGGTCCCCGGACCCCCGGCGATCACGGTCAGCCCGCGCGTCAGGGCGACCGCGGCCGCCAGACGTTGGCGGTCCAGGTCGATCACCGGGCCGAACAGCTCGTCCAGCCAGATCGTCAGCTCGGTGGTGGAGGGGGTCGTCGGAGCGCTCCACGACGTCGATCGGTGCCGCAGGGCGGCAGCCAGGTCCTCCTCGTACCGCCAGTACCGGTCCAGGTAGAGGCGTTGGGCGTCCAGGACCAGCGGGGTCGCACCTTGGCTCGAGGTGCGCACGAGCGGACTGCCGAGCAGCGCGGCCCGCCAGTCACCCGAGGGTGGCCACGGCAGCTGGTCCAGTGCATCAGCCGCCGCGGCGGGATCGCCGCCGACCTCGCCCGGCAGCCGGGGTTCGACGGCCACGTGCTCGGCGACCCGATCGAGGTCGACGCACACGTGCCCGTAGCGCGGACCACGCAGCGCCAGGGCCGCCCCGAGCAGCACCGCCGGATCGCCGTCACCCGCGATCCGGCCGAGGCGCTCGGCCAGTCGGGCGTCGGCCGCTGTGAGGACCCCGACCGCCACGAAGGGCGCGAGCGCGCCGGTCGTCCCGGTGTCCGTCATCGCCGCCCCCCGTCCACCATCGCACTCAGCTGGTCGACGAGGTGCCCGGCGGGGCGCAGCACGGCGACGCCGGTCCGTGCGTCCGGCAGACCGACCATCCCCCGCAGGAACAGGTAGCCCGCACCGGCGAGGTGGGCGTCGTAGTCGTACCCCGGGAGTCGCCACCGCAGGTAGCGGTGCGCCGCCACGAGGTAGAGCAGCCCCTGGAGCACGTAGTGGTGGCCGAGCATCGCCTCCGCGAGCTGCTCCGGCCGGTAGTCCGCGGCCACGGAGCGGTCCGTGCTGCGGTCGCCGAACCAGTTGGACTTGTAGTCCACGACCAGGAACCGTCCATCCGGCAGGCGGGCGAGCAGATCGATGCTGCCGGTGAGGAAGCCCCGGACCCCCGGTGCCAGGGCCGGTTCGCGGAGCCGCTCGGCGTAGGAGGCGAGCAGCGGATCGTCGCTGGCGGTCAGCAGGTCGGCCACCTCGTGGAGCGAGAAGGCCGTGCCGTCTGGACCGTGCCCACCGGCGATCGGCAGCTCGAACCGGAGCTCGTCCAGGCGGTCCGTCACGGGCAGGTCGGCCAGGCGCGCGCCACCCCCGATCGGCCCGAGCGAGGTGGTCAGCGCCGAGGTGAGACCGGCGCGCACCATCGGCCGCAGGCCCGGGTCGATGCCGTGACGCTGCTCCTGGGGGGCGATGACGGCATCGAGGTGCTCGTCTTCGTCGGCGCGGCGGAAGTCGAGGTGTTCGAGCACGTCGTGCAGGAACGTCCCGGGCCCGGCGCCGCGCGGGAACCGGGCGAGCGGGACCTGAAGGTCGTGGTCGACCTCGTGCGCTGATGCGCCCGCGGTCGCCGGAGCCAGCGTGCCGTCAGGCAGCGTGGCATCGAGGCGCTCCACCTCGGCGTCCACGTCCCGCCCGTCATCCTCCGCGAAGAGCCCCGGGACCACCGCGGACACCTGCGATCCCGCGGACGGTGTGCCGTGCCCGGGGGCGTCGCGCACCAGGGCCGAGAAGCTCGTGCGCCGCCAGGAGCGGTCGAGGTGCCGCGTCGAGGGCCGCGCGGTCAGCGGTCCGCGGTCATGCTCCGGCGGTGTCCAGCTGGCCGGTGCGCCGAGTCCGCGCACCACCTCGACCTCGATGCTGCCCCCGGCGCCGTCGGCGAGCTCCTCGACCTCACGGACGAGCTGCTCATCGTCGCTGCCCGTCACGTGGGCGGCGACCTCCTCCAACCAGGCCGCCGTGGCCGTGCCGTCACGGCTCGGGTGGTCACCGTCCGGCGCCACCGTGTGACCGTGGAGCAGGCTGGCCAGCGCGGACGTCGGGGCGTCCGTGAACCCGCCCCACCACACCACGCAGCGGTGCTGCGCCCGGGTCAGGGCCACGTACGCCAGGCGCAGCTGCTCGGTCCGTGCCTCCCAGCGTGCCAGCGCGATGCTGCGCTGCTTGGCCGCCGAAGCGGTGTCCACGTCGAGATCGAGCGTGATCGCGGCACCCGGATCGTCCACGCCGGGCTCGTGGTAGCGGGTCAGGCGCGCGTCGGTGCGGTCCCGGCCGTCCCACAGGTCGGGGCAGAGCACGACCGGGTACTGCAGGCCCTTGCTGCCGTGGATCGTGACGATCCGCACGGCTTCCGCGTCCTGCTCGAGGCGCAGTTCGGTGTCGGCGCTGGCCTGCTCACCGTCGGCGGCGGCCAGACGTCGATCCCTCAGCCACTCGAGCAAGGTGTGGCCGGCAGCGTGCCTGACGGCCTCCTCTTCGTGCAGCAGCTCCAGCAGGTGCCGGACGTTGGTGAGCCGACGGTCGCCGTCGTCGGCCGCGAGCAGCCGTGCGGCCACACCGTCCTCGACCAGGGCGGTCTGGACCGCGGCCAGGATCCCGCGCCGCTGCCACAGCTCCCCCCACCGCGTCAGCGCCGCCACCCACGCCTCCCACCGGCCGCCGGCCGGCGCGTGCTCCCCCGCCTGCGGTGGGGTCGCGGCATCGTCGTCGAGGGCGGCGAGCTGCGCCGCCAACTCGCTCGCGCTCCGTCCGAACAGCGGGGTCGCGGCGGCCGCGACGGCATCCCGCTGGGAGTTCGGACGCAGCATCGCCGCGAGCAGACGGGTCACCGCCTCGGCCTCCTCGGTCTCGAACACGCTGCCACCGCGCTGGATCACCGCCGGCACCCCGGCGTCGTGGAGGGCGCGCTGGACCGCCAGCGCCCGGCGGTTGGTCCGTACCAGCACGGCCAGGTCCTTGGGGGCCAGAGCCCGGCCGGCCGGGCCGGCCGTCGCCTCGGTGGCGTCGTCGGGACCATCGCGCGCCGTCGCCGGTCCCCCGCTCGTGCCGTCGACCGAGCCGTTCGGGTGGTCATCGGGCAGGGTCAGGCCACCGGTGAGCAGCTCCACAGCCACCGCCGCGACGTCACCGGGCAGGGCACGGTCGGCCCAACCCTTCTTCAGCAGACCCGGCCGGTCGCGCGGCGTGGTGACCTCACCGGCGTCCCGAGCGATGATCCGCAGCTGCAGCGCGGCACGCCCGGCCGGATCGCGGAGCCGATCGGCGTGGTGCGCCGTGATGTCGTGGTAGGGGATGTCGTCGGTCGCGAAGGCGTCGCGCTGACCGAACAGGTGGTTGCAGGCTGCCACGTAGCCGGTGTCGCTGCGGCGGTTGGTGGCGAGCGTGGCCAGCTCGGGCCGGGTGTCACGCGCGCGGACGTAGGTGTGGAGGTCCGCCCCCCGGAAACCGTAGATGGCCTGCTTCGGGTCACCGATCAGGATGAACGGCTCCCCCGCGTCGAACAGCGAGGAGAAGATGCGCCACTGGACCGGGTCGGTGTCCTGGAACTCGTCGATCAGTGCGACACGGAAGCGCTGACGGATCGCGGCGTGGACCGCATCCCGGGTCCCAGGTGTCTCGAGCGCCGCCGCGAGGCGGCGGAGCAGGTCGTCGAAGGTCACGACGGTGCGTTGCTGCTTGCGTGCCTCCAGCTCCTGCCAGAAGCGACGGGCCGAGCGGTGCAGGAAGCGGGTCGCGGGCGCGGTGACCGCGGCCACGAGGGCATCCGCGGCCGACAGCATTGGATCATCGGGCGGACGGGCGCCATCGCGCAGGAACGGCACCATGGCCCGGCTCGACAGGTAGGCGTAGGGGTGCTCGGCCTGCGAGTGGAGTCTGTCGCGCGCGAGGGGACCGGGCGGGTAGGGGTGGGGATCCCGCAGCCAGGCCTCGATCGCCTCGGCCTGCGCGACCGCCCGCTTCTCCGTGTAGGTGCGCTGACGCGATGACGCGAACGCTCCGTCGGCACGCAGCCCGGCGACCAGGGCCTGGCTGCGCGCCGCTCCCCCGTCCCGCCACTGCGCCTCGAACCGGGTCAGGGCATCGCGCCACGGCTCCCAGTCCGGGCCGCTTGGCGCCGTCAGCTCCGGACGCAGCTGCAACGTCGGCAGCGCGGCGACCTCGCGGGCCAGGCGGGAGAGGCGGTCGCGCCCCACCGCGGCGGTGTCCTGCAGGTAACGGATCCAGGCGGGCTCCGCTGCCCGCAGCTCCAGGGCGAGGTGATCGTCGACGATCTCCTCGAGCAGGTCCGCGTCGTCCTCGAGCAGCACCGCGTCGAAGTCGACCCCGGCCTCCAGCGCCGCGTGGTGGAGCATCGCCTGGCAGAACCCGTGGATCGTGGAGATCGTGGCCTCGTCGAGCTGCCCGGTGGCGACCCGCAGCCGGTCGGCCCGGACCGTCAGCTCCGCCGCGGGGTCAGCCGCCGCCACGGCGTCGCCCACGAGGCGATCGAGCACCACGTCCTCGCCGGTGGGCTGCCACGCTCCCGGATCGCGCTGCGCCCGCTCCGTGGCCGCGAGGACCTCGGCCAGACGGCGACGGACGCGGTCCCGCAGCTCCGCCGTCGCCGCACGGGTGAAGGTCACCAGCAGGAGCTCGGGGAGTTCGACCACCCCTTCGGCGACGTAGCGCACGGTCAGCGAGGTCAGGGTCCACGTCTTGCCGGTCCCGGCACTGGCCTCCAGCGCCAGTGACCCCTCGGGCAGGGTCCCGTCCGCGGCGAAGGAGGGCACCGCGCTCATCGTCGGACCCCCGCGGCGAGCAGCGGTTCCCAGATCAGTTGCGCTGCCGCACCGAGTGGGTGCCGGGCGTCGATGTCCGCGAGCTCGGTGTCCCGGCCGAAGGCCTGGACGACGTAGACGTCGTCCCGGTCCCCGCCGAAGCTGCCGCTGCCGGCCCATGCCCGCTGCTGGGCCGTCGCGATCGCGGACGCGTGGTCCGCGCCCTCGGACCGAGCGGTGGCGTAGGCGTTCGCGGTCTCCGGAAGCAGGGGGAGCACCTCCTGGTGCCCACGCCGGTAGAGCGACACGAGCGCAGCGAGGTGGTCGCGCGCGACCTGGGCGAGCTCGTCCGGCCCGTCGGCGACACCCTCGGGCGCCGTTCCCCCGCGTCCGACGAGCCCGATCGACGGATCCAGACCGATCTCCCTCACACCGCTCGAGAGCGTGCGGTCGCCACCGATCAGCACCGCGTGTGGCTGCAGCTGCGCGTCGGTCGCCAACACGCTCACCGCCCGCACCCATGCCGCCAGACGGTGCTTGGCCCTGGGTGACGAGACCCCGACATGCAGCACCGTCCGGCCGACGAGCTCGACCGAGCCGACCAGGCGGGTACCAGCCGGCGCGGCAGCGGTCACGGGGGCAGCGACCTCGACGGCTACCAGCCGACGCTCCCCCTCGAGCGCGTCGACCCTGGCCATCACCCGGTCGACGACCTGCTCGATCCCGTCGAGTGCGACCTGACCGAGCCCACCGACGGGTGCGGTCCCGCTCGCCATGGTCAGGGTGCGCCACCGCTCGGGGACGAGCTCGGCCAGGCGCAGTGCCAGGAGCTCCTGACCGAGCTGCCACCGCTGCAGTCCGCCCAACTCGGTGGGGTCACGATCGGGCAGCCGTCGATCGTCCTCCCCGAGCGACAGTCCCAGCCGGTGTTGGAGCAGGAACCGGACCGGGTGTTCCAGGAAGCGGATCAGCTCGTCCAGGTCGATCGTGTCGGCGGCCACGAGCTCGGTGGCCGGGGGCGGGAGGGGTGTCGCCACGAAGCTCGCCGCCGGACCCGTCGCGCCGGCCGCCGCGCGCGCTGCGGCGAGGTGATGGGGATCGAAGGCACGCAACAACGGTTCCTCACCGGCCCCACGATCCCGGAAGTAGCGCGGACTGTGCGGCTGCAGCGGCTGGGAGCGCACCGTCTCCACGGGGCCCACGAAGGAGGCGTCGAGCACGTCGAGCAGTTCGCTGATCGGCACGGCGGGTTGGCGTCGCTCGTTGGTGCGGGGGTCGTTGCCGGTGTAGGTGACGACGAGGTGGTCCGTGGCCGAGAGCACGGCGTCCAGCAGCAGCTGACGGTCCTCCAGGCGTGGATCGGGGTCACCCGGACGGCTCGGCGCCTCGAGCAGGTCGAAACCGTGCTGGGCGCCTGTGCGGGGGAGCGCACCATCGTCCATACCGACCAGGCAGACGACGCGGGAGGGCACGTTGCGCAGCGGCACCAGGCCCGTGACGGTGATGGCTCCGGTCCCGGTCGCCGCCGGGCCCGCACCCGCCGTCAGGCGGTCGGCCAGCACGCCGCGGAGCTCCTCCAGGGACAGCGCGACCCGGCCTCCGGCTCCGCCCGCCGCACCAGCGTCGAGGACGAGGTCGTCGAGCAGCCCTCGGACGTGGGCCAACTGGGCGGTCAGCTCCGCATCGCGGTGCGGCCCGGGCCCCGGATCGAAGAGCCCCGTGACCGCCTCGCCGAGGGTGGCCTGCCAGTCGTCCATCGACCGTGGCCGGACCATCTCGCGGAGCGTGTCGAAGACCATCTCCGCCGCTGCGGCGACACGACCGAGCAGGTCGACCCCGCTGCCCTCGATGTCGTCGTAGGGCAGGACCCCTCCCACCAGCCGGGTCCCATCGTCCGCCATGGCGGCCCCGAGCGTCCAGCGGTCGAGCGCAGCGGACCAGGTGTGCGCGTCGTCGGCCAGGTCGATCAGCTCCCGACGGTGCTCCGCGTCGATCCCCCAGCTGACCCCGGTGTCCAGCAGCCACCGCCGCACCTCCTCGAGGTCGGCCTCGGAGAGGGAGAACCTCGCCCGGACCGGCGCCGTACCGAGCAGGTCGAGCAGCTGCGAGGCCGTCACCCGTGCCGTGGCGAGCTCCAGCAACGCGAGCAACGCGGCGGCCACGGCGTCGTCGTCGCCCACGGTGCGGTCAGCGACGACGACGGGGAGTTCGGGGGGACCGTCCTCCCGGGTCCCCGCACCCTCCGGCGGGCGTCGTGGGAAGGCGGCCGGCACGATCGGGGCGTAGGCCTGGACGTCCGGTGTGAGCACCACGATGTCGCGCGGTTCGAGGGTGGGATCGTCCTCGAGGAGCCCGTGGAGGACCTCGCGCAGCACCTCGAGTTGCCGCAGCTGGCCGTGGCAGGCGTGCACCTGGACGGAGTCGTCGCCATCGGGCCGCCGCAGGGAGGGTGGCTCCCGACCCACACCCCGCCGGCGGTCGTGCCGGAGGTCCTGCTGGAGCACCTGCAGGGCCGTCACCGGCTCGCTCGCACCGCCGGGCACCGGTAGCCGCACCGCGCCCTCCAGGTGCGGTGCGAGGACCGCCTGCGCCTGGCGAGCCACCGCTCCGCTGGCCGCCAGCAACGGGTTCGTGGGCGTCGGCGCGGCATCGCCGGCCCACGCTGGGCAGGGGGTATGGGTGTAGAGGGTGACGGGCACGGTCCGTGACAGGGCGGCCAGCAGGAGCTCGAGGTGGCGAGGCGGGAGCGACAGCACCCCGAAGACCGTCACCGATCCCGCCAGGTCC
>CAYXJD010000018.1:0-22457 GCA_964465225.1 uncultured Actinomycetota bacterium
AGGTGGAGGGATGAGCGGTCGGGCACCCGAGCCGCGCCGTGGGGGTCGCCGCTGGGTGCGGGTCCTGCTGCTCACCGTGCTGATCGCCGCCGGCATCGTGGTGTTGTTCACGTGGGTGTTCCCGTGGGTCGAGGAGCTCACCCAGGACCCCACCATCGGCGCTCAGCTGCTCCGGCTGCCGAGGTAGTCCGCGACCGCTTCAAGGGAGGCCGCCGCGTCCCCGGGTAGGTGCAGCTCGGCGAGGGCTGCCCGGGCCGAGGAGATGCTGTGCTGGATCTGCTGCTCGGTGGCAGCCCGGGCGCCGGAGCTCTCCAGCAACTCCCGTATCCACCGTGCGGTGTCTGCATCCAGCTCCGGGTGTCCCAGGGCCGCTTCCAGGCGTCGCCGGTCATCCGGCTCCGAACGTTGCGCAGCTTCCGCGATCAGCAGCGTGCGCTTGCCCTCGGCCAGGTCCGAGGACACGGACTTGCCGGTCGAGGCGGTGTCACCGAACACGCCCAGCAGGTCGTCCGCCAACTGGAAGGCACGGCCCAGCGGATCGCCGAAGGCATGGAGCCCGGCCAACAGCTGCGCGTCAGCCCCCGCGAGGAGCGCGCCGAGCTCCAGGGGCCGGGCCACCGAGTACCGGCCCGACTTGAGCGTCGCGACCTGGAGCGCGAGCTCGCGGTCGGTGGTCCGTGCCGTCGCGGCGTGCAGGTCCAGTGCCTGGCCGACCATGACCTCCTCGCGCAGGACCGTGAACCGTCGGAAGGCGGCCAGGAGGACGTGGTCGGGGACCTGACCGGACAGGAACAGCGCGTCAGCCTGGACGAAGGCGAGATCGCCGAGGAGGATCGCGATGGCGCGGCCGTAGGCATCCGGGTCACCGCTCCACGCCTCGGTCCGGTGCCGCAACGCGAAGGCGTGGTGGACGCTGGGACGACCGCGCCGCGTCGGCGCCTGGTCGATCACGTCGTCGTGGAGCAGTGCGCAGGTGTGCAGCAGTTCCAGGGCGAGCGCGGGTCCTTCGACGGCGTGGAGCTGGCGTCCTCCCGCCGCCTCGAAGCCGAGCAGGAGCAACGCCGGCCGGATCCGTTTGCCACCGGCCATGAAGGCGCGCAGCTCGGCTGTCAGGGGTGCCATGCTCGGATGGAGCCGCTCGATGCCCGGCAGCGCGACGTCCAGTGCCGATCCCAGTGCCGCGTCGACCCGGTGACGCAGCTGGGTCAGGACAGCAGGCTCACCCGCCGGTGTGGCGGGCGGCTCGTACGGCCCGGCGGTACTGCTGATCGCGCGCTCCTGCTCGCTGGCGCCTCACCGTACCGCTCACCCTCGACGGCTAGGCTCCGATGGTCCCGGCAGGCGCGGCACGAGGAGGCGGTAGCGTTGTCCCGCCCTCCGTCGCTCCCCTCGGTCGATCGGCCGTGGCTGCGGTCGTACCCACCGGGGGTCCCGGCGTCCTACCGCATCCCCAAGGTCCCGATCCCGCGGCTGCTCGACGATGCCGTCCGGGACTTCCCGCAGGCCGTAGCCGTACGCCGGGGGCACCTGGACCTGACCCACGTGGCCCTGCGCGATCACGTGGCCGATCTCGTCACCCTGTTCCGGGAGCTCGGTGTCGCGCGGGGTGATCGTCTCCTGGTCGCCACGGGCACCACCGTGACCACCCCGGTCGTCCTCCTGGCGGCCTGGCGGCTCGGAGCGATCGTCGTCGCGCTGCCGCCGGGCAGCGACCGGGATCGCATCGCGGCGCGTGCCGTCGAGGTCGGCGAGGCCACCGGCGTCATCGGGGTGCTGGCGACCCGGGACCGTCTCCAGGACCTGTTGGCTGCCGGGCTGGAGGTCGACTGGGCCCTGGACAGCACCGACGAAGCCTGGCTGGCGCCACCGACGCGGTTCCACCTGCCCAAGCTGCGCCTGCCCCGTCGGCGCGCTGCCGATGGTCCGATACGCGAGCTCGGGACCGCCATGGCAGAGGTGGCCAGCGCCCCGGTGACCCTGCACGGCGACGGTCCGGTCCCCGTCGAGGCACCCGCCCTGCTCGTCCCGCGCTGGCGAGGTGACGACCGCCGGGTCATCGTGCTGACGCACGCCAACCTCGTCGCCTCCACGTTCCAGGCCCGACTGTGGGTCCCGGACATCCAGGCGGGCCGGGAGCACGTGGTCGTCGCCGGTGATCTGCTCGCGCTCGGTCCGATGGTCCTCGGCTGGCTCGCCGGGATGCTCGCCGGGGCATGCGTGGAGCTCGTGCCGCCCACCGAGACCGCAGGGCTGGCCCGCACGATCGCCCGACAGCGGGCGACGTTGGCGGTGCTCGCGCCCGCCCACGTCGCCGCGTTGCTCAGCGAGTCCGAGGGCAGTCGGCACGACCTGTCCTCGTTGCGGGTCGTCCTGGCGTCCGGTGGTCCCCTCGACCCCGTGAGCGCCCTCGAGCTCGAGCGCCGCACGGGGGGAGCCCGTGTCCGGGAGGGGTTCGGGGTGTCCGAGGCGGGGCCGATCACCCATGCGCAGCCGGTCTACGGCCGGACGATGCCCGGGGCCATGGGGCTGCCCGTCACCGACACGGTGGCGATCGTCGTGGACCCCCAGGAGCACGGCCGGCTCCGTGCGCCGGGCGAGCCGGGTCTGCTGCTGTTGGCGGGGCCACAGGTGTCGCCGGGGTACTGGCGGGACGAGGCGGCGACCGCGGAGCGGTTCGTTGACGGGTGGTTGCTCACCGAGGACCTCGCGTCCGTCGACACCGACGGGGTCTTCACCCACCACGGGCGACGCCACGAGGTGCTCACCCTGTCCGACGGGTCACTCGTGGCACCCCGGCGGGTCGAGGTCATGTTGGAGCGACATCCCGCCGTCGTGCGTGCCGGGGTGACCTGCGATCCTTCCGACGGCGAGGTGGTCGCGCTGGTGCGGTGCCAACGCCGCCATCGACCCAGCGAGGAGGAGCTCCTCACGTACGCTCGGGAACACCTCGATCCGCGCAGCGCGCCGGAGCGCGTCGTGCTGGTCGACGAGATCCCGGAGACCGAGGCTGGTGGCGTGGAGCGCGCCGCGCTGCGGGACCTCCTGGTGGAGAGGTGAGCGAGGTGGCCACGAGCGATGCAGGGCCGCGGGCCGGGACCCGGCTGCTGATCGTCGACAACTACGACTCCTTCACCTACAACCTCGCTCAGGAGCTCGGTGAGCTCGGCGCCCTCGTCGAGGTGGTCCGCAACGACGCTTTCACGATCGAGGAGTTGCTGGCGGACCTGCCGGCGGGCATCGTCATCTCGCCGGGGCCGGGCGATCCCGGTGATGCCGGGCTGTCCAACGAGGTGATCCGGGCCGTGGCCGGTCGTCGACCCCTGCTGGGCGTGTGCCTCGGTCATCAGTGCATCGGTGAGGTGTACGGCGGCGAGGTGGTCCGCGCCCCGGTACTGATGCACGGCAAGACCTCGCCGATCTACCACCGGCGGGACGGCGTCTTCGCGGGGCTGCCCGTGCCCTTCGAGGCCACCCGGTACCACTCGCTGATCGTGGAGCGGTCCAGCCTGCCGGCGTCCCTGAAGGTCACGGCCGAGACCTCCGACGGGTTGGTCATGGGGTTGCTCCACCGCGAGATGGATGTGGAGGGGGTCCAGTTCCATCCGGAGTCGGTGCTGACCAGTGCCGGGATGCAGCTGCTCGGAACGTTCCTCGACCGGTGCGTGGCCTTCCGGGAGGGTGCGGCCGGACCCGCACGCTCACCGGTCGCCACAGCTGCCGCCGGCCCGTCGGGTTAAGTCCCGGCTCGCAGCGCCGCGAGCGCTGCATCGAGGTCCGCCACCCCGATGACCTCCAGACCCGCCGGCGCGGTCTCGAGCGCGAGTTCGATCTGGCTGGCCGGCACCAGCACCAGCTCGGCACCCGCGGTGTCGGCCGCGACGAGCTTCGCCGGGATCCCGCCGACCGGCCCGACCCGGCCATCGGCATCGAGGCTGCCAGTGCCGGCGATCGAACGGCCCTGCAGCAGGCTCTCCTCCGTCAGCAGGTCGTACACGGTCACCGCCGTCATCAGTCCCGCGCTCGGGCCACCGATGCGGGTGCCCTCGGTCAGCGAGGCCTCGAAGGGCAGTCGGGCCTCGTCCACCGCGGTCTGGATCGCGATCCCCAGTCGGGGTTCGGTGACCCCGCCGAAGGTCGCCAGGGTGAGCGTGACATCCCGCTGGTCACCGTCGGCGCGCACCGTGAGCGTCAGCTCGTCACCCTCCTGGCCGGTCCGCGAGCGCGCCTGGAGCTCCTCGGCCGAGGCCAGAGGGTCGCCGTCGACCGCCAGCACGACGTCACCGGGTGACAACTCGCCGCTCGCCGGGCTGCCGGGGAGCACCTGGACGACCACCACCTCGGTGACCAGGTCGGTCTCCACTCCTGCAGCCGCTGCACCCACCGCGACCGCGACCTCGAACTGTCGGGCGAAGCGTTCGCGTTCCAGGCGCCGCACCTGGCCGCGGTCGGTGCCGGACGGATAGACCTCGTCGTAGGGGACCAGCGAGCGGTCGGGAGACAGCGCGGCGCCGAGCGCGGGGACCGGTGGCTGCTGCCGCAGGAACACGGTCAGGAGCTCGATGTCCCCCTCCAGCTCGTAGGTCTCCACGCCGTCGAGCTCGATGAGGCTGGGGATCGATGTGGTCTTACCGGGCACGTACTCGACCAGCGGCAGGGGGACGACGAACGCTGCCCACGCCACGATCGCGGCGGTCGCCGCGTAGAAGGCCGCGCGGCCGAGCCGGCGGCCGAGCGTCCCACGCGTCATGGCAGCGGCTCCCCGCGCCGTAGCCGTGCGACCGCACGGGCCACCTCGGCCGAGGTCAGGGAGCCGACCTGGCGACCGCTCGCCATGATGCGCACCACGTCGTGATCGCCCTGGAAGGCCTCGATCAAGGTGTGGAGGTCGTCGTCGAGCAGCACCGCTGGTGCCTCGGGAGTCACCGGGGCGGCGACGATCACCGGTGGGGACCCGGTCGAGGTGGCGTCCACGGCCACGACCGAGGTCGGCGGCAGCGCCATCAGGTCCGCCACGCGGCGACCTTCGAGCACGGCGTTCAGCTCCGCGTGCCGCAGTTCGGTGGCAGCAGCCCGCACGAGGAACACCCCCGACAGCACGAGGGCAGCGGCGACCAGTGCTGCCCGCATGCCACCACGGACCAACGTCGCGACGCCGAAGACGACCAGCGCGGCCCCGATCAGCTGCCCCGACCGCACGGAGATCCGCAGTGCGCGCAGGCGATCACCGAGCACCATCCACAACAGGGCCCTGAGCACCCGCCCCCCGTCCAAGGGGGCGCCGGGCACCAGGTTGAAGGCGGCCAGTAGCAGGTTCCACCACCCGAGCACACCGGACAGCTGCGCGACGGAACCGGCCACGCTGGCAGGGAACAGCTGGTCGGCGAAGGTCGCCACCAGGCCGAAGACCGCGGCTGCTACCAGGCTGATCCAGGGACCCACCACCGCGACCGCGAACTCGTCCCGGGCGGTCTGCTCCTCGGCGTGCATCTCGGTGACGCCGCCGAACAGCAGCAGGGTCACGGCCTCGACCTGCATCCCCCGGTGTCGAGCCTCCAGGGCGTGCCCGAGCTCGTGGGCCAGCGTCGTCAGGACCACCAGCACGGAGCCGAGCATCGCCATCGCCAGGGCCACGGCGAGTCCGTGGTCGGCGCGGAAGATACCGGTGAAGGCCCAGGCGACCAGGGCGACGAGCACCAGGACGGAGGCGTCGAGTCGAACCTCGACACCAGCGAGGTGTCGGCTCGGCAGGCGGTGGATCTGCATGGCGGGACCGTACCGCCGTCCACGCAGCTCCACCGTCCGGTGCCCACCCGGCCGCTTTCCATCCACCCCCGGTGGCGGATAGGTTCGTAGTGATGAGCCGCCTCCGCGGCGCGACGCGTCAGCCTGGGTGCGGCCCGACCGCAGCGAGGGCAGATGAACATCGACGATGCCACCATCCGGGACCTGTTGACGCTGGAGGACCAGCGGGGGGTCCTCTCCTTCTACACCGGCCACGTTCCGTCGCAGGCGGCCGATCCGCAGCCGACCGCTCCGATCGAACTGCGCAACCAGATCAAGCAGCTGCGTGCCCGCATCGAGCAGGGCGATCGGGATATGGCACAGGCGATCGAGCGCCGACTCGCAGAGCTGGATGGGCCGCTGGAGGCCCTGCTCGACCCCAAGGCCCCGGGTCAGGGCCGGGCCCTGTTCGTCGGGGTCGACTCCGGCGAACAGCGATCGGTCTCGCTGCAGCTGCCCTTCCGGGAGCGGGTGATCCACGACGGCACCGCCTACGTGCGGCCCCTGGTGGCGGCCCTCGACGAGGGACGTCCCGCCACGATCGTGGTCGTGTCACGGACCGGGGTGCGCGTGCTGCGTTGGGCCACCGGGGACGCCGAGGTGGTCGAGGAGGCGCGCTTCGAGAAGGACCAGGACCTCTTCCGCGACGACGCGACGGGGCCGTCGACGAGCAACCCGCAGCGTGCGATGTACGCGAGGTCCGATCGCGACGGCTACGAGGACCGTCTCGACGAACACCGTCACCGCTTCCTCAAGGAGGTGCTCGAGGATGTGGTGCAGCGCGCCGCGTCCGAGCGCATCGACCGGCTCGTCCTGTCCGCACCGCCCAAGCTCCGCAACGAGGTCCAGGCCCTGGTGGCCGAGCCGGAGAGCCTCAGGGTCCTGGTCGCCGACCAGGCCTGGGAGTCGACGTCACCCAAGGAGATCGCGGCGCAGGCCTGGGAGCTCCTGCGCTCGGTCCACGGTGACCGCGAACTGGCGCTGGTGGAAGCAGCCAGGGAGCGGGCGTTGGCCGGTGGAGCCGGGGCACTCGGGCTCCGTAACGTCTGCGAAGCCCTGAACGCCGGCCGCGTCGACCACCTGCTGTACGACGACGGCATGACCATCGAGGGCTTCACCTCGTCCGAGGGCACCTTGCACGCGCGGATCGAGGGGGCGATCGCCGAGTCCGACGTGACCTTCTCACGGGAGCCGCTGTTCGTCGAGCGGATGATCGAGGCGGCGCTGTCGACGTCCGCATCGGTCACCCCGCTGTCGGAGGACACGGCGATCCACGTGCGGGCGTTCGAAGGCGTCGCGGCGCTGCTGCGATGGTGAGCCCCCAGCAGGCGCGGCAGCGCACCGATGCGGTGATGGAGCTCCACGAGGCCGGCGAGCTCGATGAGGCCGTGGAGGAGGTCGAGTCCCTGTTGGCGGTCCTCCGGGACGAACCGGATCTGGACGACCCGGTGCTCCGCGAATCGCTGTTCACCGCGCGCTTCGAGCGAGCCGTGCTGCTGACGGAGTTGGGGGATCTGGATGCGGCCGCGCAGGCCTACGCGGTGGCCGCGACCACGCCGGCCGATCTCGACGACCCCGATCAGCGGCACGAGATCGCCCTGGCGCTGTTGAACCGCGGCATCTGCCTGGACACGATCGGCGATCACGCCAGGGCGGTCACGGTCTACGAGGATCTGGCGACGCGGTTCCGCAACGCCGACGATCCGGTCACCGTGGACCAGGTGATGCGGGCCCGGGTCAACCATGCGGCGGCGCTGCTGGCGCTCGAGCGGACCGAGGAGGCCTTGGCGTCGGCGACGGAGGTCACCGCTGAGCTCGACCCCACCGACGTCGTCACCGCCGAGCAGCACGCCATGGCGCTCCGCCTGCAGGCGGCGGCGCTGCGGGCGGCTGGGGACCCCGACGGCGCGGTCGAGGTGTTGCTGCGGCGCAGGGAGGTCACCCTGGAGGACCCGCCCGCTCGCGCCCAGGTGGCGGCCGCGGCCCAGGAACACGCGCAGTTGCTGGTCGAACTGGATCGCGTCGATGAGGCCCTGGTGGTCATGGATGCGGCGTTGGAGGACGCGGAACTCGAGATCGACCCCGAGGTCACCGACGTGCTCGACGGGCTCCGCGCCGACCGGTGGCGGCTGGCGGCGCACTGAGACGGACCCTCGGTCGGTAGGGTGCGTCCGCCCGGCTGCCTGGGCATCGGGTCCGCGCCGAGGAGCCGACCATGGCCATCCGCTCGTGACCCGTGCGGTCGCACCCACCATCGTCCTGGGCTCGTGCCGTCCGGCGCTCCGCGACCTGGGCTGCTGCAGCCGGCGGCTCGTCGCGATGCTGGTCGTGTCCATCGGCCTGTTGGCCGGCGGTTCGACGCCAGCGGCCGCGCACGCGCTGCTGGTGGAGAGCCAGCCCAACGATCGGGCCGTCCTGGCCGAGGCGCCCACCGAGGTCGTGCTCACCTTCACCGAGCCCGTCACGCTGCCGAGCGGTGGACTGCGCGTGCTCGACGCCGAGGCGCGGCGGGTCGACCTCGGCGTGATCGCCACGGCGGACCCGACCCGGTTGGCGGTGGCCCTGCCGTCGGAACTGCCCGACGGTGGCTACGTCGTGGACTACCGGGTCGTCTCGGCCGATAGCCATCCGGTGGGCGGGGTGCGCACCTTCACGGTCGGCGACGGCGCCGAGGTGGATGCGGCCACCCTCACCGGGTTCGCCGATGACCGTGCGGGCGCGGTCGCCCGGCGGGTGGGGCAGGGGCTGCGTGGCCTCGGCTACGTCGCCCTGCTCCTGGCCGGTGGCGCAGTGGTGGCCGGGTGGCTGGTCGTGCGGCGTCGTGAGGACCGCAGGCTCGCCCATCAGCTGGCGATGTGGGCGGCCCTGGCCGGCGCTGCCACGTCGCTGCTCGCCGTCCCCGTCCAGGCGGTGGCGGTCACGGGGGACCTCGCAGCCCTGTGGTCCGGGCTGGCCTGGTGGGAGACGGCCACCTCGAGCTTCGGGGTGGCAGCCATCGCTCGGGCGACGCTGCTGGCGGTGCTCGCCACGAGCCTGCAGCTGCGACCGACGGCCGTGGTCACGGTGATGGTCGCTGCGGCCGCTGCGGGCACGGTGGCGCTCGACGGTCACCAACGCAGCGTCTCACCGACGTGGCTGCTCGTCGCCGGTGACCTGCTGCACGTCGGCGCCGCCGCGGTCTGGTTCGGGGGCCTGGTGGTGGTCACGGCGGTCCTCTCCCGCTCTTCGGCCCGAAGGGAGCCGGTAGCAGCGGCAGAGGTGGTCGCCCGCTTCAGCGGCGTGGCGCTCGGAGCCGTCGTGCTGCTCACCGTCGGTGGCCTGGCGATGGCCTGGCCCCTGGTGGGCCAGCCCGCCGGACTGGTCGGCACGGCCTACGGGATCACCCTGCTCATCAAGCTCGGCGTGGTCGGGGTGGTCGTGCTGGTCGCGGCCTACAACCGCCTGCGGCTGGTGCCCGCGATCGTCGCGGACGTGTCCCGGGTGGAGGCCGTCGCAACCCCGGCCGGGCCGGCGGAGGACGCCGGGACGACCGCCACCAAGGAGCCACCCGCCCGGGCGGCCATCGCCTGGGCACAGCTGCGGCGAACGCTGCGTGTCGAGGTGGTACTGCTCGTCGGCGTCCTGTTGCTCACCGGTGTCCTGGCGACGACGCAGCCAGCGGCGCAGGCGGCCGGCTTCGGTGGCCTGTTCGAGACCACCACCGCCCTCGGTGACGAGTTGGAGCTCGAGCTGCTGGTGGACCCGAACGCGGTGGGTCGCAACACCGTCCATCTCTTCGTCCTCGACGCCGGGCGTCCGAGCGCTCAGGTGGATGACCTCCGCCTGGAGTTGACCTACGCCCCGGCGGGCGTCGGACCGATCCGGATCATCCCCTTCTCCGCCGGACCCGGGCACTGGATCGCCACGACCGACGATCTGTCGTTCGCCGGTGAGTGGGAGGTCCGTGTCATCGCCGGCGTCGACCGCTTCACCGAGGTGACCGCCACGGTGGCCGTGCCCGTGGCACCCTGATGCGTCCCGCCCGGAGAGCTCCGATGACGCCCCTGCCCCCCGCTGCTGCGCGGCCTTCGCGGCCGTGCCGGCCGCGTGCCGCACTCCCGGCCACGGTGGTGCTCACCCTGATGGTGCTCACCCTCATGATGCTCATCGTGTTGCCGGCGACGGCGCACCCCTTCGTCCGAGGCGCAGGTGAGGTCCCGATCGACTCCGCGGTCACGATCACCCTCGATCTCGCCCACGGCTGCGGGTCGGAGGCCGAGGAGATCGGTCAGGACACACGGGAGGTCGCGCTCGAGGTCCCACCGTGGTTGCGGGTGCTCGAGGTCGCCGGGCACCCCGCGTACCAGCACGACCTCGAGAGGGCCGAGGGCCGGATCGAGGTGGTGGCCTGGAGCCTCGCCGGCACCGCGGAACCGGCACCCGTCTTCGAACTGGACGTGGTCGCGACCGGGACCGTCGGGCAGACGCGCTACCTCGCCGTCTTCCAGGGCTGCGAGGACCGGTCCCACCGGTGGATCGGGACGCCCGTCGCGCCGGCTGACGACCCGGCGATCGCTGTCCGACTGACCGCACCCGACCCCGATCGCCCGGCACCGCCTGAGTCACCGACCGAGGAGTTGCCGACCGGACAGGACCCGGACGAAGCGGCCGGCGATGGGGGTAGCGATGCAGACCCGGATCCGACGGATCCGCAGGCCACGCGCGACGCGGCCGCCGTCGGGGGCGGCGGTGGTACGAGCGTCGGCGACCCGACCGGTGGTGCTGCCGTCGGGGGCGGCGAGTGGTCGACCCGGAGGTGGTCCGGTCTGCTCGCCGTCGCCCTCGTCGTCGGGCTGGCGGTCCTCACGCTGGCTGGACGAGGACGTCGGCAGCCAGACCGCCACACGTCATCGTGAGCCCGTGGTCCCGGGGTTGCCTGCTGGTCGTGGTCGGACTCCTGCTGCTCCTGCCGGCCCAGACCGCGTCGGCGGATCCAGCGCGTCCCACCCACTACCGCTCGGAGGTGACCGGCCTCGTCGATGGCGCCGGGGATCCCGTGTCCGGGGTCCGGGTTGAGGTGGTCGGCGGGGACACCTTCCTGGTGCTCAGGTTGGCGGGTGCCGAGCAGGTGGAGGTGCCGGGCTACGAGGGCGAGCCCTACCTGCGCTTCGACGCGGGTGGGACGGTCGAGGTCAACGTCCGTTCACCCGCACGGTGGCTGAACGACGCCCGCTTCGGCGCGCTCGACGTCCAGGTCCCCCCGGCCGCCGACGCCGGGGCGGCACCGCAGTGGGAGACCGTGGCCGAGGACGGCCGCTACGCCTGGCACGACCACCGGATCCACTTCATGTCGCCGACCCTGCCCGGCGATGTCGATCCGACGCAGGGAACGGTCCAGGAGATCTTCGCCTGGGAGGTCCCACTGGTCGTGGACGGGGAACCCGCCCGGGTCGAGGGCGTACTCGCCTGGCTGCCGGGGCCACCGGTGGGCCTGCCGATCGCGCTGCTGGTGTTGAGCCTGGCAGCGGCGGTCGGTCTGGTTCGGCGTCCGCCCCGGGACCGCGGCGTGGGGGTGATGGGCGTGGGACTGGGGGCACTGGCCGCCGGCGTCGTCGCCACCGTCTCCTCGCCACCGGGCGGGCAGGCCGAACCGTCACTGATCGTGCTACCGGCGGTCGCCGTGGCAGCGGGGCTGCTCGCTCGGCTGCGACCTGGGGGGCCCGCTGTCCGGGGATGGCTGACCGACGCGGCAGCGATCCCCCTGCTCGGCTTCGGCCTGTGGTCGCTGCCGGTGTGGTGGCGACCGATCGCACCGACGCCGCTGCCGATCGGCGTCGTGCGGCTCTTGGTCGCCGCAGGACTCGCGGTCGGCCTGGCGGGCAGCATCGCACTGGCCCGCCGGGCGCTGCAGGCCAGCTCGCTGGATGACGGCGACATCGACCCGAGCGCCCGGTAGTCGTCGACGGCCGGCGCTGTGCGAGCGTCACCGCCGGTCGGGTCAGCCGCCGCCCTCCGGCTCGGGCTCGGGTTCCGGAGCGGGATCCTCGGGGTCGGGATCCTCGGGCTCGGGCTCGGGCTCCGGTTCGGGTTCCGGCTCGGGTTCGGGTTCCACGGTCGGTGGGGGTTCCGGCTCGGGTTCGGGTTCCGGTTCGGGGCCCCGCGAGACGACGATCTCCACCGTGTCACCGGGATCGACGAGTTCACCGGGTGCCGGCGACTGGCTGATCACGAACCCCTCGCCGACGGCGTTGGAGAACTCCCGGTCGTCGATCGCCGGCTCGAGCCCGGCAGACCGGATCGCATCCAGCGCGTTGCGCTCCGAGAAGTTCACCACCCGAGGCACCCGCACCTCCTCGATGGGGATGCTGACCGTGATGTCCACCGCACTGCCGGGCGCCACCTCGTCGCCGGGGGCGGGATCCTGGTCCAGCACGGTGCGAGCTTCGCTGTCCTCATCCTCCTCCTCCGTGGTGGTGCCCAGGACGAGATCGTTCTCACGTAGGACCGCCAGCGCCTCGTTCTCGCTCAGGCCCACCAGCCGTGGCACGCCGACGATGTCCTCTCCGGTGGAGATCACGAGGTCGACCTCGCTGCCCTCCTCCACCTCCACCTCGGCGCTGGGATCCTGGCGGATCACCCGCCCCTCATCGACCTCGTCGCTGGACTCCTCGCTGATCGTGCCGATGCTGAGACCGGCGCGGATGAGTAGTTCCTCGGCGACCGCCCGCGTCTCGTTCTCGACGTCGGGCACCGTGACCAGCTGGGCTTGATCGCCGGCGAGCAGGGTCACCAGGGCGAAGGCGCCGCCGGCCAGTGCCAGGAGCCCGAGGATCACCAGCAGCGCTGCGACCAGGCCCCGGCGGCGACGCTCCTGTTCGTGGGTCCGCACCCCTCTGGTGCTCGGATCCGCGGCCAGCAGCGCCGTCTGATCGGTGGGCAGGACGGCCGGAGCGGCCACGGGCTGTCCCACCCGGGCGTTGACGAGGTCGGTGCGCATCTCCCCGGCGCTCTGGTAGCGGTTCATCGGGTTCTTCGACAGCGCCCGCATCGTGATCGCCTCGGCGGCCTGGGTGATCGCGGGATCCAACTCGCGGGGTGATCGGGGCTGCTCCTGGACGTGCTGGTAGGCCACGGTCACCGGCGAATCACCGGCGAAGGGTTGCCGAGAAGTCAGCGACTCGTAGAGCACGACACCCAGGGAGTACAGATCGCTGCGGGGGTCCACCTCCAGTCCCTGGGCCTGCTCAGGGGACAGGTAGGCGGCGGTTCCGAGTACGGCGGCCGTGCGGGTGACGGTCTCGTTGTCGATCGCCCGGGCGATGCCGAAGTCGGTCACCTTGACCGACCCGTCGTCGGCCATCAGGATGTTGCCCGGCTTGATGTCGCGGTGGATCAGGCCCCGCTCGTGGGCGTAGTCGAGCGCGGAGCACACGTCGGCGACGACCTCGAGCGCCCGGTCCTCGGTCAGGCCACCGGCCGCGATGGCCTGTTGGAGCGATCGGCCCTGGACGAGCTCCATGATGATGTAGGGCTGTCCCTGATCGGCGCCGGTGTCGTACACCGCGACGAGGTTCGGGTGGTTCAGACGGGCGACGTGACGGGCTTCGTCCTGGAACCTTCGGGTGAAGGTCTCATCCTCCCGGAACCGCTCCAGCAGCAGCTTCACCGCCACCTCGCGACCCAGTGTCTGGTCGTAGGCCAGGTGGACCTCCGCCATCCCGCCCCGCCCGATGACCTGGCGTAGCTCGTAGCGACCAGCCAGGACACGCCTTCCGTTCACGGACGTCCTCCAGGGGGATGTGAGGTGCCGAACGAGGCTAGCAACGCCACCGGATCACTCACCGGTGGCCGCCAGCATGACCTGACGGGCGATCGGTGCGGCGATCGCACCGCCCCCGCCGTCGGCGTCAGGAACCGCGACGGCGACGGCGACGCCATCACCGGCGAAGCCGATGAACCACGCGACCGGGGGCTGGCCGGGTGCCGTCTGCGCCGTGCCGGTCTTACCGCCCACCTCGATGCCGGAGATCGCGGCGCGGCTGCCCGTGGCCGACGGTCCGGAGACGGCATCGATCATCAGGCGGCGCAACTGCTGCGCGGTGCGCGGGGAGATGGGGCGTCCATCGCCCGGTGGGTCCTCCCACTGGCCGATGTCCGGCCCGCGCAGGATCGCGCCATCCGGCGCGCGCACGGTCTGGACCAGGTGGGGGCGCAGCAGCTGGCCACCGTTGCTCACGGTGGCCGCGATCATCGCCATCTGCAGCACCGTGGCGCGAACGTCGCGCTGGCCGATCGCGCTCTGCGCGGTCGCAGGCACGTCCTGGTCCAGCGGGATGCTGCTCGCGGCCACGGGCAGTTCCAACGGTGGGCTGCGGTCGAACCCGAAGGCCTCGGCCTGAGCGGCGAGCGCCTCGTCCCCGAGCTCGACACCCAACCGCGCGAACACCGTGTTGCAGGAGCGACGGAACGCGGTCTGCAGCGTCGTCTCATCACCTTCGCCGCAGCGCACCTCCCCCGCGTTGGAGATGTCCCGGGTGGTCTGGGGGACGTCGAAGGTGACCTCGTTGGGGAACGTCCGGCTGGGTTCGGTTCCGGCCTCCAGGGCGGCGGCGGCGACCAGCACCTTGAAGGCGGAACCCGGTGGGTAGAGCTCTCCGGTGGCCCGGTCCACCAGCGGACGATCCGCCGCGTCCCGCAGCGAGGACCAGGCCTCGTTGATGACCGCTGTGTCGTGGCTGGACAACGGGTTGGGGTCGAAGGTGGGGTTGGCGTAGCTGGCCAGGACGGCGCCGGTCGTCGGCTCCAGGACGACCACGGCACCCTCCCGTCCGCTCAGCGCGTCACGGGCGGCCTGCTGGACCCGCGGTTCTATGGTGAGCTCGACGGCGTTGCCGGGCCGCTGGGTACCACCGAGCAGTTCACCGAGGTTCTGCGCCACGACCTCGGTGGTGCGGCCGGTCAGCTCCTCGTTGAGCGCACGCTCCAGACCCGAGCGCTGCAGCACGATCGAGTAGTACCCGGTGAGGTGGGCGTAGAGCTCCGGTTCGGGGTAGGTACGCAGGTAGCGGTACTGGCCCTCCTCGGTCCGCACGCTGCGCGCGATGGCCTGCTCGCCGACGATGATGGGGCCCCGCTCGATGGCGTACTCCCGGATGATCACCCGCCGGTTGGCCGGGTGGTTGGCCAGTTCGTCGGCCTGCAGCAGGGTGATGACGTTGAGGTTGACGAACAGGGCGCCGAACAGCACCAGCACCACCGCGGCGACC
Source organism: uncultured Actinomycetota bacterium (assembly GCA_964465225.1). Lineage (GTDB taxonomy): Bacteria > Actinomycetota > Nitriliruptoria > Nitriliruptorales > Nitriliruptoraceae > T1Sed10-7. The sequence goes on from CAYXJD010000018.1 coordinate 15,027, forward strand.
CGTCCGATCTGTCGACTCATCCGTGCCCCTGCCCGCGTGGCCCCTGCCCGCGTGGTTGGAGGGGGGTGGTGGTGCGGCCGAGAGCGGCCGCGCGTGACTCGTCGCTGATCCGCAGCAACAGCGCCACCAGCAGGTAGTTCGACAGCAGCGACGAGCCGCCGTAGGACACGAAGGGCAGGGTGATCCCCGTGAGCGGGACCAGGCGGGTGAGCCCGCCGACGATCACGAACGTCTGGAAGGCGAGCAGCACGGTCAGCCCGGTGGCCAGCAGCGTGGCGAACTCGTCACGCGCCGTCTGCGCGATCTTCAGGCCGCGCATGACCATCGCGAGGTAGAGCAGCAGCACCGCGGTGGCGCCCAGCAGCCCGAGCTCCTCACCGATCACGACGAAGATCGCGTCGGTGGCGGAGAAGGGGACGTCCTGTGGGCGACCGAAGCCGAGACCGGTGCCGGTCAGTCCCCCGGTCCCCAGCGCGAACAGGCTCTGTGCCAGCTGGTAGGCGCTGCCGCTGACGTCCGTCCACGGGTCGAGCCAGATGCTGACACGCACCTGGACGTGGGAGAACAGTTGGTAGGCGACGACGGCACCGAGGCCGAAGGCCAGCAGGCCGAGTGCGGGATAGGCGGGACGACCGGTGGCCACGTACAGCATCGTGAGGAAGGCCCCGAAGAACAGCAGGGCGCTACCGAGGTCCCGGAGCCCGACCATGATCACCAGCGCGGTCCCCGTGGCCACCAGCAGCGGTGCGAGGTGGCGGGGTGCCGGCAGGAGCACGGGCCCGATGCGCTGGGTCGCGACCGACAACAGGGCACGGTTGCGTTCCAGGTAGGCGGCCAGGAACACCACCATCGTCAGCTTCGCGAGCTCCCCTGGCTGGAAGCGCATGCCGAACAGGTCGACCCACAGCCGGGCGCCGTTGATGACCCCTGCGCCAAGTCCCGGGATCAGCGGTGACAACAGCAGCAGGATGGTGAGCAGGCCGAAGGTGTACTGGAGGCGGCCGAGGACCCAGACCTCGCGGATGAACAGCAGCAGGGCGCAGAAGGCGCCGACCGACACCGCCGTCCACACCGCTTGAGCCGCCGCGAGCTCGCTCCCGGTGGCGATGTCCACCCGCTGCACGAAGACCAGGCCGAGACCGTTGAGCAGGAACGCGATCGGGAGCAGGACCGGATCGGCATCCGGTGCCGTCGCACGGACGGTCAGGTGCGCCACGATCGCGATGGCCGCCAGTGCCATCCCCGTCACCACCGCCGCCGGCGGGAGCTCGCTGGACCGCGACCAACCGAGCAGGATCCCGGCCGCCGAGGTGACCAGTACCGCCGCGGTCAGCAGCCGTGCCTCGGTGGCGCGAGGACCGTCGCCCGTCACGACCGAGCCGGCGGTCACGCCTCGCCGCCCTCGTCGTCCGCAGCGCCCTCCTCGGGCTCCGATCCCGTCTGGTCGTTGCGCAAGGGGATGTTGCGCACCAGCGTGCGGGCATCACCGAGGTCGGCCGCGGGGAAGCCATCCTCGAGCTGGGGGCGGTACCAGGGCTGCACGTCGTCGATGTCGACCTCGGAGCGCTCGGCCACGCGGTAGAGCTCGAACGGTCCGAGCTCGCGGTCGATGCCCTCGAAGATCACGACCTGACCGCCGTCGAGCCCGACGAAGAAGCTGCGCGACAGCAGGAACTGAGAACCACCGAACACGAGCCCAGCGACCACCGCGACCGCCAGCACGATCGCCGTGGCCTTGCCGAGGATCGATCCCACCGAGCGGTGGTCGCCGTCCGTGTCGGCCTCGAGCATCGTCGCGCCCTTGCTGAGCGAGGCGTAGCGGCTCATCTCACCGGCCCAGTCCCCTTCGCCGGCTTCGACCCGGCTGGAGATCGAGATGGTCCGGTTGCGGGGGGCATCCTCGGCATCCGGGTCCTCGTAACGCAGGAGGAGGACGGTGATGTTGTCTGGACCACCTGCATCGTTGGCGAGTCCGACCAGCGCATCGGCGGCGGCGTCGATCTCCTCCACCTGCAGCAGGGTCCCCGCGATCTCGTCGTCCTCGACCACCCCGCTGAGCCCGTCGGAGCAGAGTAGGACCTGGTCCCCCGGCTGGAGCTCGAGCGACATGGAGTCGACCTCGACCTCCTCGGACACGCCGATGGCGCGTGTGATCACCGAGCGCTGCGGATGCCGAGCCGCCTCCTCGCGGGTGATCTGGCCCTCGTCGACCAGGTGCTGCACGAGCGTGTGGTCATCGGTGAGCTGGCTGAAGTGCCCGTCGCGCAGCAGGTAGGCCCGGGAGTCACCGACGTGGGCGACGTGCAGCCGGCGACCCTCGACGAGTGCGGCGGTCAGCGTGGTTCCCATGCCGCGGTAGTCGGGGTTCTCGATCGCCAGCTGCGACACCCGCTCGTTGGCGGCCACGACGGCATCGCTTAGGGCCGTGACGGCGGCGGCGTTGTCCTGGAAGATCCGCCCGTCGAGCTCCTCGATGGGCTGCAAGGCCGTCGCTGATGCCACCTCGCCCGCGAGGTGGCCTCCCATGCCGTCGGCGACCGCGTACACGCTGTCACGGAGCAGGAGCGCGTCCTCGTTGCTGTCACGCACCCTGCCCACATCGCTGCGGCCCGCCGCTATCACCCTCCTCATCGTCGTACCTCGACGCGGGTCTTGCCGAACCGGAGCTGGTCGCCGACCGCGAGCGGGGTCGGACGTGTCACCTTCGCGCCGTTGAGGTAGGTGCCGTTGGTGGACCCCAGATCACGGATGGACCAGCTGCCGTCGTCGGGGAGGATCTCTGCATGCTCGTCGGAGACGTAGACGTCCTCGACGTGGACATCCGCGGTCGGTCCGCGCCCGAGGACGACCCCGTGTCCGGACAGGGCGACCACCTGCGGCCCGCCATCGGGGGCATGCAGCACGAGCTCCTTCGGGATCCGGCGCGACCGCCGGTTCGGCTCGGAGGGGGCGGCGACCGCAGGGCGGGGGGCCGGTGCGGCTTTGCGTCTGGTGGAGCCCAGCTCACCGGCGAACACCTTCGCGGTGCGGCCGACGAAGAGGTAGAGCAGGGCGAGCAGCCCGAACTTCAGCAGGGTGAGGAGCTCGACCGGCACGTCAGGCTCCCGCGAACTCGACGAGCGCGTCGCCGAGCTCGACCTGATCACCCGGCTCGAGGGGGTGCTCGGCCGCGCGTCGTCCGTTGACCCGGGTGCCGTTGGTGGAGCCGAGGTCGACGACCCACCAGCGCTCGCCACGGCGGACGAAGGCAGCATGCTCCCGGGAGACCGTGCTGTCCTGGATCGTCAGGTCACAGCGCTCGAGGCGGCCGGCGGTGAGGCGGCTGCCCTGCACCGGCACGCTGGCACCGTTGCTGCCCTGCGCCCGACGGACGACGAGGTGGAGTCCGGCACCGGGCGTCGCGGCGACCACCTGGGTGTGGTCGAAGCCGCGAGCCTGCGAGGATGCAGCGGGCGTCACGGGCTGCGATGGGATCGACGAGGGAGGCGCAGGGGCATCGAGGGGGTTGGGTCGCTCGTCGGCCCAGGCGGGGCCGGGTGCTGCAGATCCGGCCGGTGCAGCTGCGGCTTGCGCTGAGGAGGTCGATGGCGCGGACGACCCCTCGACCACCTCGATACGACCGGCGATACGGAAGCGGCCGAGTCTGACGGCGTCATCGACCACGATGCGGGCCTTGGCCGGGCCGCGCAGGATCCAGCCGCGCTCGGCGGCGGTGCTGACCAGCACCTCGGCGAGTTCCCGTGGCAGCGACGCGCCGAACCCCTCGAGCCGGTCGTGGTCCTTCGGTCCGACAGTGAGCCGGTAGACGTTCGGAACGACCACCCCGTCGGCGGTGACGTGCTGGTGGTCCTCGGCGTAGCGTTGGACCGCCTTCGCCAGCTCGATCGGCTGGATGCCGGACCGGAAGGCGCGCGCGAAGAAGCCCTCGACGGCGCCTTCGAGGCGCCGTTCGAACTCCTGGAGCACGCCCATGTTCCACCGGTCTCGGTCGCGTCGCGAGGTGCGGTCGAGCACGGCGCCGGGGCGCCGACTGCGATCCGACGGCTCGGACGACGACCTGCATGAGGACGGTTCCGGCCGGCCGTGAGCGTAGCCGAGGGAGGTGCTGCACCGACCCGTCCGAACGGTGGAGACGTCGGGGTTCCCAGCGCCCCCGCGCCAGCAGGCGTGATCGGGCGCACCCGGCCTTATGCGGCATCGCTCGGGTAGGCGTGTGCGCACGGGCCGTCGTTGGCCGCCTGGCGAGCGCGTTGGTACGCTCCGCGCTTCACCCGGGCGGGTGGCGGAATTGGCAGACGCGCACGGTTCAGGTCCGTGTGTCCTTATGGACATGGGGGTTCAAGTCCCCCCTCGCCCACCACGTCGTACCAGGGTCGAGCACCCCGCAGGCGGCCGAATCACCCGAACGCCCCCGCCCACCCGCGGGGGCGTTTCGCATGCCCGTGACAACGGATTGACAACATCCGGGTCGCGCGAGTGTTGTCACCGGCCGCTTCGAGCCCCCGTGGCAACGCGGTGACAACATCGCGGAGGCGCTCACCGGGGGGCTCGCCGTGGTGACGCATTGTCGCTGGCCTTGATCGCCGCGCCCTGATCGGCGATCCTCAGCGCGACCTAGCTGGGGGCGGCCGGTTACTCGTACGTTCGATGAGATGGAGCGCGACTTCGTGGCGCGCTTCGAGAAGAGTGCACGCAACCATGGACTCGAAGCGCGGGGGAAGGACTTCGTCCTCCTCGACCGCCGCTTCCAACGTCCGGCCCCCGCCGTCAAGACGGAGATCCTGAGGCTCATCGGCCTCTCTGGCAACTTCACCGGGGCAAGCTTCGACCTTGTGATGACGAGGCGGCCTGCGCCGCCCTTGACCATGGCCGACGTCGCTTCGTGGATCGATGAGATCAGCCTGATCGAGATGAAGACGACCGCGAAGCCGATTCGGAACAAGGCGCTGGCAGGCTTCTTCTTCGGCAGCTCGGAGACCCAGTACCACCTCTCCGAGGCTGCGGCCGACCGGATCCTGTGGGCGTTCGTGGTCCTCAACGACGCCAATGACTACGGGCGCCCGTTCTTCACCCTGCTCACCTTCGAGCAGGTCCAGGCCAAGACGCGAACGAAGCGCGTGCAGTTCCAGGTCAACTTCGCCGGCAGCGACATGCCGGAACCCAGCGACGAGTTCGGGCCGCTCCCAGATCCGGAGTTCGTCGAGCCAGACCTGATGCAGGAGTGATGCGTCATGGCTTGGCGCACGTCATCGACCGAGTGCAGCGCCAGTGATCTCGTCATCGATCGCCGTTGCGACGAGCGCAGCCGCGGCGCGGTCGTCGCTGGGTCGGACGTGGGCGTAGAGGCTGAGGGTGATGCTGACGTCGGAGTGGCCGAGCCGTTGGGCGAGCACCTCGGGTGAGACACCGGCGCGCAAGGCTGCGGTCGCGTAGGTGTGCCGCAGGCCGTGGACGTCGAGCGGTGGGGCGCCGATCTCCCGGGTGAGCCGCACGAAGATGCGGTAGAAGCTGTCAGGGCGCAGCGGCCGTCCGAGCGGATCGGTGAATACGAGCGGGCCGTGCGGGTCGTCGATCCAGGCGAGCCCGGCTAGCTGCCGCTCTTCGTGTTGCTGACGACGATGCTCGGCGAGCACGGCGACGGTCTGGTCGTCGAGCGCGACCGTGCGGGTGGCCGCGTCGGTCTTGCCGTCCTGCTGCCAGATCAGCTGCCCCGTCACGACGGTCACGGTCTGCCTACCGAAGGTGACGGTCCCGGCATCGAGGTCGACGTCGCTCCACCGCAGCCCGAGGATCTCACCTCGGCGTGCGCCGGTGGTGCCGGCGAAACGCCACGCCGCGTGGAGCCGGTCGTCGCGAACGTGGTTGAGGAAGCGCGCGAGCATGCTCGCGTCCCAGGACTTGTCGCGCGTGTTGTGGGAGCGGGCCTGCTTCGCGGTCGGCGGATGGGCGAGCGATGCGACGTTGCGTTGGACGTGCCCCCGTTCGGCGGCCTCCTGCAGGGCGCGGTGGAGCATGCCGTGAACGTTGCGGACGGTCTTGGGTGACAGCCCGTCGTGCCGGTCTGGTGAGCAGCCGTGCTCGCGGCAGGTAACCCCGGCCGTCGCACACCGCCCGGCACGCTTGCCCTGTGTCTCGAGCTCGCGGTACAGCCGGTCGAGGTGCTCCGGGGTGAGCGACTGCAGGGGTACGCCGCCGATGCGGGGGCCGACGTAGACCCGGGCGGACTGGCGGTAGTCGGCCATCGTCGTCGGCTTCTTGCGCAGCCCGCCCAGCCACTCGGCGAGGTACTCGGCCAGGGTGACCCGTGACGGCTGGGTGTAGGTCCCGGACGTCACCCTCTCGAGCGATCGACGCAGGAACGCCTCCGCCGTGGCCTTTGTGGCGAACCCGCGCTTGCTCGTCTGCCGCCGCTCGCCCGTCAGCGGATCGGGCAGTGCGTCGAACACCACCCGCCATCGCCGCTCCCCACGCTTGGTGGTGTACGGGTAGACGCTGCCTCGCACCCTCGACCTCCCCGCCCGGCAGTCGACCGTCCAGTCCGACAGCATCGGCCTCGGCCCTTGCCAGGGCGATTCCGATCGCGTCGAGCCTGTGGATAGACGTCAGCTCTGCGGCAGGTCCTCGACGCTGATGAACCGCTCGGCGGGGAGGCCGAGCTGCTCCAGGACCCAGCTGGTCGGCACGAGCAGGCGTCGTCCGATGCGGATCGCCCGGATCTCGCCGCGGTGGATGCCCTCGTAGGTCTGGCGTCGTCCGATGCCGAGTAGCCGACCGGCGCGGGCCGGCGGCAGCGTCGGTGGCAGCAGCGACGTGCTGCCGATCGGGATGCGGGTCTGGCGGTGGTCGGTCAGCAGGGTCGGGTCGGTATCCATCGGAACCTCCTCAGCGCCGCCGTCGATCAGCGGTCACAGAAGAAGTCCCCCACGAACGCCGCGATTGTGACAGCGGTGCTCCTGGCGCACATCTTCGTCGCACGGACGAACAGCGGTCAGCACATGCCTCGATCTCATGCCGCTGGCGCGGTCGTGTCAGGCCTCGTGGCAGACCTCGTGTCAGCAGCGTTGCAGCGGTCGTTGAGGGACCGCCCGTGCTCGTCCTCTGCCCGTAGGCTCACGTCCCTCGGTCTGCCCGATGCTGAACTCCTCTGTGGTCCTCACGTTCCATGGACCACACCACCGGCAGCGCCGTCTGGTCGGTGTCGACCGAGGTAGGCGGACTGGCCATCGAGGCTGGGGAGCTCACGTCCTTGCGGGTCGAGCAGCACCAGGTGGGCGATGCCCCACTTCGTGGAGCAGGAGAACGCCTCGTCGGCGCTCACCTGGACGGCGATCGCGAGGAAGCCGACCGCTTGCCTGCAGCTTCGAAGAACGGATCTGGTGCGGGTGCAGGGAGGCGTAGGAGCACGCCGGCAGCGTCTCCCTCGACTCCGTG
>CAYXJD010000019.1:0-7052 GCA_964465225.1 uncultured Actinomycetota bacterium
TGCTGCACAGCGACATCGAGTCCTTCGAGTGGAACCGTGTCCCTGCCGGAGCGGTGATCGGTGAGCACGTCCACACCCACACCGAGGAGATCTACTACATCATCTCCGGTGAAGCCGAGATGCGGCTGGGGGACGAGTCGAGGGCCGTCGGCCCGGGCGATCTGATCATCACGATCCGCGATCAGGACCCGGTCCTCCCCGAGACGCTCGAGCAGGAGTTCGCGGGAGCCGTCGGTGCTGGCGTTGTCCACGGCCACGATCTCGATCGGGCCATGCGACTGTGCGAACAGCGCATCGAGGGTGCGCGGCAACCACCTCACGCCCTCGTGGGCGACGAGCACCGCCAGGACGGTGGGTGGCGCAGCGGTGGTGGGTGCCGACACGGTGTCGAGGTCCTCCCGCACGGGGCGCAGCATCGGGGGTGACCCGCTCCCCTCGGCACCACACGGGGCCCAGGAACGCTCGGCTCCGCCACGTGGAGCGGTCCCGGGCTCGCACCGCGGGAGCGGGGGCTGCGGCGGGTCAGTCGGGCCCGCGTGCGTCGCGGGAGGCTACCAGTCGGCCCCCCGGAGGCCGCCGGCCACCGCTCGGAGGTACCCGCCGGTCAGCGGCGGCTGCCCGCGCTCAGGCGGTCAGACGCTTGGCCCTGCGCCGCTCACGCTCGGAGAGACCGCCCCAGATGCCGAAGCGCTCGTCGTTGGCCAGGGCGTGGTCGAGGCAGTCACTGCGGACCGGACAGGTCGCGCAGATGCGCTTGGCCTCGCGCGTGGACCCGCCCTTCTCGGGGAAGAAGGCCTCGGGGTCTGCATCGAGGCACTTTGCCTCCAGCATCCAGGCACGATCATCCGCGTCGAAGGCGAGCTTCGTGCTCAGTTCGGTTATGACCCCCACCTACTGCTCCTGACAGACGTGGAACTACACGGCTGGCATACTGCACGAGTGGGCGGGTCTCGTCAAGACCGACCCACTACCGGTGGTGGTCCCAGGCCACTTCGGACACGACCACTGGTGTCCGGCAGCCCGAGGCTGATCGCGGCCGGCAGGCGAACGGCCCGTGCCGGAGCACGGGCCGTCGTGACGTCGCAGCTCGGGGTGCGTCAGACGAGCTCTTCGAGGGCTTCCCGCAACCGCAGCAGCCCGTCGCGCAGCCGCGACTTGGCCGTGCCCTCCGGGATCTCGAGCACCCGGGCGACGTCGCGGTAGGTGTGACCGCCGAAGTAGGCGAGTTCGATCGCTTCGCGCTGCCGCTCGGTCAGGGTCGCCAGGGCCTGGCGCACCTGCCAGTGATCGAGGCTGACCTCCACCTCGTCGGCCACGGCGTCGAAGGCGCGCGGCTCGTCACGCCGGGACACCCGGTCGTCGCGGTCGCGGCTGGCCTGCTCGCTGCGGACACGATCGACCGCGCGACGGTGCGCCAGGGTCGTGATCCAGCCCGACGCCGTCCCGCGGTTCGGGTCGAACCGGTCGGCCTTGCGCCACACCTCGACCATGACCTCCTGGGCGACCTCCTCGGCCAGCGAGCGATCCCGCAGTACCCGCAGGGCCACGCCGACGACCTGCGACGACACCCGGTCGTAGAGGCTGGCGAACGCCGACTGGTCGCCGCCGGCGACGGCCACGAGCAGCTCCTCGCTGGCGGCGTCGCCGTAGGATTGCACCGGGGCGGTGGTCGGCGCGATGGAGATCGCTGCAGCTGTCACGGTTGCTCCGCTCGTTGCGTTGTCGTGATGGGTAGCGTGACGTGCTGTATAGGTTCTGTCAAGCTGGGTGTACAGGTTCCTGTCGGGGTTCTCGGGCCACGAAGGGCCGTCCGAACGTCACGGCGGCCCGTGTCGCTCCCCGGGCGGACGCTCGGAACGCAGCCGGGAACGGCCCGAAACGGCCGCGGAGCACCGTTGTGCGCCCATCTGCGGGATGGCCTGTCGCGCGACCGGACGCGGCGGTGGGGTGCCGCCACGACCCTGCACCTCGACAGCAGTGATCCCGAACCTAGACAGCTGCGCCGCGCAGAGAACGCACGGCCACGACCGAACGTCCAGGTGTCTGCGCCCCCGCGGCGGGTCAGTGGGCGCGCGCGACCTCGCCGTACAGCGTCGTGCGCTGACGGACCGGGCGTCCGGCGGTACGCGCCGCCGCCTCGAGCTCCTCGACGCTCTTGCGCACACCGTGCTCGCTGCCGGCCATCCGCGAGATCGTCTCCTCCATCAGCGTGCCCCCGAGGTCGTCGCACCCGCCGCGCAGCAGCTCGACGCCACGCTCGAGGCCGACCTTGACCCAGGACAGCTGGACGTGATCGATCGCCCCTTGCAGCAGCAGGCGAGCCACGGCATGGACCCGGCGGTCGTCCTCCCAGGTGGAACCGGGCCGGGCGACCCCGGCGAGGTAGATCGGTGCCAACTGGTGGACGAAGGGCAGCGGGACGAACTCCGTGAACCCACCGGAACGCTCCTGCAGGTCGCGGAGCAGCTTGAGGTGGGCCACCCAGTGCCGCGGCTCGTCCACGTGCCCGTACATCATCGTGGAGGACGACGGCAGTCCGACCTCATGGGCGGTGGTGACCACCTCGATCCACTGGGCGGTCGGCAGCTTGCCCTTGGTCAGCACCCAACGGATGTCGTCGTCCAGGATCTCCGCCGCCGTGCCCGGGATCGATCCGAGCCCACGGTGCCGAGCCTCCTCGAGCCACTCACGGATCGAGATGCCCAGCCGCGTCGCGCCGTTGACGACCTCCATGGGCGAGAAGGCGTGGACGTGCATCCCCGGCACCCGCTCCAGCACGGCGTCGAGCACCTCGAAGTAGTAGTCGCCGGGCAGGTCCGGGTGGATCCCCCCCTGCATGCACACCTCGGTCGCCCCGACCTGCCAGGCCTCCTCCGCACGGTCGGCGAGCTGGGTCAGCGACAGCGTGTAGGCATCCGGGTCGTCGCGGCGCTGCGCGAAGGCACAGAACCGGCAACCGGTGTAGCAGACGTTGGTGAAGTTGATGTTGCGGTTGATGACGTAGGTGACCGTGTCACCCACCCGGTCGGCCCGGACCTCGTCGGCCGCTTCGGTCAGGGCGTCCAGCTCGATCCCGGAGGTCTCGAACAGCAGCAGCGCCTCGGTGTCGTCCAGCACCGTGCCGGCCTGTGCCTTGGCCAGCGCCGCAGCGACCTCGCGCCGGATCGCGGTGCGGGCCGGCCCCTCGATCCGGGGGGCGTTGGCGGCCAGGACCCCGTCGGCGATCACGTGCACGTCGCCGAAGACCGCCCGGTGCAACTCGTCCTCGGCCGCGGCGGAACGCGCGTTGCGGCCGTCCGCTGCTGACCCACCGGCCTCGTCCCCATCGATGACCGCGGCCATCCGGTCGGTCACCGCCCCGGAGGTGACCTCGGGGTCCTGCCAGGGCTGCCCGGTAGGGACCACTCCGTCGCGGGCCAGGCCGCGGGCGTCCATCACCTCGGCCACCGGGCCACGCATGCGGCCGGCGAGCCACGGATCGGGCACCGTCGCGTGCTCGGGGTAGACGGGCAGCCGCTGGGTGAGCACGAACCCCTCGTCCGCGCTGCGGCGCTCGAGCTCCGCCAGGTGCGGCCACGGGGCTTCCGGGTTCACGTGGTCGGGCGTGAGCGGCGACACCCCGCCCCAGTCGTCGATCCCAGCCCGCAGCAGCAGCGGGAACACCCCCGGTGAGAGGTTGGGTGGGGCCTGCAGGTGGATGGTCGGCCCGAGCACGACGCGCGCCGTGGCGATCGTGGCCAGCAGGTCCTCGAAGCTCGGCTCCGGGTGGTCGCGCATGGCCGTGTCCGGCTTGGCCCGGAAGTTCTGGACGATCACCTCCTGGAGGTGCCCGTAGCGCCGGTGCACGTCCCGCAGGGCGAACAGGGTGTCGATGCGCTCGGCGAGCGTCTCCCCGATCCCGATCAGGAGCCCCGAGGTGAAGGGGACCGACAGCCGGCCGGCATCCTCCAAGGTCTGCAGACGGCGCGCGGGCTCCTTGTCGGGCGCCTGGAAGTGCGCCTGGCCCTTGGCCAGCAGGCGATCGGAGGTCGTCTCGAGCATGATCCCCATCGAGGCGGAGACCTGCTTGAGCGTGGCCACCTCCGACCAGCTCATCACCCCCGGGTTGAGGTGGGGCAGCAGCCCGGTCTCCTCGATGACCTGGATCGACACCGCTCGCAGGTACTGCAGGGTGGTCTCGTACCCGCGTGCCGCCAGCCACTCCCGGGCGGCGGGGTAGCGCTCCTCGGGCTTGTCACCCAGGGTGAACAGCACCTCGGTGCAGCCGGCCGCCTGGCCGGCCCGTGCCACCTCGAGGACCTGCTCCGGCGACTGGTAGGCCGGCAGGTCCTGCTTCGGAGGCCACGCGAAGGTGCAGTAGCCGCAGGCGTCGCGGCACAGGTGGGTCAGGGGCACGAAGACCTTGCGGGAGTAGGTCACGCGGCGACGACCGTCCGTGGTCCGACCCCAGGCGCCCTCGGCGTACCAGGGAGCGGCGTCGCGGACCCGTCCTGCGACGTCCAGCAGCCGTTCCAGGTCGGCGTCGCGGGCCCCCAACAGCGCCGCCGCCTCGTCCCGGCCCAAGGTCAGGCCCTGTTCGGCTCGCCGCAGCGCTCGCGGTCGGAGGCGGTCGAGCACCTCGGTCGCGACCTCTGACACCAGCACCTCGCTCGAACGACGACGCGGCGCACGATACCGACCTGACCACCGCCTACCCTCACCGGCCCCCGGGGTCGACGGAGGTGGCGTGTACACGGTGCTCGCGGGCGGCGTCGGCGCTGCCCGCTTCCTGCGGGGCCTGCAGCACGTGGTGCCGGCCGGACAGATCACCGCCGTGGTCAACGTCGGCGACGACCTGACCCACCTCGGCGTACGGGTCTGCCCCGACCTCGACTCCATCACCTACTGGCTCGGCGGGGTCGTCCACCCCGAGCAGCAGTGGGGGCGCGCCGACGAGACCCACGTCGTCGCCGGAGAGCTCGAGCGTTTCGGCCACGAGCCGTGGTTCACCCTCGGCGATCGCGACCTGGCCACCCATCTGCACCGCACGCTGCGGCTGGGACAGGGCGCCTCGCTCTCGGAGGTCACCGCGGAGGTGACCCGCGCGTTCGGGGTACCGGTGCGGCTGCTCCCGGCCACCGACGACGAGGTCCAGACGCGGATCCACACCGTCGACGGTCGCGACCTGCACTTCCAGGAGTACTGGGTCGGTGAGCGCGGCGCGCCCGAGGTCGCCGAGGTGCGACTGGCCGGTGCGCAGCAGGCGCGACCGGCACCGGGGGTGGTGGAGGCGATCCGCGACGCTGAGGCGGTGCTCGTCGCTCCCTCGAACCCGGTGGTGTCGATCGACACGATCCTGGCGGTGCCCGGACTCAGGGAGGCGGTACTCGAGACGGACGCACCGGTGATCGGGGTCTCGCCCATCGTCGGTGGTGCCGTGGTCCGCGGGATGGCCCACAAGCTCCTGCCGGCCGTCGGCGCCGAGGTCTCCGCGGTCGGGGTGGCACGCCACCACCGCCCGCTGCTCGACGGCTGGGTGATCGACCACCAGGACGCGTCCTCGGCCGAACAGGTCCGCGCGCTGGATCTCGCCTGCGCCGTGACCGACACGATGATGGACGACGTCGAGGTGGCGGCCGCGCTGGCCCGCACGTGCCTGGACCTGGCGGCGTCGGTGCGCACCGGGACCAGCCGATGAGCACCGCTGCCGTCGAGGTGGTCCCGCTGCCCACCACCCACCGCTTCCAGCCCGGTGACGATCTGGCCGGGCGGCTGCTCGAGGCGGTCGCCGAGCAGGGCCTCGCCCTGGGGGACGGCGATGTCGTGTGCGTCGCCTCGAAGGTCGTGAGCCTCGTCGAGGGGGCCGTGGTCCCCCTGCCGGAAGGCGATCCGCGTCAGGCCCGCCGGGACCTCGCCCGCCACCACGCCGCTGAGGTGGTCGCCGAGGCTCCCTGGGTGCTGATCACCCGGACCAGCCAGGGCTACGTCGCCGCCAACGGCGGGATCGATGCCTCCAACGTGGGTGACCGGGCGGCGCTGCTGCTCCCCGAGGACCCGGACGCCTCCGCGGCCGCGCTGCGCGCGGCGGTGCTGGCGGCGACCGGTCGACGGATCGGTGTGGTGGTCACCGACACCTTCGGTCGGCCATGGCGCCGCGGGCAGACCGAGGTGGCCCTCGGCGTCGCCGGTCTCCCGGCGCTGCGGGACGAGCGGGGTGGGCTCGATCTGGACGGCCGTGTGCTGGAGGTCACCGAGGCAGCCATCGCCGACGAGGTCGCCGCCGCCGCCGACCTGGTCCGCCGCAAGGACAGTGGGACACCGTTCGTGCTGCTCCGCGGCCTCGACACCACGGGCTCGTTCGACGGGACCGGCGCGGACCTGCTGCGGCCGCTCGAGGAGGACCTGTTCGCTGTCGGTGGACCGACGGCCGCGGAGCGGGCGATCGCCCGGCGACGCACCGTGCGTCGCTTCGATCCCACGGTCGCCGTGCCCGAGCACGTGCTGGCCGCCGCCGTCGCGGCCGCCGCGACGGCCCCAGCGCCCCACGGGACGCGGCCGTGGCGGTTCTTACGGCTGACCGATGCCACCCGGCACCGCCTCCTGGACGCGATGGCGACCAGATGGCGGGCGGACCTGGCCGAGGACGGCACCAGCGAAGAGGTGATCGGCCGGCGGCTCGCCCGCTCCGATGCTGTCCTGAGGTCGGCGCCGGTCCTGCTGCTGCCAGGTGTGCAGCTCGACGGCGCCCACGCCTATCCCGATGCCCGCCGGCAGCGCGCCGAGCGTGACCTGTTCCTGCTCTCCGGCGGAGCGGCCCTGCAGAACCTCCAGGTCGTCCTCGCCGCCCACGGGCTCGGTGCCGCCTGGATCAGCTCCACCAGCTTCTGCCCCGACACGGTCCGCTCGGCGCTGGCGTTGTCAGCCGACTGGGAGCCGCTCGGCATGGTGGCGATCGGCGCGCCGTCCGTACCGCCGCCGATGCGTGGACCGGTGCCGATCGACGGCCTGCTCGAGGAGGCCTGAGCGGGAGGACCTGAGCGGGAGGACCTGAGCGCGGCCGTCCGGCGGCAGCG
>CAYXJD010000019.1:7152-21589 GCA_964465225.1 uncultured Actinomycetota bacterium
CCTGAGCGGGAGGACCTGAGCGGGAGGACCTGAGCGCGGCCGTCCGGCGGCAGCGGCGCTGCCGCCGTACCCTCTCGTCGCTCTCGCGGTCGGTCCGGCTCCCACCGGTGCGCCGACGCTCGGGGCGACACTCCATCGGAGCATCCCGTGGCGGAACGTGACAAGATCCCCAACAAGGAACGCCGTGCCCGTGCGCGCGAGGAGCGCCGACGCGCCGAAGCCGCGGCGGCCGAGCGCAAACAGTCCCGCAACTGGCGTCACGGCCTGGCGAGCTTCGCCGTGGTCGGCGTCGTGGGGGCGGTGCTCTTCCAGGCGTTCGCCGGCGGGCCGGCGACCATCGAGGATGCGATCCTGCTCACCTCGGCCCAGGCCGAGTCGGCTCGTGAGGCAGCCGGGTGCGAGGTACTGGCCGACCGCGACCCGCTGCCGGATCGCACGCACTTCGACAACAGCGCCCAGGTGGATGCCTCGGCGGTCTACACCGACACCCGTCCGACCCACTCCGGGCCGCACACCGTCGGCGTCCACCCGGTCACGCCTGCCGCGACCCGGCAGATCGACGAGGTCTCCTCGACCCACAACCTGGAGCACGGCACGGTCATCGTCTGGTGGGACCCGGCGCAGATCGACACCGCGACGGCCGATCGGATCGGGACCTGGGCGTCGACGTTGAACGCCAACGGCTTCCGCCGGGACGCCGCGGGGGTCGGCATCATGAGCTCGCCCTTCGAGGATCCGGGGATCGACAGCGGCAAGGCAGTGGCGCTGCGGGCCTGGGGTGTGGCGATGGACTGCGACACCTGGGACGAGACGGTGGCGTACGCCTTCGCCCTGGATCACTTCGGGACCCACGGCATCGGCCCGGAGCGCCAGACGGCGCCCTTCCCCGAGGGTGTGCTGGCCTACGAGGACCGCGAGGTGACCGACACCAGCGAGGACGACGCGCCGCTCGGGGAGCGGACCCCGGAGGAGGGCATGGAGGAACTCGACGCCGAGGACCGTGAGGAGGTCGTCAGCGAGGACGACACCTAGCGCCCCGCGCCCGGGATCCGGTCCACCGTCCTGCCTGGCACCGCCACCCCGGGTGCGGACCCGCGCAGACGTCGCCACCACGCCCTGATCCAGGGTCCCCACCGGAAGGGCTGCGCGTAGGCGGCAGCGACCGTGCGGGCCGACACCGGTGCCCTGGCGTCGAGCTCGCGCCGGCGCCCGAGCGCCCCGGGCAGACCACCACGGAGCTGGTGCAGGGCCCCGGGGAGCGCCTGCGGCACGGTCAGCGTCAGTTCGAGCGTCTTGAGCGCACTGGTCAGCAGCACCGAGGGCCAGGCCTGCCACGTGGGCCGGTCGCAGGTCAGGAGCACCAGCCACCGGTTGGCCAGGTTCAGCGACTCCACCCGCCGGGTCCGGCGTGGCCCCGCACCCCCACGCTGGTGCGTGCCGGTCGCCGCCGGCTCGTACCACGCGGTCCACCCGAACCGGCGGGCGCGCCAGTCCAACTCGATGTCGTCGAAGTAGGCGATGAGGTCCTCGGTCAGCACCTGGCCGTCCTGCCACCGGACCTGATCGAGCATCGCCCGGCGGTGGAGCACGCACGCCCCGGAGGCGCCGAACACCTCGCCGGCGGGGAACCCGACGCGCGACGCCGGCCGGCCCTCTCCGCGGTTGCGGTACAGACGGGCACTCGTCAACTCGTGGCCGGTCGTGTCGACGACGGCGTCGCCCTCCGGCCCGGGGACCGGGCGCAGCAGCCGCGGCTGCACGCTGCCGCAGCGCGGGTGCTGCTGGAGGCGTTCGACACAACGACGCACCGCTTCAGGCGCCAGGACCACGTCGGGGTTGACGAACAGGACCGCGTCGACCCCGGTCTCCAGCGTTGCCAGCGCGTCGTTGACCCCGCCGCAGAACCCCCGGTTGGACGCCGCGACGAGCAGCCGCACCGGGTGGGCGTCGGCCGCTGCCCGTGCGGCCCGCACGATCGCGGCGGAGCCGTCCTCGGACGCGTTGTCGACCACGACCACCTCGAGGTCCGGATGGTCCTGGGACTCCAGGCTGGCCAGCAGTGGCTGGAGGTGCTCCGCACTGTTCCAGCTGACGACGACCGCAGCGACGCGCACGCGCTTCAGCCACCGGCCTGGCGGTGTTGGGGACGAGGGAGCGGGATCGCCTTGCCGTCACCGGTGCGGCGGGCGGGACCCTCGGTGACCACGGCGCTGGCCGACAGGTCGACCAGTCCCGCACCCCCGGGTGCCGGTCGCACCCCGAACCGGGCCGCGTCGGCGACCACCGCCCACGTCTCCCGCCCTGAGGCATCGGTGACCGAGCACGCGAGCGCGTAGTGGCCGGCCAGCAGGTGGGCGGTGAAGCGGATCTCGACGGTGGCCTCCTGCCCCGGTTCGAGCGGGCCGACGCCCACGCCCTGCCAGGTCGTGTGCAGCTCGTAGAGGTGGGCGCCGTCGCCGCGGGAGATCACGAGCCCCACCGAGCAGACGTCCACCGCCGTGAGCGCTCTGAGCCGGATCCGGGCGGTGAGGTTGGCCGACGGGAGAACCTCGGTGGCGGCCTCGCCGTCGGCGCACACCAGCTCGACGTCGTCGATCGCGACCTGGGTGGCACCGCGGCGTCGGTCCACCCGTGGCGCGCTGTGGCTTGCGGCACGCTGGCGGTACAGCTCGACGCCCTCGGCGACCGGACCGTCGAAGACCACGCGTCCGCGGTCGAGCACGATCGCCCGATCGCACATGTCCCGGACCGCGTCGAGGTCGTGGCTGACCAGCACGAAGGTCTTGCCAGCGTCACGGAAGGCCCGCATGCGCTCCAGCGAGCGGGCCTGGAACTCGGCGTCGCCGACGGCCAGTACCTCGTCCACCAGCAGGATGTCGGGCTCGACCATCACGGCCAC
Organism: uncultured Actinomycetota bacterium; assembly: GCA_964465225.1. GTDB lineage: Bacteria > Actinomycetota > Nitriliruptoria > Nitriliruptorales > Nitriliruptoraceae > T1Sed10-7. The sequence continues at coordinate 10,052 of CAYXJD010000019.1, forward strand.
GGCGAACCCGAGCCGCACCTCCAGGCCGGACGAGTAGGTACGTACGGCGGTGTCCAGCAGATGCTCGACCCCGGCGAAGGCCACGATCTCATCGAACCGCTCGGCGATCTCCGCCCCGGACAGGCCCAGGATGGCACCGTTGAGCCGGATGTTCTCGCGCCCGGTCAGATCGCCGTGGAACCCGGCACCGAGTTCGAGCAGCGATGCCACCCGCCCGTTGGTGAGGACCGTGCCCTCGTCCGGGGGGAGGATCCGAGCCAGCAGCTTCAGCAGGGTGGACTTGCCTGAGCCGTTGGGACCGATCACCGCGACGGATTCCCCGTGCTCGACCGTGAAGCTGATGTCCTCGAGGGCGTTGAAGTCGGTGTAGGAGGTCCGCCGCAGCCGGTAGAGGCGCTCCTTCAGCCCGCTGGGACGCTGGTGGAACAGCCGGAAGGTCTCGGTGACCCGGTCCATGACGATCGCTGGCTTCCGGGGATCGACGGTGGGACCGGCGAGCCGCCCGACGCTACGGCGTGGTGAGGCGAAGGACACGCTCAGACCTCCTTCGCGAAGGTGCGGGAGCGGCGCAGGAACACGACGTAGCCGGCGACGAAGGAGACCAGCGCCCAGCCAGCCGCCAGGGCGACGGCGGTGAGGCCCGGCCAGGCGGGGGGCCCGTCCGTCAGAGGGCTGATGGCGTCCCCGGTGGCGCTGACCGAACCGTAGAGCCCGAGCCGTGCGAGCTCGACGAAGACGGTCGCCGGGTTGATGGCGATGACCCGGGCGATCCACGCGAACCCCTCGCCCATCTGGGCGGTCACCAGCGCCAGCGGGTAGATCACCGGCGTCGCGTAGAACCACACCTGGAAGATCACCACGAACAGTTCCTTCAGGTCCCGGAAGGTGACGTTGACCCCGGCGAACCACATCGCGACCCCGGACACGAACAGGGTCAGCAGCGCGATCGCCAGCAGGGTGGTCGGCACGTGGCGCAGCACACCGAACCCGCGCATGGCGACGAGGTAGGGGCTGAGCACGAGCAACGCGAGCAGCAGGTGGGTCAGCTGCGCGAAGACGTGCGAGAGCGGCAGGACCTCACGGGGGAAGTAGACCTTCTTGATCAGCTCGGCGTTGCCGACGATCGAGTCGATCGCGCCCTGACAGGAGTTCTGGAGGAACTGCCACACCAGGAAGCCGGCGATGAAGAACGCCGGGAAGTCGTCGACCGGGATACGCACGATCTGGGTGAAGACGACGCTGAAGACCGCCGTCATCAGCACGGGGGTGAGCATGGACCACAGGAACCCGAGCGCGGAGTTGCGGTAACGGACCTTCAGTTCCTTGCGGACCAGCTGGTCGAGCAGTTCGCGGGACCGCCACAGCTCGACGAGCTTGCCCGACACCGCCAGGTGCACGCGTCGCGGTCCGCTGGGCACCAGGATCGCGTCGACACCGCCAGGCTGCGCGGTCACGTCACCACCCCCGAGGTCCTGGACCACGACCGACGCGTACCGGGGTGCCTGGTCGTGGCGGCAGTGCACCCTCGTCGTGTGTAGCACAGCCGCGGCGACGACCCGGAGGCCACGGCCGCGCCACCGCACATCGTCGGGCGGCGAACGCCAGGCGAGCGCACGCTCGGCGCGTGCCCACGGTCGCCGCTCACCCTCCGACCCGCTCGCCGGTGGCGCTGGCGGGCCGGCGCCGGCGCTCGGCGAGCGCGGTCAGCACCACCCACACCGACAGTCCGACCGGCAGGAGGGGCCGCAGCAGACGCGCGGCGCCGCGCAACCGGCCCGCGAGGTAGCGATCGAGACTGTGCGCGTGGTGCCACAACGCCCGCCATCTCGACCTGGACGTGGACGCACCGACGCGATGCTCGACCACGGCCGCCGGTTCGTACCGCAGGCGCCAACCCGCCGCCCTCAGCCGCGAGCCGAGATCGACGTCCTCGACGTAGAGGAAGAACCCCGGGTCGAAGCCCCCGACCGCCTCCATGGCGGCGCGGCGTACCAGCAGCGCACAGCCGGACAACCAGGCCACGTCCCGCGGCACCTCGCTCGGCAGGTCACGGGCGTGGTAACGGTGGGTCCAACGGTTCTCGGGCCACCACCGACCGAGCATGGCGTGACCGAGGATCGTCGCGACGTCGAGGTCACGACGGGCCGAGGCCTGCAGCTCTCCACCCGGGTAGCGGACCTGGGGACCGACGGCTGCCAGGCTCGGCTCGGCCGACAACGCGGCGACGAGTCGCGCCACGGCGCCGGGGCGTACCCGCACGTCGGCGTTGGCCACCAGGACCGAGCCCGCCCGGGTCGCACGGATCCCGGCGTTGGCCGCCCGGCCGAACCCGGTGTTGGCCAGCGCCAGCACGCGCGTCCCGTCGTCGCGGCCCCGGACCGCCGCCACCGTGCCGTCACTGGAGCCCGCGTCCGCCACCACGACCTCCAGATCGCCGGGCCGCTCGGGATCGGCAGCCAGGGCATCCAGTGCCGCCACCACCTCGTCGCAGGTGTCGTGCGTCACCAACACCACCGCGACGCCGGCGTGCCGCTGAGGATCGGTGGCCCCCGGGCCCTGTGCGGTCACGCTCAGCTCGTCGCGTCGTCGCCGCTGGCCACGAGCACGTGGACACCGTCGGGGACCGCCACCTCGTCGGGCAGCGGCAGGCTCGGGGCACCGAGCGTCGCCGCGACCCAACCGGCCCGCTCCTCCTCGCCCGGAACGACGAACACCGTGGTCACCGCACCGAGCGCTTCGGTGCCTCCCACCCGGGCGCCGACGCGGGTCTGGAAACCCGCGAACCGCAGCGTCGAGTCGACGATGCCCGCACCGGCTCCGACGCTGGCGACGCCGACCACGGTCTCGTCGCGCTCGTCGCGGGTCCCACGGTCGGCGAGCTGGCGGCCCGAGCGAAGGTCGTCGAACAGCGCCCTGGCCCCGGGACCGTAGGGCACCATGAAATCGAGCCCGTCGATGCGGCGGGGGTGCGCGGGGATGGCGGTCATCGGCATGCCGGCGCTGACCACCGAACGCAGCTCGTCCGCCAGGCCGAGCATCTGCGGTGTCGCGAGGCGATCGTCGAGGGTCAGGCCCTTCGCCACGTCCTCGGTGAGCCGGTAGACCTGCCGGGGGTTGGCCAGCGTGCGCGTGGCGGTGAGGTCGGAGAGGACGGCACGCAGGAAGCTCTGCTGTCGATCGATGCGTTCGAGATCAGCACGGTCGCCCTGCCGGGAGCGCACGAACGACAGGGCCTCGGTCGCGGACATGTCATGGCACCCCGCCTCGAAGTCGGCGCCCGACTTGCGGTCCCGCAGCGGCTCCTCGAGGCAGATCTCGACCGTGCCCAGCGTGCGGACCACGTCCACGAAGCCGCCGAGGCTCACCGAGGCGAAGTGGTTGACGGGGAGCTGGAAGTTGTCGCGCAGCACCCTGATCAGCTGATCCGGCCCGCCGGCGAAGGCGTCGGTCAGTTTCTGGCTACGGCCGTCCACCTCGACGAGCAGGTCCCGCGGGAAGCTGACCAGGGACACCTGCTCCCGGTCCTCGCTGATCGCGACGTACATCACCACGTCGCTGCGTTGCCCGTCGAAGCTGCCGAGCGTCAGCTCACGGCGGTCCGTCTCGTCGAGACCATCACGGGCATCGGAGCCGACCAGGAGGAAGGTGCGGGCGTCGGAACGCTCGGCGACCTGCTCGAGCTCGGGGACCGGGACGCGGGTCAGGCTGGTCTCCGCACGTTGCACCAGCAGCTGGGTCGTGGTGCCCACCGCCGCGACGGTCAGCAGCCCGCCCACACCGACGAGCACGGCCAGCCGGCGTAGAAGACGGCGGGAACGGCCGGTCTCGACGACCGGACCCCAGGAACCGGGTTCCCCACCGCTCATCGGGCGGCTGCTTGCAGCGTCACGACAGGTCCTCTCCAGCGATCACGAGCAGGTCGACCTCGATGCCCTCGAACGTCGGACGTTGCGCGATGGCTTCCAGTTCCGCCCCGCCGAGGGCCTCGCTCAGCCGTACGGCGGCGAACGCGGCCGCCTCCTCGTCCTCACGGTAGGTGACCACGGTCCGCTCGCGGTCGAACCTGGCCGCGTTGCCGGTGCCGACGACCGCGAACCCCGCCGACTCGAGCTCGACCTGGACCCGGCCGGCCAGCCCGTCCACCCCGGCGCCGTTGAGGACCCCGACCTCGATGCCGGCGAGCAGCTCCGTCTCCAGGTCCTCGGTCCGTCCCCCCTGGCCGGTCAGGGGTGTCCCGTTGCGCAGGTGGTCGAGCCGGACCTGTACCGGCTCGTGGATCGGCAGCACCCGGCCCGTGGCCGGGTTCACCAGGACCGGGAGACGGTCGACCTCCATCCGGACGGGTTCCCGGAGCAGTGCCGCCAGCTCCAGCAGGCGCGAGCCCCGCAGGCTGACGTCGGTGACGACCTCCTCGGACACCGCGTCCACCACGCGCCAGGCCGACCGGGGCGAGGTGACGACCCACCCCGTGTCCAACACCGCGGCCAGGGACCGGACGAGGTCGGCGGTCAGCAGGGCCAGCTCCTCGTCCTCGGCCTGCAGGAGCAGCGTGCGGACCTCGTCCCCACGGGGGCTCGAGCAACCGTCGTTGCGGCAGACCTCGATCGGCGCCATGGCATCGAACAGCCGGGGCAGGGCGTCGATCGAGACGCTGACGACGTGGTCGATCGCGACATCGGTGTAGTCGACCACCGCCCGCACCAACGGATCGGTCCCGCCGTCGACCTGGATGTCGGCGAAACTCAGCTCACGGGCCAGCGGCACGTCCTCGGGGATGAGCAGTGCGGCCGGTCGCTCACGGGGCCCACCCGCCTGCAGGAGCACCAGTGGCGCCTCGAGTGCCGGGGGGCGGGGGATCGTGGGGTCGACCGGCCCCGTCAACGCGATGAGCACGGTGGTCGCGCCCTCCGGGGCCCGGGGGCCCTCCACCGACCCGAGGGTGGCCAGTCCGTCCTCACGGAGCACCGGGACCTCGTCGCCGCCGAGCTGGAGCCAGGCCTGGACCCACACCGCACCAACGACCGTGCTCCACACCACCAGCACCGCGAGCACGACCCCGGCCACGATCGCCACGACACGCGCGATCCGGGCCCCACGAGGGCGCCGGGTGGCGGAGAAGGTCAGGGAACCGGACACGGCAGGTGGGCCTCGCTCGGCAGGGGGCGCGGACGTCCGCGACGGCGCACGCAGCCACCGGGACGGGCACGAGGAGCCTCGACGGTACCATCGGCGCCCGATCAGCCCGATCGGCTGACCGCCCCGGGCCCAGTCCCAACCCCTCCGGCAACGTCGGGGGCGACCGCGGTGGCAGACGGTGACCGCAGCGTGGTCGCGGAGCACGAGGCGGCCGGACCAGTGTCCCCGGATCGGGGTCCCCGGACCAGTGTCACCGGATCGGCGTCACCGGATCGGTGTCCCCGGATCGGCGTCCAGGAGGCGTAGGTGCAGCTCGGCGGTTCCCTGAACGACGTACCGGCGGCGGTCGACATCGCCGAGGCCCTGCGGACGGGCGCCCCCCGGATCGGGCACCGGCCGGCGGTGACCGTGCTCCACGCGGGAGCCCGCTACGAGCAGAGCGGCGTCTCGCTGGCCAACTGGGCCGCCAAGGGCGCCCACCTGCTGGAACTCGACCACCTGGTCGGTCCCGGGAGCACCGTCGGCCTCCTGGCCCCGCCCTGCTGGACCAGCGCCAGCGTCGCGCTGGCCACCTGGTGGCTGGGTGGCGCCGTCTCGCTGCAGGTGGACGGGTCGATGGACGTCACCGTCGGCCACCCGAGCTCGACCGTCGGCCAGGGCACGCCACCGGCGGACCTGCTGGTCGGTGACGGCGTGGACGGTGCACCGTCGGCCGCGGACCCCACGACGCCGCCGACGGTCCCGGCCTGGACCCACCAGGCGCAGCCGCTGCCCGATCACCCACCCCCGGCACAGGCGCGCGCCGATCTCCCGGCCCTGTACACCACCGCGCGCACCTGGCAGCAGCGCGAGCTGCTCGAGCTCGCCGCGGAACTCGGCACCGGCACCGCCGGGGTCGAGGCCGGTCGGACGGATCGAGTGAGCGCGTTGGTCGCGGTCGCCCTCCGGCCCTTCGTGACCGGACAGGCGACGGTGGTGCTGCGAGGGGTCGACCGGGAGGCCGCGGCCACCGAGAAGGTCAGGACCTGGCTCTGAGCCACCGGCCGAGCACGAGCAGCGCCAGCGCGCCGGTCAGCTGGGCGCCGAGCGCGAGCCGGGTGACGTCGATCACCGGCTCGTAGCGGACCCGTCCCTCGCTGAGCACGTAGGCACCGACCGGACGGGCGACGCCGCCCCAACCGCCACCCTGACCGAGGCTGCCACTGGCATCGGTCCCGGAGCCGCCGCCGCTCCCGCCGGTCACCACGGCGACGGGGACGAGCACCGCGCCCTGCCGTTCGATCGGGGCACCGACGACCCGGTGGGCCAGACGCAGGACCGGATCCGGCGGCCCATCGTCGTTCCACCTGTGGGCCGCTGCGGCGTCGGTGGCTGCGGTGCCGGTGGCTGCGGTGCCGGTCCCGGGGTCGTCCGCGTGGTCGGTCATCAGGGTGCCAGCTGCTCCGCATCCAGGGCGCGAAGGTCCGCGGCACCAGCGGTGACGGCCGCCTCGAGCCCGAGGACGCCGGGGACCAGCTGCGTGGCGAAGAAGCGGGCGATGGTGATCCTGGCCGTGAGGAAGTCCGCCTCGTCGCCGGAGGCCCCCTCGTCGAGCAGGCGCTGCGCCGCGGCTGCCCCCCGCGCCAGCAGGACCCCGCCGACCACCGTGGCCAGGAGCCTGAGGTAGGGGGTCGCCCCGGCGGCGACGTCGTCGAAGGCCGCGTGGTGCTCACCGAGCCATGCGGTGGTGCGGTCCACGGCATCGAGCCCGTCGTGCAGGCCGGCCGTCATCGCTGCCAGCGAGGTCGGCATGGCGTCGACCTCGGTGCGCAGCTCCCCGAGGAAGCCCTTGACGAAGGCGCCGCCGTCCATGGGCAGCTTGCGTCCCACGAGGTCGAGTGCCTGGATCCCGTTGGTGCCCTCGTAGATCGGGGCGATCCGCGCGTCGCGGTAGTGCTGCGCGACCCCGGTCTCCTCGACGTAGCCCATGCCACCGTGGACCTGGACGGCGAGCGAGGTCATCTCGACCCCGATGTCGGTGCTCCACGCCTTCGACAGCGGCGTGAGGAGGTCGGCCAGCTTGCGGTGCTCGTCGCGGGCGGCCTCATCCGGTCCCGCGTGGGCGAGGTCCAGGGCGTGGGCGTTCAACGAGCACAGGGCACGGACCGCCTCGATGTTGGCCTTCATGGTGAGGAGCATCCGCCGGACGTCGGCGTGCTCGATGATCGGCGCCTGCTCCCCCGGTGGGGTGTCGGGCCCGCGGCCCTGCAGGCGTTCCTGGGCGTAGGCCAGCGCCTGCTGGTAGGCGCGTTCCGCGATGGCGGGGCCCTGGAGGCCGACACCGAGGCGGGCGTCGTTCATCATGGTGAACATCTGCCGCATGCCCTGGTTCGGCTCCCCGACCAGGTAGCCGACCGCGCCATCGCTCTGCTCACCGAAGGCCATCACGCAGGTCGGGGACGCGTGGATGCCGAGCTTGTGCTCGAGCGAGACGACCCGGACGTCGTTGCGCTCGCCCAGCGTGCCGTCCTCGGCGACGAGCACCTTCGGGACGATGAACAGCGAGATGCCCTTGACCCCGGGTGGCGCGTCGGGCAACCGGGCCAGCACCAGGTGGATGATGTTCTCGGTCAGGTCGTGCTCGCCGTAGGTGATGTAGATCTTCTGACCGGTGAGCCGGTAGGTCCCGTCGTCGGCGGGGACGGCCCTGGTCGTCACCGCCCCGACGTCGGAGCCAGCCTGGGGCTCGGTCAGGTTCATGGTGCCGGCCCACTCGCCGCTGACGAGCTTCGGCACGTAGGTGGCGAGCTGCTCGCTCGAGCAGTGGTGCTGCATCAGGTAGACCGCACCGGTGGTCAGCAGCGGGCCGAGCGAGAACGCCATGTTGGCGCTGGTGATGAACTCCTTGACCACGTTGGCCACCATCAGCGGGAAGGCGCCACCGCCGTACTCCGCGGGGTGTTGCACCGCACCCCAGCCGGCCTCCACGTACTGGCGGTAGGCCTGCTTGAAGCTGGCGGGGGTCACCACCTCGCCGTCGTCGAGCACCGCGCCTTGGGTGTCCCCGTCGCGGTTGGTGGGAGCGATCGCCGAGGAAGCGAAACGACCCGCCTCCTCGAGCAGCCCCATCACCAGCTCAGGCTCGGCGTGAGCGAAGGCCTCGGTGGCGACGAGGTCCCCGAGCGGTGTCACGTGCTCGAGGAGGAAACGGATATCACGGACGGGTGCGGTGTAGGTAGCCATGCCCTGAGGGTAGCTCCGAGCTTGCCGGCGACACGACTCCCCCGTCGTCCACCCGGTCGCCCGGGGGCCGTCGCTCGCTAGCCTGACGGCGCTGGACCGGAGGCCGCCGGCCGCCACCGACCCGCCTGGAGCGCAGTGTGAGCCCACGTTGGGCACCGGTGCCGCGTGTCCCCCGGCTGCTCAAGCTGGTGGGGCGGGCCATCGGGCTCCCGGTGACCACCGTCCGGGCCTACTGGGCCCAGGAGGCCCGCAGCATCCGCACGGGGTCGCAGGCCCTGGCGCTGGGTCTCGGCGCCACGCTGGTGGCGGGCATCGTGCTCGCCTCCGCGGAGGCACGTCTGGAAGCGGTGCCTGGCCTGCTCGCGCTGATCCCGGCGGCGATCGGGATGCGCGGGGCGATCTTCGGGGCCCTCGGCTCCCGGCTGGCGACGGGCATCCTGACCGGCGAGTTCGACCGGAACCTCTCGCGCACGAGCTACCTCGGCCGCCAGGTCGAGGCGTCCACGATCCTGACCCTTGCCTCCGCGCTGCAGGCCGGGGCCATCGCCTGGGCGGTCAGTGCCGCGCTCGGGCTGGCGACGATCCCGCTGCTGCAGCTGGTCGCCATCTCGTTGCTCGGGGCCCTGCTGTCCTCGATCGTGCTGTTCGGGGTCGTCATCGCGATGGCACGCCGCAGCCAGGCCGTCGGCTTCAACCTCGACGATGCCGGCGCCCCGATCATCACCGCGACCGGTGACCTGGTGACCCTGCCCGCGCTGCTGCTGGCGACGCTGGTCCTGGACGTCACATGGCTCGCGACCACCGTCGGGGCCATCGGGCTCGCCGCCGGGGTGGTTGCGGTCGTCATCGGGCTCCGGACCGAGGACCCCCTGGTGCGTCGCGTCGTGCGGGAGTCGCTGATCGTGTTGACGCTCGCGGTCACCGTCGACGTGCTGGCCGGTGTGGTCGTCGAGGCGCGGGCCGAGCAACAGTTCAGCTCCGCCGCGCTGCTCGTGCTGATCCCGCCCTTCATCGCCAACTGCGGCTCGCTCGGCGGGATGCTGTCGAGCCGGCTGGCCTCCAAGCTCCACGTCGGACAGCTCGACCCGCGCCTGCTGCCGGGCAAGCTCGCGGTCCTGGACTTCTCCCTGACCACGCTGCTCGCGGCGCTGGCCTTCAGCGGTGTCGGGCTGGCGGGGTGGCTGGCCGCACTCGTCGTCCCGGGCGTGGTCCCGCTGGGTCTGCCGCTGACGCTCAGCGTGGTCCTGCTGGCCGGCCTGTTCGCCGTGCCCATCCTCGCGCTGGCGGCGTACGCCGCCGCGACGCTGTCCTTCCGCTTCGGGTTCGATCCGGACAACCACGGCATCCCCATCGTGACCGCGACCATGGACCTGTCCGGGGTCCTGTGCCTGCTGGCCGCGGTGACCCTGCTCGCGATCTAGCTGCACCATGCGCATCGAGGGAGACCATGAGGAACGTCCGTACCGTGAAGGAACTGCTGGTCGAGGCCAAGGACGCCGCCGAGCTCATGGTCGATCTCGCCTACGCGGCGATCTTCTACGGCGATGAGGCCCTGGCGCGCGAGGTGCTCCGCCTCGAGGACCGGGTCGACGAACTGCTGGTCGACCTGCGCGCCGTGTGCATGCTGGCCGCCCGCACCCGCGACGATGCCGATCAGCTGGCGGGGGTGCTCTCCATGGCGGTGTCCATCGAGGGGATCGCCGACGCCGCCGAGGACATCGCCCGGGTGGTCCTGAAGGATCTCGGCGTGCCCGCCGAGCTGCGCGACGACCTGCGCCACGCCACCGAGGTGACCGCGCGGGTCAAGGTCCGGCCGGTCAACGACCTCGAGGGCACGACGCTGCGCGACCTGGAGCTCCCGAGTCGGACGGGGATGTGGATCATCGCGATCCGCCGAGATGTGGAGTGGGTCCACGGCCCCGACGGCGAGGAGGTCCTGCGCGAGGGCGACGTGCTGTTCATGCAGGGTCCCCGGGAGGGGGTGGACGAGGTGCGCCAGCTCGCCGGCGCACCGGCCCGCGAGCTGCCCGAGCCGCCGGAGCGGGGCAAGCTGTCCCATCTCGACCGTGCGGTCGACCTGGTCGTCGAGCTCAAGAACGTCTCCGAGGTCGCCGTGGGCCTGGCGTACTCCGCGATCCTGCTGCGGGACGAGACGCTCGCCGCCGAGGTCAGCGCCATCGAGGACCAGTCCGACGAGCTCTTCCACCAGCTCGAGGGCTGGGTGCTCCGCGCGGCTGCAGAGCTCGACGATCCGGAGGAACTGCGGGGCATGCTCCACCTCGCTGCAGCCGCCGAGCGCATCGTGGACTCGGCCCAGTCGATGTGCCGGGTCATCGAGGAGGAGGGACCGCCCCATCCGATCATCTCTGCTGCTCTGTCCGAGGCGGACGAGATCGTGGCGGAAGCCCTGGTGGCGTCGGGCAGCACGATCGACGGCCGCAGCCTCGGGGAGCTGCGGCTCCACACCGAGACGGGGATGGAGGTGCTGGCCGTCCAGCGCGCCAGCCGGTGGATCTACCGACCGCGCCGCGACCACCGCAACCGGGCCGGCGACCGCCTGATCGCGATCGGCCCGGAGGAGGGCGCGCCGCGACTGCGGGCGCTGGGTGGCGACGTCCGGCCGGAGGGCGAGGACGGCTGGGTCGAGCCGGAGGACGAGGACTGAGGGCCAGGCCTCGCGAGCGCCCACCCGCCGCGACCAACGGCGAACCCGCTGCAGCAGCGACAGCGCCACCGCGACGACGGGCTCAGAGCAGGCGCTCCAGCGGGTGGAGGTAGCGCCGGAAGGCGACGCAGCCGAACACCACCAGCAGGCTGAGCAGGGCCATGGTGTTCGCCAAGTGCCAGGGGGTGCCGGCCGTGGGCGGGATGTCGAGGGAGATCCGGGCCCAGAACACCGCGTGCACGGCGTGCAGCCAGAGGTGGAGCCGTGCGGTGCCACGCCAACGACGGGCGAGCTCGGGGACGATCCGCCGGCCGAGCGGATCGGGCGGGAACTCTCGCCTGAGGGTGGCCATGGCGATGCGGTGCCGCTCGAGCTGGCCCAGGGTGCGTTCCCAGAGCTCTTCCCACATCTCGTCGCTGTAGCGCATCGTCTACCTCAGCCCACGGCGACCAGTCGATCGAGGACCCCCTGCAGGTCCTTCCGGTACCGGCCGAAGCGCGGCGGATGCAGGACGG
>CAYXJD010000020.1:0-21526 GCA_964465225.1 uncultured Actinomycetota bacterium
CGCGAGGGGGGACTTGAACCCCCATGTCCTATCGGACACACGGCCCTCAACCGTGCGCGTCTGCCAATTCCGCCACTCGCGCATATGCGCCGCGGGAGGGGCCCGCGGCGAGACGCAAGCGTAGCGCTTGCTCCCGCTCCCCCGCCAACGCGCGCTGCGGCTGCCCGGGCAAGTCGGCCCGTGGCCGCGGAGCGGGGCTCCAGGTCAGCCCGGGACCGGCGTGGGCTCGACCTCGGGGTCCAGCCACACCTCGTCGAGATGCAGACGTCCGAGCGGGCTGTAGACGAGGTCCTGGACCTCCGGACGCACCACGACGTCGTGCTGGTACCACAGCAGCGGGATCGCTGGGAGCTCCTCCAGCACCCGCCGCTCCGCCTCCCGCAGCAGGACCAGACGCCGGCGCGCATCGGCGGTGGCACGCGCTTGGTCGAGCAGCGCATCCACCTCGTCGTCGGCGAAGCGGGTCAGGTTGTCCGCCCCCACCTGCGAGGAGTGGAACATCGGGTAGAGGTAGGCCTGTGGCGTCGGCTCGCCCACATCCCAGCCGTACCGGAAGAACCCGACGTCCCCACGCCGCACTCCACGGACGAAGGGCGCGAGTTCCTGACCCTGGAAGTCGACCTCCAAACCCAGGGTCGTCCCGATGTCGTCGGCCAACTGCTCGGCGATGGCGCCGTGAAAGGTGCCGCGGTTGTACGTCAGCGTCACCGGGCCGATGACCTCGGCCGCAGGGGGCAAGGTGGCGTCGGCATCGGGATCTGCTGTGTCACCGTCGGCGGTGTCCCCCTCGGTGGTGTCCCCCTCGGTGGTGTCCCCCTGGGCTGTGTCCCCCTGGGCTGTGTCCCCCTCGGCTGCGTCGCCGTCGGCATCGGCCGCGTCGTTCGCCTCGTCGGGATCGACAGCAGGTCTCTGGGCAGCGACGAGGTCCCGCACGACCTCGTCGACCAGCTGGCGAGCCGTTTCGGGATCGTGGACACATGCGTCACAGGCCCGCGACTGCGAGCCCGGGATGCCGGGTGGCACCAGCGAGGTGGCAGGTATGCGTGTCCCCTGCGTGGCCTCGATGGCCAGGCGCTCGCGGTCGATCGCCAGGGAGATGGCCCGCCGCAGACGTGGATCGTCGAAGGGAGCGCGGGTGGTGTCGAAACCGTAGAGGTAGACGGGCGAACGGATGCCATCGAGGACACCCGGGCCGGTGTAGCCATCACGGGAGCGGCCGAAGCGCTCGACGGCCTCCTCCCGACGTTCCTGGGTGAGTTGCGCCACCTGGAGCTGGCCGTCCAGCAGGTCCTGCCACTGCTGGGTACCTCCGTCGCTCGCGTCGTAGAGGGTGAAGAGCACCTCGTCGAGCAGGGCGGGGTCGTGGTGGTCCTCGAAGCGCACCAGCCGGAGGAAGGCACCCACCTCACGTGGTCCTGCCATCTCGAACGCGCCGTTGCCGATCGGTTCCCGCCCATAGGCCTGGGGGTCGTCGTCCGCAGCGGGAGGGGTCGGCACGAGGCTCGGGTCGCTGAGGGTGCTCAGGAAGCCAGGCTGCGGGGAGCTGAGCTCGATGCGCAGGGTGCGTGCATCCTCGACGATCACGCCGTCGAGACCACCCCCCTGTTCCTGTGCCGCCTCGATACCCGCTACGTCGGCGAGCAGGTAGGAGAGGAAGGAGGGTGGTTCGGCGGTGCCGTCGGCGATCCGGTCGAAGGTGCGTTTGAAGTCAGGTGCCGTCACCGGCGATCCGTCGTGGAACGTGGCCTCCCGCAGCTGCAACACGAAGGTGGCGCCGTCATCCCGGATCTCCCACCGGGAGGCGGCCGCAGGCACGATCTCGCCCTCGTCGTCCGTACGGACGAGTGGATCGAAGAGGGCATCGACCAGCAGTTCGCCCTCATCGTCGACGACGAAACGCGGATCGATGGAGACCGGGTCGACGACCAACCCGACCCGCAAGGTGCCTCCGGGACGTGGCCCGAAGGTCTGAACCGTTGGCTCGTCGGGTGCCTCCGGGCCGATCGGGCCGAGCGCCGGGTCCTCGATCGCCGTGGGTTCCGCGGTGCAGGCCACCAGCAGCGTCGCCAGGACAGCGGCGATGAGCAGCGTCACCGGCGCGGCGGCAACGGGCAGCGTCGCCGTCGCCGCCCGGCTCATGGTCAGAGATAGACCACGAGCAGGGAGTTGGTCACGACGAACAGCGACCCGGCGATGACCGTGATGCGATCCAGGTTGCGCTCGACGACCGCCGAACCGTGGAGGCCGCCCCCACCGCCGCCGAACATGTCGGACAGGCCGCCGCCCTGTCCGCGGTGCAACAGCACGAGCCCGATCAGGCCCAGGGACAACAGGAGGTGGATGACGGTGAGCACGACGAGCACGTCAGCCTCCGATGGGCCGAGGGACGGTCCGGAGATCGATGATGATCACCGCGGCGCTGAGGGTAGCAGTGGCTGACGGGCGCTTCAGCTGCCACGGAACCTCACCGCGGTTGGTTCGCCAGCCAGAACACGCGGAAGCCGTCGGGCGATTCGAAGTTGCCCATCGGCGTCGCCTCCCACCGCTCAGGCGCTGCGTCGTCGAAGTTGATCGCCGCGGGTCGTAGCCCCAGTGACGGGGTGGATCGCGGGACGGGGCAACCGGTGTCCAGATCGGCGCAGGCATGGAGCGCGGCGCGGCGGTTGTCCTGGCTGTGCTCGGCGAGGCGGCCGTAGACGCGTACCGTCGTCGGCGCGACCTCCAGCGCGGTCCGACGGTAGGTGTCGAAGGCCCGCGGCTCGCCGGCTGGGACGTCGGCCCACGGTGAGGGAGGCGCCGCCGACCACACCAGGGCGACGGCCTCGCGCTCACGATCGGCACCCGTCAGCACGGTCGGGAGCACCAGCGCCCCGAGGACCGCCACCAGGGCGACCATGGCGACCGTCACGACCTCAGAGCCGCGGCGCAGAGGGGTCGGTGACGGCGTGTCGTCGACCAGGGTCCTGACCCGGTCGACCACGCTGCCGTTCGGCGCGAGGGCGGCACAGGGTGCGGAGCCCGAGGGTGCCTCGTCGAGGACCTTCAGCAGGCCGCTGGCCAGGGCGCCGGGCCGGCGGGTGATGCGCACGGCCAGCTGATCCGCGGCCAGTTCGCGCTCACGATGCAGCTGCTGGACCGCCCATCCACCGCCCGGCACGAAGAACATCAGGTCGCGCACGATGCCGAGCAGCTGGGCGACGGGCGTGTCGCGACGGCGGACGTGGGCCAGTTCGTGCGCCAGCACGCCCTCGAGCTCCTCGTCATCGAGCCGCTCCAGGAGCTGGCGATCGACGACCAGCAGCGGATGCCGGGTCCCCACGACGTAGGCACCACCGCGGCAGCTGTCGACCACCCCGATCTCGGGCGCGGGCACCTCCATCGCGGCCGCCACGCTGCTGGCAAGACGGACCAAGTGGGCAGGTGCGTCAGCGCCGTCCGTGATCGCGCTCCGGGCCTCTCGGCGCACCCGGCCGACCGTCAGGCTGCGGCGGATCAGACGGCTACCGGCGATGGTCGCCCAGACCCCGACGATCACCGACGTCGCGATCGGCACGAAGTGTAGGTACCCGTCTCGGACGGGGATCGAGAGCGCGTTGCTCCGTTCGGCGGGCAGCATCAGCATCGGGAGCCGCAGCTGCGTGCCGGAGAGCAGCACCACCGCTACCAGTGCGAGCATCGGCGCGATCGCAGCCATCACCCGGACCTGGGGGCATCTCAGGCCCGAGCGCAACAGTGCACGTGCGATCAGGACCGCAGCCAGCGAGCCTATGACCGCCCGTACCAGAACGGACTCGAGCGGGACGGAGAGGAGGACGCCGAGGTCCACCGGGTTCAGCGCTCCCGGTCGCGTCGACGGGCAGCCGCCGCGCGCAGATCGGCCAGGCTCTCTTCGTCCGCATGCTCGACCACGTCAGCCAGGTAGGCCGCAGCGGGCTCGGGGAACCGGTCCAGGAGCCAGCCCATGACCCCTTCGACCGTGGACCGGGCGTAGTGCTCTCGGCTCACCGCCGGGCGGTAGCGGTGCGCCAGGCCCTCGGTGTCCCGTAGCAGCAGACCCTTCGTGGCAAGTCGCGCCATCGTGGTCATGACCGTGGTGTAGGCGATGGTGCGGTTGGCTGCGAGGAGGTTGTGCACATCCCGGACGGTGGACTCGCCGAGCTGCCACACCGCTTCCATGATCTCCTGCTCGAGCGGTCCGAGCAGCGTCTGGATCGGATCGTTGCGCCGTGCCACGGTCGGCCTCCTCGCCCTCTCCTCCGCGCCATCCCAGCGCGGCCCTCCACGTAGCTTAGCCTCCGTAGGACCCGAGGGACAGGGTCCGCGTGACGGCGCCGTGACGGCGAGTGAACATGCAGGGTGTCGGGCAGCACGCGTGTGGTTCCCAGTACCTTCGCGCCTCCCGGCCCCCGGATCGGGGCGGAGGGCTCCAAGCCGCGACCAGTGGTGCCCGGCTGCTTCCCGTGGTGGTGTGTGACGACGATGCGTGACGACGATGCGTGAGGGGCAGGGACCGCCTGCCGGTGTGGGCGTGCACGGTGGCCCCGAGCACCTCGTGCTCTACCCGACCTGGATCGGGCTGCTCGCCGCGAGCCTGGTGCCGCCGGGCCTGCTGCTGCTCGGCTGGCTGGCGTTCGAGGTCGTGGGGTTAGGCGTGGTCGCTTTCGGCCTCCTTGTCGGTGGCTCGATCGGCGGCCTGCTCGCCGGCCGCAACTTCCCCCGTCACGTGGTCTTCGGCCCAGGTGGGATCGAGCGGCGCTGCCTGCTGCGGCGCCACGTGCTGCCCTACACCGATGTCAGCGCCATCCGGCGGGCGCCAGCGCCCAGATCCGCGGTGGCACGCGCGGCGCGCAGCAAGGACCCCGCCGCCCGGGCGCGGGCCAGCAGCGGGCTGCTCGCGGCCGGCCACGGCCGGCGGCGGTGGATGCTGACCGACCAACCGGAGAGCCGCGAGGAGTACGACCGTTTGGCCGGGCTGCTCATCAGGTACGGCCCGACCACGCTGGAGGCGGCACGTCCGCCCGCCGGGACGGCGCCCACGACCCTCTACCGCCGTCACCCTCCCCCGCATGCGGGGTGATGCCGAGCACCCGGCCCGATCGGGTGATCCCCGCCGCGGCGTGCTCCCCACGGACACCGGGCGCCCTCGCGTCCCACGGACACGGGGCATCCTCGCGTTCACCCAACGGACACCGCGTGCCCTCACGTTCGCCCTGCGTACAGCGACTGCTTGCCTGCGTTCGCACCGCCAGGATCGGTGGTAGTTTCCTACCTCAGTCGTAGGTTGCCGCCACCACCCGGTGGGCCGGCCATCGGCGACCCGCGGGCACGCTCGCGGACAAGGGTGCAGGTGGGACGTCCACCTGCACCAGCAACCAGGGGGTACCACCCCTCGGGGTCACGCACCCGGTGACCGAGCGGCAGGGTCCGACCCACCGCAGCGAGGGAACCTCGAGCTCCCGACCAGTGACTCAAGGAGTCGACATATGAGGTCACACCTCGTTCGGCGCTGGCGGTGGCCAGTGCTGCTCAGCGCACTCGCCCTCGCCCTCGCGGCCTGCGGCGGCGACACGGATGACACCGACGATCCCGGAACTGACGTCGAAGAGCCCGACGAGGCAGAAGAGGGGGAGGAAGAGCAGGAGGAAGAGGAGCCGGGGGAGGCAACCGCCGGTGGCACGGTGCTGTTCGGCGACGAGCAGGAGCCGACGATCCTCAACAGCTTCCTGATCGACGGCAACTCGGCGGTGACCTCCAAGGTCACGACCAACATCTGGCCGGGCGTGTACCGGCTCAACCCTCAGTTCGGGCACGACCCCTACCTGCTCGACGGGGAGGCCGAGTTCACCGAGGATCCGTTCACCGTCACCTACACGCTCCGTGACGACGCGGTGTGGTCCGACGGCACGCCCATCACCGTCGACGATGTGATCTACACCTTCGAGACCATCGTGGACACCGAGGCGGCCTGGGCAGACCAGATCACCTCGCGTGATGGTTACGACCTGATCGCGGACTTCGAGGTCGATGGTGACAAGACCATCACCTTCAACTTCACCGAGCCCTACTCGGCCTGGAAGGACCTGTTCGACGAGGTGCTGCCGGCTCACGTGCTCGAGGGCGAGGACTTCACCACGGTGCTGAACGATTCCCTGCCGGACGTCTCCGGTGGTCCGTTCATCTTCGACTCCTGGGAGCGTGGCACCCAGCTGCGGCTGGTGCGCAACGAGAACTTCTGGGGCGGCGAGGTCGCGCTGGACGAGATCATCATGCGTTACCTGCCCGACACCACCACGCTCACCCAGCAGATGCTCGGTGGTGAACTGGACATGTACGACCCGCAGCCGCAGATCGAGCTGGTCGATCAGCTCGCGGGTGCGTCGGATCGCATCGAGTTCCAGGTCGGCCTCGGCCCGGTGTGGTCGCACTTCGACTTCAACACCCTCGTGCCGGGACTCGACCAGACCTTCGTCCGCCAGGCCATCGCGCTCGGCATCAACCGCCAGCAGATCGTCGAGACGCTGATCCAGCCCGTCGACCCGGAGGCGACCGTTCTGGAGAACCCCTTCTGGATGACCAACTCGGAGAACTACGAGCCCTACTACGACCAGTGGGGCTTCGACACCCAGGCCGCCCGTGACCTCCTCGAGGAGAACGGCTGCGAGCTCGGGGACGACGAGGTCTACGTCTGCGACGACGTACGGCTCTCCTTCCGCGTCGGCACCACCGGCGGGAACGAGCGTCGTGAGCTCACCCAGCAGCTGATGCAGGCCGACCTGGCCGCTGCCGGGATCGAGATCGTCATCGAGAACGACGAGGGCGCGGCGTTCTTCGAGCGCCTGAACACCCCCGAGAACTGCGATGGCCAGTGCGACTACGACATCGCGCTGTTCGCCTGGGTCGGCTCGCCGAACCCGTCCGGGAACGCCAACATCTACGGCTGCGACGGCTTCGACGAGGGTGAGCCCACGGTCCGTCCGCAGAACTGGACCGTGTTCTGCGACGAGGAGCTGACGAGCCTCATGGACGAGGCGAACCAGACCGTGAACCCCGAGGAGAACGCCCGTCTGTGGAACGAGGCGGCCGCGATCATGGCCGAGAACGTGCCGGTCCTGCCGTTGTTCCAGCTGCCGCAGCTGGTGGCGTTCGACAACACCCTCACCGGGCCGGAGTTGAACGCAACCGTCCAGACGCAGTTCTGGAACAGCCAGGACTGGGCGTACACGGAGTGATCGCGTGACGCACTCCAGGAGGCTGCGATAGCTTCCCCGCGGGTGCCCGCCACCAGGTGTGGCGGGCACCCGCCCATGTCGGTTCCGAGCGTCGCGTCGATCGGGAAGGACGCACCACGTGTTGACCTACGCGCTTCGTCGCACGCTGATCTCCATCCCGGTCATCCTCCTCGCGACCTTCATCACCTTCGCCGCCATCTCCATCTCGGGCGATCCCCTGGCGGATCTGCGGCAGCTCCCCAATATCACCGAAGAGCAGATCGACAACGTCCGCGAATCCCGCGGGCTGAACGACCCCATCCCCGTCCAGTACCTGCGATGGGTCGAGGAGGTCGCCCAGGGCGGCTTCGGTGAGTACCTGATCTCACCCCGGCCGATCTGGCCCGATCTGCGTCGCGTGTTGGCGAACACGATGCAACTCGTGATCGCGGCCGAGGTCATCGCCTTCATCATCGCCGTCGCGCTCGGGGTGCTCTCGGCGAAACGGCAGTACTCCGTCTTCGACTACACCACGACCACGCTCAGCTTCATCGGGTACTCGATGCCCGCCTTCCTGTTCGCCCTGTTCCTGCAGGTGGCCGTGGTCCAGATCTTCGTGCGGACCGGCGTCCGCGTGTTCCCCATCGGCAACCTCTCCTCGCCGAACCCCGGGACGGGCCTGAGCTTCGTGCTGGACCGTGCCTGGCACCTGGTGCTGCCGATCGCTTCGCTGGCGATCTTCTCGGTCGCCAGCTACTCGCGCTACATGCGCGCGTCGATGCTCGAGGTCATCCACTCCGACTACGTCCGCACCGCTCGGGCCAAGGGGCTGACGGAACGCACGATCACGACCCGCCACTCCATGCGCAACGCGCTGATCCCCACGGTCACGATCGCAGCGCTGTCCTTCGGGAGCCTGCTCGGCGGGACCATCGTCATCGAGACGGTGTTCGGCCTCGACGGGATGGGCCGGTACTTCTTCCAGCAGCTCAGCAACCGCGATCCCTACCCGATCATGGGCTGGTTGACGATCGTGGCGGTGGTCATCGTGGTGTTCAACCTGGTCGCCGACGTCCTCTACGGCTACCTCGACCCAAGGATCCGGTATGACTGAGCGACCCGGGACCCCACGCAACGAGCACGGCTTCCCCGCGCCTCAGGACCTGCCGCCGATGGGTACGGACCTCAGCGACGGCGCCGACCAGCTCCCGAGCAACGTCGTCGAGGTCGAGGCGCGTTCCCAGTGGCAGCTGTTCCGACGGAAGTTCCTCCGCCACAAGCTGGCGATGGGGTCCTTGGTCTTCCTGATCCTGATCGTGGTCGCCGCCTTCAACGCCGAGCGCATCGCCCCCTACAGCTACGACGAGATCAACGTCGTGCGGGCCAACACCCCGCCGACCTTCGAGGACCTCCACTTCTTCGGCACCGATCAACTCGGCCGCGACTACTTCAGCCGGGTGCTCTTCGGCACGCAGACCTCCCTGCGCGTCGCAGGGTTGGTCGCCATCGTCTCCACCCTGATCGGCACCGTGACCGGCGCGATCGCCGGGTACTACCGCGGCTGGGTCGACTCGATACTGATGCGCATCACCGACCTGGTGATCATCATCCCGGCACTGGCGATCCTGCTGGTCGCCGCATCCTTCTTCGGCCAGGGCGATCCGCTGCGGATCGCGGTGATCCTCGCGCTGCTGCTGTGGACCTCGCTGGCGCGGATCGTGCGAGGGGTGTTCCTGAGCCTGCGCGAGAAGGAGTTCGTCCAGGCGGCACGGGCGGCCGGCGCCAGCGACCTGCGCATCATGTTCCGTCACATGCTGCCGAACACGATCGGCCCGATCGTGGTGAACATGACGCTGGTGCTGGCCGCGGCCATCATCATCGAGGCCACGCTGTCCTTCCTGGGCATCGGGGTCAACCCACCGACGCCGGCGCTCGGCGTGCTGATCAACGACGGCCGCAGCTCGATGCAGACGCTGTGGTGGCTCACGATCATGCCCGGATTGGCGCTCGTGGCCATCGCGTTGTCGATCAACTTCGTCGGTGACGGCCTGCGTGATGCGCTCGACCCGACCCAACAGGAGACGTGATCGGCCGGGCTCTGCCCGCACGACGCCGCTCGCCCGCCCGACCTGACCGCCTGACCGGGGGTTTCCCAGTGTCCGAACCGTTGCTGTCGATCCGAGAGCTCGTCACGGAGTTCTCGACGCCGGATGGCGTCGTGCACGCCGTCGACGGGGTGTCCTACGACGTCCACCCGGGTGAGACGCTGGGGATCGTCGGCGAGTCGGGCTCCGGCAAGTCGGTCACGGTGATGTCGATCCTGCGACTCATCCCCCAGCCACCCGGACGCATCGCCGCCGGCGAGATCTGGCTCGAGGACCGCAACCTGCTGGAGCTCGACGACGACGAGCTGCGTCGTGTCCGCGGGCAGGAGATCGCGATGATCTTCCAGGACCCGATGACCTCGCTGAACCCGGTGCTGACGGTGGGCGCTCAGATCGCCGAGGCGATCCAGACCCACGACAAGCAGATCGCCGCGGCCGAGGCGCGACGACGCGTGGTGGAGCTGCTGGAACGCGTCGGTGTCCCCAATGCGGCCGCTCGGTTCGGGCAGTACCCCCACGAGTACTCGGGTGGCATGCGGCAGCGGGCGATGATCGCGATGGCTATCGCCAACCGACCCAAGATCCTGATCGCGGATGAGCCGACGACGGCCCTCGACGTCACGATCCAGGCGCAGGTGCTGCAGGTCCTCAGAACCGCCCAGCAGGAGACCAGCGCGGGCACCATCCTCATCACCCACGACCTCGGGGTGATCGCGGAGATGGCCGATCGGGTGGTGGTCATGTACGGCGGCAAGGTCGTGGAGACGGGCACCGTCGACGACATCTTCCACCACCCCTCCCATCCGTACACGTTGGGGTTGCTCTCGTCGCTGCCGCGGGCGGGCAAGCAGGTGGAGCGGCTGGCGCCCATCCCCGGCCAGCCACCGTCGCTGATCAACCTCCCCGGCGGGTGTGCCTTCCATCCCCGCTGCCGGATGTCGCAGGGCCGGGACCGGTGCCGCACCGAGGTCCCCGAGCTCGTGTCGTTGGGTCAGGGGCGTGCCTCCGCCTGTCACTTCCACGAGGAGCTGCCCGAGGAGATCGCACGGATCGAGGCGGCCACCGGCGTCGGGATCGAGCACGAGGTACCGGCGGTCGAGCACGAGGTCCCGGCGGTCGAGACGTCATCCGAGCGCCGGGACCAGCAGGAGGGCAAGTGATGGCGGCGGACCAGGTCCCGACCCCGCTCGACCCCGCTCACACCGGTCCGGGGCTGCACGACCGGGCACCGCTGGGTGACACGATCCTGACGGTGGATGAGCTCAAGAAGCACTTCGCACTCAAGGGTGGCGTGCTCAACCGCCAGTACGGCGCGGTCTACGCTGTCGACGGTGTCTCGTTCGACGTCAAGGCCGGGGAGACGGTGGGTCTGGTCGGCGAGTCGGGCTGTGGCAAGTCGACGGCCGGCCGGTGCATCGTGCGTCTCCTGGACCCGACCGACGGTCGCATCCTCTTCAAGGGTCATGACCTGGCCGGGATGTCCCGCCGCATGATGCGCGAGATGCGTCGGGAGATCCAGATCGTCTTCCAGGACCCCTACGCCTCCCTCAACCCCCGGATGTCGGTCAACGAGATCATCGCCGAGCCGCTGCGGATCTACGGCCGGTACCGCGACGGTGGCCGTGAGCGCGTCAAGGAGCTGATGCGGCTCGTCGGGTTGAACCCCGAACACGGGAACCGCTTCCCGCACGAGTTCTCCGGCGGCCAGCGCCAGCGCATCGGGATCGCCCGCGCGCTCGCGCTGGATCCCCAGCTGCTCGTGCTCGACGAGCCTGTCTCCGCCCTGGACGTCTCGATCCAGGCCCAGGTCATCAACCTGCTCGAGGAGCTCCAGGATGCCCTCGGCCTCGCCTACCTGTTCATCGCCCACGACCTCTCGGTCGTGCGGCACATCTCCGACCGGGTCGCCGTGATGTACCTCGGCAAGATCGTGGAGTTCGGTGACGCCGAGGAGATCTTCACCAAGCCCACCCATCCCTACACCCAGGCGCTGCTCTCAGCCGCACCGATCACCGATCCCCGCGACCGGGACAAGATCGAGCGCATCATGCTGGAGGGCGACGTGCCCTCGCCATCCGACCCGCCATCGGGCTGCCGCTTCCGGACACGCTGTTGGAAGGCCGACGACCGGTGCGCCCGGGAGGAACCGCCGCTGATCGACGAGTTCGGGCACGGCCACCCGTCGGCCTGCTTCTACGCCGAGCCGCAGGAGCTCCTGCACGACTGAACGGGGCGCTCACCCCGCGGACCCAACCGCCGTTGCTCGGGCTCCGTGCCGACGTGGTCCCGGACCCTCAGCTCTCGCGTCGGTGACCGACGATGAGGGCGAAGTCCTCGCTCGAGAGGCTGGCCCCGCCGACCAAGGCACCGTCGATGTCGGGTTGCGCCATCAGCGAGCGGACGTTCCCGGCCTTGACGCTGCCGCCGTACTGGACCCGCAGGCGATCAGCGATCGCCTGGCCGTAGAGGGACGCGAGCTCGGTACGCACGGTGCCACACATCTCCTGTGCATCCTCAGGCGTCGCGGTCAGACCGGTGCCGATCGCCCACACCGGTTCGTAGGCGATGACGAGCTCCTCGGCGCTCTCTTCGCTGATGTCGATGTTCGCGAGGCTGCCCCGCAGCTGGGAGACCACCACCTCCACCGCCTTGCCCGCCTCACGCTCGTCCTTCGTCTCGCCGACACACAGGATCGGCCGCATCTCGTGGCGGCGGATCGCGGCGACCTTGGCGTTGACGATCTCGTCGGTCTCGCCGAACAGGGCCCGCCGCTCCGAGTGCCCGGCCAGCACGTAGGTCACGTCCAGTCGCTTCAGCATCGGAGGGCTGATCTCGCCGGTGAAGGCACCCTCGTCCTCGGCGTGGCAGTTCTGTGCACCGAGCTGGATCGGGAGACGATCGGACTGGATCAGGGTCTGGATGGACCGCAGCGACACGAACGGTGGGCAGACGACCACGTCCTGTCCGGCGTAGTCCTGCTCCTCCAGGTGGTAGGCGAGCTTCTGCACCAGCTGGATCGCCTCGAGGTGGTCCCGGTGCATCTTCCAGTTCCCGGCCATGATGGGGGTCCGCTCGGCCACGGCTGGCTCCTCGTCCTCGGGTGCGATGGATGTCGGCTGCGATGGATCGCTCTCGAGCCTAGTCGCGCCTGTCGGCCACTCAACGGCGGTGACCGCCCGCTCGGCCACCACTGGCACCGAGTGGGGCGTGCGACCGGGAACGGATCCGGCGCGCGGTGCGCCGGGCCCGGTCGTGTGACGCCACGCTCAGTTCCCGAGCGCTACGGCGTTCAGTTCCCGAGCGCTACGGCGTTCAGCTCCTGAGCGCTACGACACCGGGCAGCTCCTTGCCCTCGAGCAGCTCCAGCGACGCTCCGCCGCCGGTGGACACGTGGTCCACCTGCTCGTCCACGCCGAAGGCCCGGACCGCTGCCGCGGAGTCGCCGCCGCCGACCACGGTGAAGCCGTCCGTGTTCGCGATCGCCTCGGCGACCGTGCGGGTCCCGGCGGCGAACGGCTCCCACTCGAAGACCCCCATCGGCCCGTTCCAGAACACGCTGCCGGCCCCGGCGATCGCCGACGCGTAGGCCTGTGCGGTCCGTGGGCCGATGTCGAGCCCCATCTGCTCGGACGGGATGTCTGCCACCTCGACGGTCGTGGCCGGGGCGTCCTCCGCGAACTCCGCAGCGACGACCACGTCGGACGGCAGCAGGACCTCCACACCCCGTTCGCGTGCCGCCGATACCAGGCGTCCCACGGTCTCGGTCTGATCGGCTTCCACGCGCGAGGCACCGACGTCGATGCCTTCGGCGAGGAGGAAGGTGTAGGCCATGGCACCGCCGACGGCCAGCACGTCCACCCGCTGGAGCAGGTTCTCCAACACGGTGAGCTTGTCGCTGACCTTGGCGCCACCCAGCACGGCCACGTAGGGCCGTGACGGATCCTCCAGTAACCCCCCGAGGACCTCGAGTTCCCGCTCGAGCAGCAGCCCGGCGTAGCCGGGGATCCGTTCGGGGATCCCGGAGATCGAGGCGTGCGCCCGGTGGGAGGCCCCGAAGGCGTCGTCGACGTAGACGTCCGCCAGTGCGGCGAGCGCGTCCGCGAAGTCGTCGTCGTTCGTGGTCTCCCCCGGGTCCCAACGCAGGTTCTCCAGCAGGAGCACCTGACCTGGCCGGAGCGCCTCGGCCTTCGCCCGGGCGTCCTCGCCGACCACGTCGCTGGCCGTGAGGACCTCGGTGGACAACAGCTCCTGCAGGCGCGTACCGACGGCCGCCATGGAGGATGCCGGATCCGGCGTCCCCTTGGGCCGGCCGAGGTGCGAGGCCACGACGACGCTCGCACCCTGGTCGAGCAGCGCCCGCAGGGTCGGCACCGACGACTGCACGCGCAGGTCGTCGGTGATCGCCCCATCGCGCAGGGGCACGTTCAGGTCGGCGCGGACGAAGACCTGCTTGCCCTCGGCGTCGAGGTCCGGCAGCGTGCGGACCCCTGCGAGCTGCTCTGAGGTCACAGCTTGTCCCCCACGAACTTGGTGAAGTCGGCCAGACGGGTGGAGTACCCCATCTCGTTGTCGTACCACCCGAGCACCTTGACCATCTTGCCGGCCGCGATGGTCGCCAGGCCGTCGAAGATGCAGGAGTGCGGGTTGCCGATGATGTCGACGGAGACGATCGGGTCCTCGGTGTACTCGAGGATGCCCTGGAGCGGTCCCTCGGCGGCGGCCTTCATCGCCGAGTTGAGCTCCTCCTTGGTGACCTCACGCTCCAGCAGCAGGGTCAGGTCGGTGGCGGAGCCGGACGGCACGGGTACCCGCATGGCGTAGCCGTCGAGACGACCCTGCATCTCCGGCAGCGCGAGGGCGGCGGCCTTGGCGGCGCCAGTGGTGGTCGGCACCATCGAGACGGCGGCGGCCCGGGCACGACGCGGATCCTTGTGGGGCGCGTCGTGGAGACGCTGATCGCCGGTGTAGGCGTGGATCGTGGTCATCAGCCCCTGCTCGATGCCGAAAGCGTCGTGGATCACCTTCGTCATCGGCACCACCGAGTTGGTCGTGCACGAGGCCATGGAGACCACGTCGTGCGCCGCGCTGTCGTACTCGTCCTCGTTGGCCCCCATGACGATGGTCTTGTCCTCGCCCTTGGCGGGGGCCGAGATGATCACCTTCTTGGCTCCGGCCTCGAGGTGCTTGGCGGCCGCATCGCGCTGGGTGAAGAAGCCCGTGGACTCCACCACGAGGTCGACGCCGAGGTCGCTCCACGGCAGGCTCGCCGGGTCACGCTCGCTGAGCACCTTGATGCGCTTGCCGTTGACCACGAGGTCGGCGCCGTCCACCTCGACGGTGCCGTCGAAACGGCCGTGCACGCTGTCGTACTTCAGCAGCATGGCCAGCGCGGTGGTGTCGGTCAGGTCGTTGACCGCAACGATGTCGAGGTCGATGCCCTCCTTGAGGGTGGCACGCAGGAAGTTGCGGCCGATACGGCCGAAGCCGTTGATGGCGACGCTCACGGACATGGTTGGAAGCTCCCGTTCGTTGGGCGGTGTCGTCCGGCGGGGACCGGCGTCGGGCCGCGCGGAGGTCGAGGTGGGTGGTGGGGTCGACGGCGACCGTCACCCGTGGGCGCGCTGGGACGTCATGGCGGATCGACCGTGCGTCCCGCGCTCGCGGCCGACACTACCACCGGGTCACGGCCCGGGTCACGGGCCCTGTTGCCCCCCTTCGGCCGTGTCCGTCGCGGCGCCGAGCTGCTCCAGACGCTGGAGCCGCCGGTGCACCGCGGACTTCCCCACGGGCGGATCGAGGAGTGAGCCGAGCTCGGCCAGGGACGCCTCCGGGTTGGCCAGGCGGACCAGGGCGGCCTCGCGGAGCTCCTCCCCCAGCCCGTCCCAACCGACCGCAGCGATCGCCGACTCGACCGCGGCCACCTGGATGGCGCTCGCATCGATCGTCCGGCGCAGGTTCGCCCGGTCGGCGTTGGCCAGACGGTTGGCCTCGCCACGGAGCTGGCGCCGCAAGCGGCGCTCCTCCAACTCGAGGTAGGCCGTGCTCGCGCCGAGCGCCGCCAGCAAGGATCCGATGCGCTCACCGGACTTGAGGACCAGGCGCGTGCGTGGCCCCTCGGTGCGCCCCGGTTGCGCGCCGACGATCGCGGCGATCAGGTCGGCGAGCCACACGGCCACCTCGGCGTCGGTGACCGCGATCTCCAGATGCGGGTCCCGCTCGGGCCGCGAGATCGAGCCGCCACCGAGCAGCGCGCCCCTGACCACCGCCACCCGCTCCTCGTCCCGCGAAGGTGCGCTCCCCGGAGCCCTCGGACGGCCATGGGCGTCCAGCACGCCGAGTTCGCGGCCGATGGCGAGGCTGGCGCTGCCGAGCACCACCGCGTACCTCGGGGCGTTGCGGACCGCGCCCTGGGCCCTGACCTGCAGCTCGGGCCGTTGCCCGAAACCCCGCACCACCAGGCCGTGCGCCCGGCGCGCCACCGCCCCCGAGCCGGTGACCACACCCAGTTCCGGGCCGGTGCGGGTCCCGCCGCGCACGGTCAGGTTCCCGCTGGTGCGCAGCAGTCCCGCCAGTTCCTGCTGCACCGGACCGGTCGCACCGAGTGGGAGTCCGGACAACTCCTGGCGCACCACCTCCGTGAAGGACCCGCCGGCCGCGGCACTCACCTCAGCTCGGCCCGGATCGCCATCAGCGCCCGTGCCAGCGCCGTCGGGTCGTGGCCGTCCTGATGGTCGAGCAGGTCCGCGGTGTGCACATGGAGACCGCGGCCGGCCAGCCGGGGCTGCCGGGCGTCGAGGGCCTGCCCGGAGCCGCTGGGACGCGCGCCCTCGTGGACGAGCAGCGCATCGATGCGCACATCGGGGGCATGATCGGCGAGCACGTCGAGGTGGTCCGCGAGGTCCATGCCCTCGGTCTCACCGGGCTGCTCGCGCAGGTTGGCGACGAGGACCACCGGCGCCGGCGCGTCCCGCAGGGCCGTCGCGATACCGGGCACCAGCAGGTTGGGGAGCAGGCTCGTGTACAGCGATCCGGGCCCGAGCACGATCAGCTCCGCCGCCGCGATCGCCGCCAGCGCGGCCGGGGTGGCGGCGGGAGCCGGGGGTGACAACCAGACCCGGCGCAGACGCGCGGTCTCCGCGATGGCAGCCTGGCCGCTGACACCGCCCGCGGCCGAACTGGCGTGCAGGGTCACGGGCGCGGTCGTGCACGGCAGCACCCGGCCCGCCACGCCGAGGTGGAGTGACAGTTCGTCGAGTGCCGCGACCACGTCCCCACCGTGGAGGTCCTGGAGCGCCACCAGCACGAGGTTGCCGAGGCTGTGGCCCCCGAGCTCGCCCCGGGGGAAGCGGTAGCCGATCACCTCGGCCAGCCGGGATCGCTGCGCCAGCGCCGTCATGGCCATCCGGAGGTCCCCTGGCGGCAGGACGTCCAGATCGCGTCGCAGGCGTCCTGAGGAGCCGCCGTCATCGGCGACCGTGACGATCGCGACCACGTGGTCAGCGACCTGCCGGAGCGCCGCCAGCGACCGTGCCAAGCCGTGACCGCCGCCGATGGCGACGACGTGGTCCGGTTCCTGCTCCCGCGTGCTCACTCGGCACCGAGGTCCCGGTGCTTGACCTCGACGGGGAGCTCGAAGGTCTCGGTCAGGTAGCGGCCGAACTCCTCGGCCAGGGCCACGGAACGGTGCTTGCCGCCGGTGCACCCGATCGCGATGGTGAGGTAGCGCTTGCCCTCGGTGATGTAGCCCGGCACGACGACATCGAGCAGGCGCTCGGTCGCCGCGACGAAGGGGCCGGTCGACGGCTGCCTGAAGACGTAGTCGTGGACCTCGTCGTCCCGACCGGTGTAGCCGCGCAGCTCCTCCACCCAGTGCGGGTTCGGAAGGAACCGCACGTCGAGGAGCAGGTCAGCTTCCCTGGGACTGCCGCGCTTGAAACCGAAGGAGACGACATCGATCCTCAGCTGCGCCGATGAAGGATCGTCGACCAGGCCGAGGACACGTTCGCGTAGTTCGTGCACGTTGAGGTCACTGGTGTCGACGATCAGATCGGCGAGACCTCGTAGCTCGGAGAGCTGCTCGCGTTCCGCGTGGATCCCCGCCACCACGCCCGACTCGACAGCGGCCGGATGGCGGCGTCGGGTCTCCTCGAAGCGGCGGATCAGCGACTCGTCGTCGGCATCGAGGAACAGCACCTTGACGTCGGCCTCGCTGCGCCGCAGGTCACGGATCGTGTCGACCAGTGCGGAGAAGAACTCACGCCCGCGCACATCGGCCACGATCGCCAGCTTCGTCACCGACGAACCCGGGGCGAAGGCGAGCTCGGTGACCCGTTCGATCAGTGTCGGTGGCAGGTTGTCGATCACGAACCAGCCCAGATCCTCCACCGCATCCGAGGCCGTCGAACGGCCGGCACCCGACAGCCCCGTGATGATCAGGATCCGTGGCCGTTGCGCCTCGACCTCGCTCACGCGATCGCCGTACGGCCGGGTGGCTGGCGCACCGTCGTCAGCGACGGCGGTGGGGTCCTCTGCCGTCACGGTAACTCCTGATCATCGGGCTGCGCGGTCACCGGGTGCAGATGGCGGTGGACGGTCCGCGCGAGCGTACGGGAGATGCCGTCGATCTCAGCGAGTTCCTCCTCGGTGGCCTTCTCCAACGCCGCGACCGACCCGTACCGCGACAGCAGGGCGGCCCGCCGGCCGGGACCGATCCCGGGGATGTCGTCCAGCACCGAGGTGGTGACCGACGAGCGTCGGCGGCGACGCTGGTAGCTGATGGCGAACCGGTGGGCCTCGTCCCGCACACGCTGGACGAGGTAGAGGGCCTCGGACCCGCGTGGGAGCACGACGGGACGTCGGCGGCCCGGCCGGTGGAGCTCCTCGAAGCGCTTGGCGAGCGCGACGGTGGCGACGTCCTCCACCCCGGTGGCCGAGATGCCCTCCAACGCCGCGGCGAGCTGCCCGGGGCCCCCGTCGATGATGACGAGGTTGGGTGGGTAGGCGAACCGCAGCTGATCATCGCGTTCGGCCACGGGACGCTGGCGCTCCTCGACCAAGCGGGTGAAGCGCCGCTGCAGCACCTCGCGCATCGCGGCGTAGTCGTCGTTGGCGTCCACCGACAGCTTGAACCGGCGGTACTCGCTCTTGCGCGGCAGTCCGTCCTCGAAGACCACCATCGAGCCGACCACCTCGGTGCCGGAGAGGTGGCTGATGTCGTAGCACTCGATCCGCAGCGGGGCCTCCTCCAGGTCCAGCGCCGCCTGCAGCTCCTGGAGCGCGCGGGTCCGCGCGTCGAAGTCGCTGGCCCGCTGCAGCCGGGTGCGGTGGAAGGCGTCACGGGCGTTGTCGGCCACCTTGGTCAGCAGCTCACGCTTGGCGCCCCGCTGTGGGACGTGGAAGCGGACCGCACCGCCGGGCCGTCCGCGCTGGCCGGCACGTTGCACCCGACGCTGCTCGCCCAGCAGGACCGCCAACGCCTGCTCGTCATCCGGCAGTGTCGGGACCAGGATCTGCGGCGGCACGTCGTCCGGCCGCTCGGCGTACAGCTGCAGCAGGAAGGAGGTCAACAGCTCCGAGGTGGTCAGGGGCTCGACCTTGTCGACGGTCCATCCCTTGCGCCCGACCAGCCGGCCGCGCCGGACGAAGAAGGCCTGCACGCTGGCCTCGAGCTCGTCCTCGTGGACGGCGATGGCATCGAGGTCCTCGTCGCGGTCGGTGACGACCTGCTGCTTCTCCAGCGCCCGCCGGGCCGCCAGGAGTTGGTCCCGGCGGCGGGCTGCGGCCTCGAAGTGCAGCTCCGCCGCCGCGGCGTGCATCTCCTCCTCGAGCGCTCGGAGGACGGGCGCGGTCTCGCCGTCGAGGAAGCTGGCGAAGCCCTCCACCAGATCACGATGCTCGGCGTGGCTGACCTCGCCGGTGCACGGCGCCGCACAGCGGTCGATGTGGTAGAGCAGGCACGGTCGACCGGTGCGCTCGGCACGGTCGTACACCCCCTGGGAGCAGGTCCGCACGGGGAAGACCCTGAGCAGCAGGTCCAGGGTCTCGCGGATCGCGTAGGCGTGCGCGTAGGGACCGAACCGTCGATCGCCGGCGGCCACGGCCCCCCGGGCGACCCGTGCCCGTGGGACGGCCTCGGAGGTGGTCAGGACCAGGTGGGGGTAGGACTTGTCGTCGCGGTAGCGCACGTTGTACCGCGGCCGGTGACGCTGGATCAGGGTGTACTCGAGGTGCAGTGCCTCCACCTCGGTGTCGACCACGATCCACTCGACCGATCGGGCGGCCTCGAGCATCGCCCGGGTCCGGGCAGCCAGCCCGCCGGGCGCCTGGAAGTACGAACTGACCCGTGACCGCAGCGACTTGGCCTTGCCGACGTAGACGACCCGGCCACCCGCGTCGCGGAACAGGTAGCACCCCGGGCTCTCCGGGATGGTGCCGGGCTCGGGTCTGAAGGCTGCGGCGGGGTTGCTCACGGAGGGCAGGGTAGTGCGGCACCTGCGCCGTCCTCCCCGCCCACACCGACCGAGGTGCCCCCCTTGTGGCAGGGGAGGTCCGGTGCGGGCCCCGTTAGGCTGCACTGAGCGAGGAAGGCAGGTCCGTGGGAACGCTGCTGGCACAGTCCGAGGTCCGCGAGGTCTGTGGCCCCGCCGAGGAAGCCGAGCGCCTGTGCGAGCTGGTCTACGAGCTGACCGGCAACGACGTGCTCGCACGGGTCGCCGGGGTCGGCTCGACCGCCGTGTGGATCGTCCTGGTCGTCCTGGCCGCCATGGCCGCGACCTGGCTGAGCCGCAGGGCCGTCGCTCGCTACGGCGCGCGGCTGGAGGAACGGACCACCCGCCGCCTCGAGCGTGCCTACGAGCGCGGTGCCATAACCGACACCCAGCGCTTCCGCACCCGCCGGCTCCAGCGGCTGCAAGCCACCTCCGGGGTCGTGCACGGCGTGCTCGGGGTCGTCATCTGGACGGTCGCCCTGCTGTTCATCCTCGATCTGCTCGGGGTCCCGTTGCAGCCGCTGCTGGCAGGCGCGGGGCTGGCCAGCGTGGTGATCGGCTTCGGTGCCCAGCAGCTCGTCCGTGACGTGCTGGCCGGGATCGCGATGCTGATCGAGGACCAGTACGGCGTCGGTGACTGGATCGAGGTCGAGGGCCGATTCGGGGTGGTGGAGCGGATCGGCCTGCGGTCCACCGCCTTCCGCGACGTGGACGGCGTCGTCCATCACGTCCTCAACGGCTCCATCCAGCGGGTCGGCAACCTCTCGCAGGAGTGGGCGCGGGCCACGCTGGACGTGCCGGTGGCGCTCGACACCGATGTGGCCGCTGCCAAGGCGTTGCTCCACCAGGTGGCCATCGATCTCGCGGCCGACCCGCTGTGGGGCGAGGACGTCATCGGACCGCCGGAGGTGTGGGGGGTGCAGGACTACGGCCCCGCTGGGATCCGGATCCGCGTCGTGATCCCCACCAAGCCCCTGCGCAACTGGGAGCTCACCCGCCAGCTACGCGAACGGCTCAAGGAGGCGTTCGACGCCGCCGGCATCCGGATGCCGGGCCAGCTCGTCGACCTCGGTGGCCAGGGCGACGGCTACCCCCTGCTGACCGGGAGCGCTGCCACCGATCGCCGGGTGAGCGAGCGGCCTGCCGAGGAGGCGGCAACAGGAGGCGAGCAGGACGCCGAGGCCGAGACCGAGGATCCCACCGTGCCCATGACCGGTGCAGCGCGCCGCGCCCAGGCAGCTGACCGTCCCGAGGACACACCGCCCGATGCGACGACCTTGCTGCGCCGGCACCAGGGCCCGAGGCCCCGCCCGGACTGATCGCGGTCAGGCCATCCGGCTTCAGCTCAGCACGTCGCGGAGGAACTTGCCCGTGTAGCTCTCAGGGACCTCGGCGACCGACTCCGGTGGACCGGCCGCCACGATCCGGCCACCGCCGTTCCCACCGTCCGGCCCGAGGTCGATGACGTGGTCGGCCGTCTTGATCACGTCGAGGTTGTGCTCGATCACGATCACGGTGTTGCCCTTGTCCACCAGCCGGTGCAGGACGTCCAGCAGCCGGCGGATGTCCTCGAAGTGCAAGCCCGTGGTCGGCTCGTCCAGGATGTACACGGTCTGTCCCGTGGCCCGTTTCTTCAGCTCACTGGCGAGCTTGACGCGTTGGGCCTCGCCGCCGGACAGGGTCGTCGCCGGCTGGCCGAGCCGGACGTAGCCGAGCCCGACGTCGT
>CAYXJD010000021.1:0-21320 GCA_964465225.1 uncultured Actinomycetota bacterium
GCCACACAGGCGTCGCTGTCGGCGAAGAGCTCCATCCAGTCGTCCCGATCGCGGGTCGCCAGCAGGGCGGCGAGCCGACGCTTCTGCTCCGGCCAGGCGTCACGATCGTCCTGCGGCCACTCGGCGGGATCGAGCTCCAAGCGCACGCACAGCTCGGCGTGGAACTGGGGCTCGAGCGCGGCGACCGCCAGGAACCGCCCGTCAGCGCAGCGGTAGGTGTCGTAGAAGGGTGCGGCACCGTCCAGCAGGTTGTCGCCCCGCTCCAGTGACCACGCACCGAGCTGGCGCAGGCCGTGCAGGAAGGCGGTCAACGACGCGGCACCATCCAGCATCGCGGTGTCGATGACCTGCCCCTCACCGGAGGTCTCCCGTTCGACGAGGGCGGCCAGCACCCCGATCGCCAGGAACGCGCCACCGCCAGCGAAGTCAGCGAGGTAGTTGATCGGCGGCGGGGGCGGATCACCGGGCCGTCCGATGCCATGGAGGGCGCCGGCGATCGCCGCGTAGTCGAGGTCGTGTCCGGCCCGCGGGGCCAGCGGTCCCTCCTGCCCCCACCCCGTGACCCGGGCGTAGATGAGTCCGGGCTGGTCCGCGCGGAGCACGTCGGGCCCGAGCCCGAGCCGCTCAGCGACCCCGGGACGGAACCCCTCCACGAACACGTCGGCCGTGCCGGTGAGCCGACGGACCACCTCGCGACCCTCGTCGGTCTTGAGATCGACCGCCACCGAGCGGCGGTTCCGCGACAGTCCGAGCATGGACACCTCGGCGCCGGCCCCTCCCGTCGCCGCCGCAACCCGGTCGACCCTGACGACCTCGGCGCCGAGGTCGGCGAGCAGCATCACCCCGTAGGGCGCTGGACCGATCGCCGCCAACTCGACGACGCGGATGCCGTGCAGTGGACCCGTCAACCTGCCACCTCCTGTGTGTGTTCACGCGTGGTCCGTGGCGCCCACGCGGTCCGTGGCGCCCACGCGTGGTCAGCGTCTCCACTCCCGCAGATCGACCACCGCACCAGAGGGGACCTGATCGTCGTCGAGGAGCTCCCAGAAGCGACTCGCGACCGCGTGGGCATCCTCCAGCTTCCCGTCGGCGTGGAGCTGCCGGAAGCGCTCCACCTGCGGGAAATCCCGTCGATCGGTGGCACGGATCTTCTCCTGCATCCCCGTGGCCACCACCCCGGGTGTGATGCTCAGGACCCGCACACCCCCACGTTCGCGTTGCTCGGCACCGACGGTGGCGACCCAACGGTCCACCGCTGCCTTCCCCGCGCCGTAGGAGGACCAGCCGGGGTAGTCCTTGCGGGCCGCGCCCGAGGACACCATCACCAGCTCCCGCCGGCAGCGCAGGTGGGAGACGGCGCCGAGGAAACGGTGCCCGAGGACCTGCGGCGCCGCCGCGTTCAGCAGGACGTTGCCCTGGTACGGCGACGGGTCGACCTCGCCCGCGAACCCGATCGGCTCGATCGTGCCCGCCGACTGGATGCAGGTGATACGCGACCACTCACGCTCGGTGGCGACCGCATCGATCACGTCGCCGACCCGGGCCCAACTGGAGGGATCGGACAGATCGGCTTCCAGGTGGCCCGGCGCCACGTCCGTCGCCGGCCGACGGCTCACCGTGATGCGGTGGGCATCGGTGGGCACGGTCGCGAGCAGGGCGTGACCGATGCCTGCCGAGCCGCCGGTGACGATGACGAGATGGTCCATGCCGCGAGCCTACTGTGCTCGCTGGTCACCACCCGAGGCCGGCCAGGAACCGGCTGACGTGGGCCTGGAACGGCCCACGCGCCTGCTCCGGGAAACCGTGTCCGAGGTCGTCGAAGCGCACGAAGGACGCCCCTGGTAACCGTCGGGCGAGGTGGTGGGTCGCGGCTGGATCGATCAGCTCGTCGCGGCCCCCGGCCAGCACCAACGCGGGCACGTCGATCGCCGCCAGACGCTCGCCGGCATCGTGGCCGGCGCACGCGGCACTCAGCACGAGGTGACGGGCGATCAAGCGCGCAGAGGCGGCCGGCACCTCCGCGGCGGCGTCGATGGCCAGGTGGTCGTGGCGAGCCTGGCCGGTCACCGAGACCCGGATCGCATCCCGCCGGAACCGATCCTGCTCGCCACTGGCGAGCCATCCGTCCCAGCGCGCCAGCACCGCCCGGAGCCGTGCATCCGCACGAGCGCAGGTGGCCGACAGGACCACCCCGGCGACCAGTGCAGGACGCTCGGTGATCAGGTGCTGGGCGACCATCCCGCCCAGCGAGTGCGCGACGAACACCGCTGGTGCGTCCAGGCGCCGTTCGAGCACGACCGCGAGGTCCTCGGCCAGTGCCCGGGTCGTCGTGCCCGGACGTAGCCGCTCCCGGTAGGACAGGATCAGGCCGCGCATGCGCTCCAGCGGGAGCGGCACCTCGGCGTAGAGCGCGTGCGCCCGGGGGACGGTGACCGGCGCCAGACCATCGGTGAGCCCTGGTAGCAGCACCAGGGTCGGGGCCCCCGGCCTGCCGACCTCGAGCAGCGGGAGCCGGCCACCGGGGACCGCATCCCAGATCTCGGTCGGCGCGGTCCGCACCTGTGTCCTCCCCGTCGACACGCGAAGCGTACGGTGGCGGCCGGCTGCGGCCGACGCGCGGCTGGCGCTACCGTGACCGTCGATCATGAGCGGCGGCCGGGAGACGACAGCGTGGCATCCGCCGAGGGGTCGCCGCCCGATGCACCGGTGCCGCGGACCGCACGTCGGCGGCGCAACGGGCTCACGATCGCTGCTGCCAGCCTGCTGTTCCTGGCCGCCCTGGCCGTGGCCGGCGGGGCCGTGGCGCTCCGGCTCCAGAGCCTGGCCACCCCCGCTGCTGGTCCGGTCGCGACCGGGGCGCTCGCAGAGGACGCGGACTTCACCGTCTGGGAACGCAACGCCGACGGCACCCCGGTGCGCTGGGATCCGTGCACGCCGATCGATGTGGTGTGGTCGTCACAGGACGCGCCACCGACGGCGCGGGCCGACATCGTCGCCGCGCTCGAGCGCGTCAGCGAGGCCTCGGGGATGACGCTGCGCCTGACCGGTAGGACCGAGGAACGCCCCAGCGGCGCTCGACTGCCGTACCAACCGGAGCGCTACGGACCGCGTTGGGCGCCCGTGCTGGTCGCCTGGGCCGATCCGGCTACGCCAGGGCTCCCGCTCCGCGACACGGATCGGGGCGTGGCGGTGCCCGTCGCGGTGGGCGCCGACGGGGACCGCACCTTCGTCACCGGGCAGGTGCTGCTCAACGCCGAGCGCCCGGACCTGCGGGCCGGCTTCGACGACCGCGCCGACTCGTGGGGAGCCACCCTGGTCCACGAGCTCGTGCACGTCCTCGGGCTGGGCCACGTGGACGACCCGACCGAGCTCATGTACGTCCACCCCGGACGCGGACCCGTGACCTTCGGCGACGGCGATCGGGCTGGACTGGCGGCCGTCGGCAGGGCGCCCGGATGCCGTCAGGTCCCGACCGCCGGAGCGGTCACCGTCGCGGACCCACCCTCCTCTCCAGCGCACGGGGTGCCCTGAGGCGGTACGACGCCGATCAGCGACCGACGGGACGAGGTGGCGTGCGACGCTCGCAGCGTCAGGTCACCCCGTCGATCGCGGCCGCCAGGTCGAGGTCCTTGTCGGTCACGCCACCGGCGTCATGGGTCGTCAGCACCACCGTGACGGTCGCATAGACGTTGGTCAGCTCCGGGTGGTGGTCAGCCTCGTCGGCCAGGTCGGCGACGCGGTTGATGAAGTCGATCGCTTCGCGGAACCCGTCGAAGGTGAACTCCCGCCGGATCGCATCGTCCTGGAGCTCCCACCCGTCGAGGTCGGCCAGGCGTGCGCGGACGGCATCGTGATCGAGCGTGCTCATCTGCGGTCCTCTCGGTCGCTACGGCGTCGGGCCGGTGCCCACCCTACGGGCTCGTGCCGCCACACAACACCGGCGTCCCCGGCCGCACGACCGACCCAGGCACCTCGTGGACGCGAACCGCGGTGACGGCGATGGTGGGCCGCTCCCCCGACCGACCGGAGAGGTAGTGCGCGAACTCCCGATGTTCCCCCTCGGCACGGTGCTGTTCCCGCACATGGTGCTGCCGCTGCACGTCTTCGAGCCCCGCTACCGAGCCCTGCTCGACGACGTGCTCGACGACGGGGGTGAGTTCGGGGTGGCGCTGATCTCTCGGGGCCACGAGGTGGGTGGCGGCGATGTCCGGACCGACGTCGGCACGGTCGCCCGGATCCTGCGCGCCGAGCAGCTCGACGACGACCGCTGGTTCGTCATCGCCGTCGGGACTCGGCGTTTCCGCGTCGAGGGTTGGCTTCCCGATGCCCCCTACCCACGCGCCGAGGTGGTCGACCTCGATCGCGACCCGCTCGAGGACGACGGCGACGACCGCGGTGCTGCTGGTCAGGACGACGACGTGGTGTCGGAGCTGACGGCGCTCACCCCTGGGCTGCGACGGGTGCTCGCACTCCAGGCGGAGCTGGGACAGGACAACGTCCCCGCCACCTTCGAGCTCGCCGAGGATCCGTCGGTGGCGTCCTGGCAGGCGGCGATCCTGAGCCCGCTGACCTCGTTCGACGCACAACGCGTGCTGGCCACCGACGATCGGCTCGAGCGGCTGGCGCTGATCGCCGGATTCCTCGACGAGATCGAGTCGACGCTGCGGTTCCAGCTCGAGCAGGACGGCTGAACGCGCTGGCCACCGGCCTTGCGGCCCCGCGAGGGCCCCGGCCTTCGCCCACGGGACGACCCGCCCCCGAGCTGAACGCTCCCAGCGCTATCGTTCCTCTTGGCACCGCGACGTGGCCGGCGGGATCCGGGAGGTCAGGGGCGTGCAGACATCGCCGTTCACCGCAGAGCACCAGCAGCTGCGGGCCGCGATCCGGCGCTTCGTCGCCGAGGAGCTCGCCCCACACGCGGATCGGTGGGAGGCCGAGGGCTGGCTGGACGACGGCGTCTTCCGCCGATTCGGAGAGCTCGGCTTCCTGGGGCTCGCTGTGCCGGTGGAACACGGCGGGCAGGGCGGGGACTACTGGTCGAGCGTGGTGCTGGCCGAGGAGCTGGCCCGTGCCGGCTCCGGCTCGCTGGCCATGGCGATCGCCGTGCAGACCGA
Source organism: uncultured Actinomycetota bacterium (assembly GCA_964465225.1). Lineage (GTDB taxonomy): Bacteria > Actinomycetota > Nitriliruptoria > Nitriliruptorales > Nitriliruptoraceae > T1Sed10-7. The sequence continues at coordinate 5,115 of CAYXJD010000021.1, forward strand.
CATGGCGACCCCGCCGATCCTCGAGTTCGGGACCGCGGCGCAGCGCCGCGACTACCTCGCACCGGCGTTGACCGGGGAGAAGGTGGCGGCGATCGGGATCAGCGAGCCGGACGCCGGCTCCGATGTGCGGGCCGTACGGACCAGCGCGCGCCCCCATGGTGACGGGTGGGTGCTCGACGGCGCCAAGACCTACATCACCAACGGGGTCCGGGCCGACTTCGTCACCATGGTCGCGCGGACCGCCGAGGCGACGCCCGAGGACGCCTGGGGCGGGCTGTCGCTGTTCCTGGTCGACACCGACCTGCCCGGCTTCACCGTCGCCTCCAAGCTCGACAAGGTCGGTATGCGGGCCTCGGACACCGCCCTGCTCCACCTCGACGGCGTCCACGTCGGTCCCGAGGCGCTGCTCGGCGAGCTCCACCAGGGCTTCAAGCAGATCATGTGGCAGCTCCAGGGCGAGCGGCTGATCGCTGCGGTCGGCTCGGTGGCCTCGGCGCAGGCCCTGTTCGAGCGAGCCCTGGCCTACACCCGTGAGCGCGAAGCCTTCGGTCGCCGCCTCGCCGACTTCCAGGTGACCCAACACAAGCTCGCCGACCTCGCGACCCGCATCGCGGCGGTCCAGGCGTTGGTCTACGAGACCTGCGATGCATGGAACCGCGGCGCCTACCCCAGCGAGCAGATCGCGATGTGCAAGCTGGCCGCAGCCCGGCTGAGCTTCGAGATCGCCGATGAGGTCCTGCAGCTGCACGGCGGGTACGGCTACGCCGAGGAGTTCGGTGTCGCCCGGGCCTGGCGGGATGCCCGCCTCAACCGCATCGGTGGCGGGGCCGACGAGGTCCAGCGCGAGATCATCTCCCGGCACCTCGAGTCCCGCTCCGGCATGCGGCGCCCGATCGAGGTGCCCACCGACGCGCCGGCCCCGGCCTTGCCCCTGTTCACCCCGGAGCACGACGCCCTGCGTGCGAGCGCGCGAGCGTTCGTCGCCGCCGAGCTGGCGCCCCACGTTGAGCGCTGGGAGCGCGCCGGGGACTTCCCGCGGGAGGTGTTCCGCAAGGTCGGCGAGGCCGGTTTCCTCGGCCTCGGGTTCGATCGCGAGGTGGGCGGCTCAGGACCCGACGTCCGCGCCCAGGCCGTGTGGGTCGAGGAGCTGGCACGCTGCCTGTCCGGCGGTCTGGCCGCCGACCTCGGCGCCACCACGGACCTGGCCGGGACCTACGTGCGCAACGCCGGCACCGACGACCAGCGGCGGCGGTTCCTGCCGGGGCTCATCGCCGGTGAACGCATCGGTGCCCTGGCCATCACCGAACCCGCCGCTGGCAGCGACGTCGCCGGCATCGCCACACGCGCACGCCGCGACGGTGATGGCTGGGTGCTGGACGGTTCCAAGGTGTTCATCACCAACGGCCCCTGGGCGGACCACCTCGTCGTCGCCGCGAAGGTTGCGGTCGACGATGGCGCGCCCGGCGACGATCCGCACCAGCAGCTCACCCTCTTCGTGGTCGACGGTCAGACCCCCGGGCTGTCCCGGCGGCGGCTCGAGATGCTCGGATGGGCGACCTCCCACACCGGCGAGCTCACCTTCGAGGCGGTGCGCATCGGCGACGACCGACGGCTGGGCGCGATCGGCAGCGGCTTCGCCCACATCACCACCGCCTTCGCGTGGGAACGGCTGGTGCTGGCGTTGGGGGCCGTCGCCGCCGCCGAGCGCACGCTCGAGCTCGCGCTCGCCCACGGGCGCGAGCGGGAGGTCTTCGGACGCCCGGTCGGCACCTTCCAGGTGTGGCGGCACCGGTTCGCCGATCTGGCCACCCGGATCACGGCGGCCCGGGCGCTGACCTACCGGGGACTGCGGCTGCTGGTGATCCGTGAGCAGCGCGGCGCGGTCGACCAGACGGAGGTGATCCGCACCGCCGCGATGGCCAAGCTCGTCACGCAGCGGCTGGCCTTCGAGGTCGCCGACGAGGGGGTCCAGATCCACGGCGGGGCGGGGTACATGATGGCGTACCCGATCCAACGAGCCTGGCGGGACGCACGCCTCGGCCCGATCGGTGGAGGGACCGACGAGATCATGCGCCAACTGATCGCGCGTACCCTCTGACCCCATGTCCGCGCTGCCCGACCCCGACCCCGTCGCGCCGCAGGACCGGGTGCGGATCCGGCCGCTGCGTCCCGATGACGCGGCCCGCGTCGGCCGGCTGACCCTGGAGGGCTACGACCGCTACGGACGCATCGACGGCCCCTACCGCGACCACCTCGCCGACCCGCTCCAACGCGTCGACCGCTGCACGACGCTGCTGGTGGCCGAACTGGACGGCGAGGTGGTCGGCACCGTCACCTTCGTGCTCCCGGGCGATCAGGAGTGGGAGGGGCGGCCCGAGCCGGAGGGCGACGCCAGCTTCCGCATGCTGGCCGTCGCGCCGCAGGCCGAGGGTCACGGGGTCGGACGGGCACTGGTCGCTGCGTGCATCGACCTGGCCACCGAGCACCGCTGCCGGCGCCTGGCGATCGTCACCATGGCGTGGATGGACCGCGCGCAGCGGCTGTACACCGGGCTCGGCTTCCAGCGCCGACCGGACCTGGACCTGCGGTTCCCGAGTGGTACCGGCTACGTGCTGACCCTCGACCTGGTACCCGACGCGCCGCGGTACTTCCCCACCCACGGGCCGATCCCCGACCCGCTGCCATGGTTCACCGACGTGTGGGCCGGGTGACGACCCGGGCACTCACGACAGTGAGACGAGCTCCAGCACGGCCCGTACCGCCAGCGGGAACAGCAGCGCCAGGGCGACGGCCGCGACCACGGTGACCAGGACCCAGCGGCCGGCCCGCAGCGCCTGGGTCTCAGTGCGGACCGGTGACGGTTCCGGGGCGTCCTCGGCGGTGGGCGGCGTGCCGTCGTCTCGCTCGTGGAGCACCTCGGAGACCAGCCGTGCTGCCAACTGCGGCGCCGGCAGGTCATCGCCGGGTTCCAGCGCGACCGGCGGCTCGGCGGACGTCCGACGAGCTTCGGGGAGCTCTTCGGCCGGTTCGAGGACCGGCAGCTGACCGATGGGATCGGCCGGGTGCTGTCGCGGGGGCGGCGGAGGGCCGTCGACGTCGGCTGCGGTCGAGGGAGGCAACCCGGTGCCCTCGGCGCGCTGCGACCCATCGAAGAGGACCTCGCCCTCGTCCGGCGAGGGGGCCTCGGTGCCGGACGGGACGAACAACACCTCCTCGTCTGGTGGTGGCGGCGGTGCCACGGCCGGCGCCCGCGGTGGGTGCGGGTCCGCGACCGGCGCCGGGGGCGGAAGCGGTTCCGCGGCCACGGGACGTGACTCGACCGGAGCGGCCGGCCCAGCCGGGCTCGCCTCGGTCGTCGAGCCCGGCGCGGCGGCGGCCGCGGCCTGCTCACGGCGCCGCTGGCGGGCGCGCACCGCCCGTTCCCGCTGCGCCGCGGCTTCTGCCTCCGCGGCGGCGCGCTCGGCGACGGCCCGTTCAGCGGCCTGCGCAGCGGCGCGGGCTTGTTGTGCCGCTTCGGCCTCCGCAGCCGCGCGGGCCCGCTGTGCCGCTTCAGCCTCGGCCACGATCCGCCGACCCGCCACCTCGGCGGCACTCGGTGCCTTGGACCGCGGCACCTCGGGCTCCGACGCGCGGGCTGGTGCCGGCCTCGACGCCGCTTCGGAGGAGCTGCGGCGCGGCCCCGCAGACGATGACCCCGAGGCCTCTGCTCCCCGAGGCACGGCCGGGCCGAAGACCTCGGCGACCAGGTCGCGGGCGCGCGAGCGCGCTGGCGACCTCTCGCGCTCGGAGCCGGTCGCCGTCGGCGCCGTCGGTGCCGTGGAGCCTCGCGCCGTCGGCGCGTCGACGACCACGACGGGATCCGAGCCGTCGAAGACCTCCTCGACGATGCGACGAGCGGCGTCGCGTGCGTCCGCCGGCACAGCTGCTCCCTTGCGCTCCGGGCCCCGCCACTCGGCGGGGCGGCACCTCGACCCGCGTGGGCCGTTCGGTCGGCCACAACGGTACGCCGTCGCGATCGACACGCCACCCATCCCGCGCCGGGAGGTGGATGCGGGCCGCTAGTGTCGAGGCCATGTGCGGACGTTTCCTCTCCTTGAGCAGCCTGGACGACCTCGTCGCCCACCTCGGGGTGGACGAGGTCGCGACCGACCCGCTCCCCGAGCGCTACAACGTGGCGCCCTCCATGGAGATCTACGCCGCGATCGACCGGACGGGGACCCGCCGCCTCGGACGGCTGCGCTGGGGCTTCCTGCCGTCGTGGGCCAAGAGCCCGCGTGGCGGCCGCCAGCCCATCAACGCCCGCATCGAGACCGTGGCCAGCTCACGGATGTTCGCCCGGAGCTTCGCCCAGCGCCGCTGCCTGCTCCCCGCCGACGGGTTCTACGAGTGGCAGGAGGACCCCAACGGCGGCCCGAAACAGCCCTACCACCTCGCCGATCCCGACGGCGCCCCACTGGTCTTCGCCGGCATCTGGACCTCGTGGCGTGATCCGCAGGACGAGGACGCCGCACCGATCTTCTCCACGGCGATCGTCACCGGCCCGGCACGTGGTGCCATCGCGGACCTCCACGATCGCATGCCGATCATCCTGCCGAGCACCCTGTGGGACGACTGGGCCGGCGCTGACCCCGACGCCGCTCCACACCTGGTGGACGCCGTCGCGGCGCTCGCCCCGCCGCGGCTGCGTGCGACCCCGATCAGCACCCGGGTGAACAACGTCCGCAACGACGGCCCGGAGCTGCTCACGCCCGCCACCTCGCCCTGAGCGGACCCCGGTAGCGAGCTTGGAGCACCGGCGCGTCCCCTACCCCGGTGGTGCCAACTCCACGATGGTCCACGGCGCCGTCGGCGTGCCATCACCGCCACCAGCGCCCAGCAGCCAGGCCCCGCCCTTCGGGAGCCGCTTGGCCGTGAGGTCGATGGCGACCGGCGTCGTCAACTCGCTGCGGCCGGCCAGAACTCCGACCAACGCCGGCAGGAGCTCCCCGTGCGAGCACAGCACCAGGGCACCTCCGGCCGGGGTCCTCGCGGCGGCCTGCTCGAGGGCCGCCCGGGCACGCGCACCGAGGTAGGCGGCATCGGGCCAGCCGTCGCGTGACACGAGCGGCACCTCGAGCTCTGCCAGTCGATCGTCCGTCGCCACCTCCACCCCGAGCGCGGAGGCCATCGGCGCGAGCGTCGCGGTGCAGCGCACCAGCGGACTGGACACCAGCACGGGGGCACCCCGCTGGTCGCCGAGGCGGCCGTGGCCGTGGGCCTGCAGGCCGGCATCGAGACGAGCGTGCAGCCCTGCGGCCTGTCGTCGACCCCGTTCGTCCAGCGGCCGGGTGCGATCATCGGGGACGGCGCCACGCTCACCCGCCCAGGCGTGCCGGACCAGCAACACGGTTCCCGGTCCGTTCACGACCCGGTCCTCGGCGTCGCGTCGGTAGCCCCAGCGCGCAGTTGCCACCGCACGTCGTCGGCGAGCCGGGCGGCGTCCGCGGCCCGGGACGACAGGCCGACGCCGTCGAAGCTCGCACCGCCGAGGTGGAGGCCAGCCGGGCCCTGCTCCAGCAGGTGGCGGATCCGATCGAGCTTGGCGTGGTGCCCGACCTCGTACTGTGGGAGGGCATCGGGCCAGCGCAGCACCGCGTGTTCACGGGCGGGGCCGATGAGCGAGAGCGCGGCCCGGACCTCTGCGTCCACCCTCACCCTGAGCTCGTCGTCGGCCAGGGCTCGGACGCGGTCGTCGTCGATGCGCCCCACGGAGGCGCGCAGCACGATGCGGTCCCGGCCGGCCAGGTGCGGCCACTTGTTCGTACTCAACGTCACGGCCTTGACGAGGCGACCCTCCCCCCGGGGCACCAGCACGCCAGTGGCTGCCGGCAGGCAGGCCGCATCGCCACGGTCGTAGGCCAGTGCCACGACGGCCACCGACGCCGTGCGGATGCCGGCGAGTTCGCGCGCAGCCTGGGGCCACCCCGTCGCCACCAACCGCGCCGCGTCCGCGGACGGGACCGCGAGCACCACAGCGTCCATCTGCTCGGTCCGGTCACCGAGGTGCAGGACCGGGCCCTGCGGCCCGCTGGTGACCGCGCGTACCGGGCTGGAAGTCCGTACCCGGCTCCCGAGCTCACCGGCCAGCCGTTCCACGACCCGCCGAAGGCCACCGCGGACGGTCACGAAGACCGGCCGATCATCACCGGCGGTTCCGGCACGCCAAGCCGCGAGGCCACGCAGCAGGGAGCGGTGCTGCTGGGCGGCGGCCCAGACCGGCGGCAGGGTCGCCTGGGCGGAGAGCTGTCGGGCGTCACCCGCGTACACCCCACCGAGGAGCGGCTCGACCAGCCGTTCGACGACGCGGGCACCGAACCGCTCTCCCACCAGGTCGGCGACGCTGCGATCCCCGGGGACCGACCGCCGTGGGCGGAGGGGCTCGGAGGCGACGAAGGCCAGATCGGCGGGACCGAGCACCCCACTGGCCGCCAGTGCCCGTAGGTCGGTGGGGACCCCGAAGACCGTCCTGGCCGGCAGGCGTCGCAGGCGGTCGCCGAACCACAGCTGCACCGCGCCGGCCGCCGGATGGACCAGATCCTCGGCCCCGAAACCCAACGCCGACAGCAGCTCCGGGCCAGCGGCCTGGCGGGCCAGGAACGCGTCGGCTCCGACGTCCAGGGGCCCGTCGGCGAGATCGATCGTTCGGACCTGGCCGCCGAGCCGCGGGGACGCCTCGTGGAGGACGACGTCGGCGTCCTCGCGCAGATGCCACGCCGCGGCCAGGCCCGTCAGCCCGCCACCGACGATCGCGACGCGCGGCGCCGTCACCGATCCGGCTCCGGCTCGTCCTCTCCATCGCCGCCGTCGACCTCGTCCGAGCCATCATCGAGTTCGTGGCCGGCGACGGTCAGCACCACCTCGGTGAGCAGATCGAGCAGCGTCGCGCGCCCCAGATCGACGGTGGTGAGCCGACAACCGAGCTCCTCGGCGAGTGCGAGCAGCGCCGGGTCGCCGCCGGTACCCGGAGCGACCGGACACTCCACGATGTCCGGGTGTCCGTGGACCTCCACGACGGACCGTAAGGCATCGGCTGCGGTGGGGGTGCGGGTCGTCCCGCGCCAGGCGATCGAACGGGAGGACAGCTCGACGCGGTCGGCCACCGCCTCGGCCACCTCGCGCAGGAACACGACATCGGCCGGGTCGGTGTCGGGTCCGGGATCCGGGGCGGTCAGCATCACGTGGGCGCCACCGCGGGCACCGGGTGCGATCGCACTGGCCAGGGCGTCGGCCAGGGCCGGTAGCGCGTGCCACGACACCACCCCGGTGTAGGCCGGCAGGCTCGCCGAGCCCTGGGCATGCAGGTCGACCTCGTGGGGCCAGGGCACCACCGACAACCCGACGACCAGCGCGCCGTCCAGGCCCAGGCGCTGGGCCACGTCGAGGTGGTCGTCGGCGGTGGTGGCGATCACGGGGACACCCGTGCGCTCCGACAGCGCCCGCTCGAGCCCGCGCCCGCCGAGCAGGGCGATCACCAGCTCCTCAGCCATCGGTGGGCTCCATCAGGGGAGGCTCGCCGGCGACGCCGGGCGGACCGGCGGGCACCTCATCGGCAGGACCAACCGTGGTGACCCGGCCCTCGGCGTGCACGAGCGCGACGAGGTCGGCCAGGACCCCCGGATCGCTGTCGGGCAGCACACCGTGGCCGAGGTTGAACACGTGGTCCACCCTGCCGCCGGCACGCGCCAGGACATCGCGGGCACGCTCGGCGACCTGCTCGAAGGGCCCCAGGCAGACCGCCGGCTCGAGGTTGCCCTGGAGTCCGACGCCTTCGGGGACCCGCTGCCGGGCCTCGTCCAGGGGCGTGCGCCAGTCGACGCCGACCACATCCGCGCCCGCTGCGGCCATCAACGGCAGCAGCTCGCCGGTGTGGACGCCGAAGTGCAGTCGCGGAACGCCCATGCCCTCGAGCTCCTCCAGGACCCTCCGGCTGTGCGGGAGGACGAAGCGTTCGTAATCCTGCGGCGCGAGCGCTCCGGCCCAGGAGTCGAACAGCTGGACCGCGCTGGCACCGCGGGCGACCTGGCCCCTCAGGCTCTCGAGGGTGATCGAGGCCAGGCGGTCGAGGAGGCGGTGCCAGGTCAGCTCCTCGGTGAACATCAACGCCTTGGTCCGCGTGTACGAGCGGGAGGGCCCGCCCTCGATCAGGTAGCTGGCCAGGGTGAAGGGCGCACCGGCGAACCCGATCAGCGGCACGTCCAGCTCGTCCACCAGCAGCGACACGGTGTCGAGCACGTGGCCGAGGTCCTCCTCAGCATCCAGGCGACGCAGCCGTGCGAGGTCCTCGACCGTGCGCAGCGGCTGTTCGACGACCGGACCGACGCCCGGCTGGATGGTCACCCCGAGCCCGATCGCCTGGATCGGGGTCACGATGTCGGAGAACAGCACCGCGGCATCGACCCCGTAGCGACGGACCGGCTGGAGGGTGACCTCGGCCGCCAGTTCGGGGGTGTGCACGACCTCCTCGAAGCTGTGCCGGGCACGGATCGCTCGGTACTCAGCCAGCGCGCGACCCGCCTGACGCATGAACCAGACGGGCACGGTGTCATGCGCGACACCCCGGCAGGCGGCCAGGAAGGGCGAGCCGTCGTGTCGGGCACGCGGGGCAGCCGGATCAGGCACGCGGTCCTCGTCGGGGTCGGGGCACGCACACAGCGACGCAGACCGTACCCGTGGCGCCGACCAGACAGTGGCGTGAAGCCGCTGCCCTCAGATGCGCACCGTCTTCGGTGGGGCCAGCGCCTTCACGCAGCGGATGCGGTGGTTGGTGTCGGTGTGGTAGCCGAGTGCGCCGAGGACGCCGTCCCCCTGGTCCGGGGCGTCGGTCGTCATGACCTCCATGGCGCTGCACTGGTGGCGACGGGACAGTCGCTCGGCCTCACCGACCAGGGCGCGCTGGATCCAGTCCTGCTCCTCGCCGTCGGGGACCCCGAGGAAGGTGATGCGGCCGAAGGGAGCGTCGTGTGTGATCCGCGGGACCACGGTCAGCGCCAACAGCCCCACGGCCTCCACCCCGCCCACGGCGACCAGCAGGTGATCGGCACCGGAGCGGCTGAACCAGCGCAGACGTGCCGCACTCTCGTCGTCGGGGAGCTCGTGGCCGAGTTGCCGCAACAGCCGCGCGATGGCGGCGGCATCGGCGGGCTCGGCTTTGCGTACCTGGAGTTGGTCCATGCGTGCACCCTACGTGCTGCGTCGCCTCGCACCGGACCATCGACCCGACCGGACGGACCGCTGTCCCGCGGCTGGTCCGTGGCTGGTCCGCGGCTGGTCCGTGGCTGGTGGAACTGGGAGGAGTCGGCCGATAAGCCGGATCCTGTCCCCGGGGCCGGTTGCCCGGCCACGGGTGGCGACCATCTCTCTGGGACGTCGGTCACCCGACGCCTCGCGCGGCCTACCCGGGACCATCTCGGCGGGCCACCGTGATCCCTGCTCGGCCTTGCTCCGGGTGGGGCATACCTAGCCGCGACGGTCACCCGCCGCGCTGGTGAGCTCTTACCTCACCGTTTCACCCTTACCGGCGGGCATGGCCTGCCGGCGGTCTGCTCTCTGTTGCGCTTGCCACGTGTCACCACGCCTGGGCGTTACCCAGCACCCTGCCCTGCGGAGTCCGGACTTTCCTCACCCGCCGCCGGTCACCCGACGACGAGCGCGGCCGCCTGGCCGACTCCCCCAGCAGGCCAAGGGTACGTCACCGCGCCCGCTGGGGCAGCCCCGGCGGCTCTCTGGAGCCGACGATCCCCCCGCACCGGGCGTCGGTTGTGGCAGGCTTGCCCCATGGACACCTCCGCACCTCGGCCCTCACCCATGGCTGCCGAGGCCTCCGCCGAGCCTTCCGCTGCCGCGGACGGCCCCGTCGCGCTGGCATGGGCCGATGGTCGTGTGCTCGAAGCGACCGAGGCGACCGTCCCGCTGTCCGACGATGGCTTCCTGCGCGGTGACGCGGTCTTCGAGGCGATGCTGGTGCGCAGCGGGCGCACCCACGCGCTCGAGCTCCACCTGGCCAGGATGCACCGCTCCGCCGCGGCCCTCGAGTTGGCGCTGGACGAGGACACGCTCCGACGCGCCATCGCCGACCTGCTGGCCGCCTGGGGCGGGCGCGACGGCGCGGTCCGGGTCATCACGACCCGTGGCGGGGTGACCCGTGGGATCATCGGCCCCAGCGTGTGGCCAGCCAGCATCGCGCTCGGCATCGTCGAAGCCCCCTGGCGGACCGCCATCTCCGGGGTGAAGACGCTGTCCTACGCCGCCAACCAGTGGGCCGTCAGACAGGCGCGGGCGCTCGGGGCCGACGATGCACTGATCATCGATCACGACATCGTCCACGAACTACCGACCGGCGCCCTGGTGCTGGTCCATGACGGCACCTGCTCCACGCCTGACCCCCGTCGCCTGCCGATCCTCTCCTCGGTGTCGGTCGCGGTCCTGCAGCAGCTCGTCGAGGTCACCCCGACCACCCCTGGCCTCGAGCAACTCCTGGCCGCCGATGAGCTCATGGTGCTCTCCGCGACGCGTCCGGGCCTTCCGGTCCACGCGCTGCACCTGCCGGACGGCCAGCGGGTCGAAGTGCCGGCACCCGGACCGGTGACCGCACGCCTGCAGGCGCGGCTGCAGGAACACATCGCCTCGACGCTGGATCCGACGGTGCGCGCCTGACCGAAGGACGCCGGCTCCGACCGGGGTGCTCAGTAGGCTGTCAGATCGACGAGGAGTCCGCTGTGGAACTGCCCGACCGACCACTCGTGATCGTGGCCAACCGCCTGCCCGTGTCGCGTGGCGAGGACGGATGGCATCCGTCCTCAGGTGGCCTCGTGACCGCGCTGCGACCCGTGATCGAGCAGGTCGGCGGGGCCTGGATCGGCTGGGACGACGACCCCGACGGCGTCCCCAGCCGGGTCGAGGGACTCAACTGCGACCTGCACGCCGTGGGCCTGACCGAGGAAGAGGTCGACGGGTACTACTACGGCTTCGCGAACCGGACGCTGTGGCCGCTGTTCCACGATCTGGTGGAGGAGCCGATCATCGACCGCGGCTGGTGGCGCACCTACGAGGAGGTCAACCGGCGTTTCGCGACGATGCTGGCCGACGTGGTCGCCGGCGCCGATCCCGCCCCCCTGGTCTGGATCCAGGACTACCACCTCATGCTCCAGCCCGAGCTCGTGCGGGCGCTCGCACCCGATTCGCCGATCGGGTTCTTCCTCCACACCCCCTTCCCGCCGCCGGAACTGTTCGCGAGGCTGCCCTGGCGGGACCAGCTGCTCCACGGCCTGCTCGCCGCAGACGCCATCGGGTTCCACACCACCCGGTACCGGGACAACTTCGTGCGTTCCGTCCAGCACCTCTACAACGGCGTCACGGCGCTCGGCGACACGCTGATCCTGCCCGACGGTCGCCAGGTCAAAGCTGTGGCCCACCCGATCTCGATCGACGTGCAGGAGTTCACCTCGCTGGCGCAGAGCCAGGAGACCGAGCGGGAGCTCGCCGACCTCCAGCAGCAGTTCGATGGGCGTACGGTGCTGCTCGGTGTCGACCGGTTGGACTACACCAAGGGCATCCGGCACCGGCTGCAGTCGCTGGAGCTGCTGCTCGAGCGTCGCCCGGACCTCAGGGGCAGGTTCGCCTTCGTCCAGATCGCCGTGCCCTCGCGTGACGACGTCGAGGAGTACCAGCAGCTGCGGACCTCGGTGGAGACCGAGGTGGGACGCATCAACGGCCGCTTCACCGAGCCGGGCAAGGACGTGCCGGTCCACTACCTCTACCGCGGCGTCCCCCGTCCGGCACTTGCGGCGTACTACCGTCTGGCTGACATGATGGCTGTCACGCCCCTCAAGGATGGGATGAACCTCGTCGCCAAGGAGTTCGTGACCGTGCAGTCCGCCGCCGGTGGGGACGGGGTCCTCCTGCTCAGCGAGTTCTGCGGCACCGCCTCGGAGTTCGGGGACGACGCGGTCCGCACGAACCCCTTCGACGTGGAAGGGCAGAGCTACCTGATGGAGTCCGCCATGGAGCTCTCCCGGGATGACCGTCGAGGCCGCATAGCGCGGATGGCAGAGGTCGTACGCGATGCCGATGTCTACCGGTGGGTCGGTGACGAGCTGGCCGGCATCGCTCCGGGTAGCCACGGACCATGACCGTGTCTGACCAGTCGTCCGACCAGTCATCCGGCCAACCGTCCGCTCAGCCGACCGGCGTCCTGGCCGACGGGCCCGACCTCGCTGACCCGGACCAGCTCGGCGTCGGGCTGCGACCACTCGACCGCTGGCTGGTCGTGCTGGACTTCGACGGCACGCTGGCCCCGATCGTCGATCATCCGGATCTGGCGAGCCCGGCGCCGGGCGCCGTGGACACCCTGCGCGCGCTGAGCGCCAGGACGGCGGTCGCGGTGCTCTCGGGGCGGCCCATCGCGGACGTGCGCCGACGGCTGGACGGCCTGACAGCGGCCTACGCCGGTGGCCATGGGGCGGAGCTCTTGCTGGCCGACGGCTCCGACGATCCGCTGGTCGACCCTGACACCGTGGGTGCGACCTTGGACCGCGCGGAACACGTCGTCCGCAACCTGGTCGACGAGGAGGCCGGATGGCTGGTCGAGCGCAAGCAGGCATCGCTGGCCGTCCACCACCGGCTGGCTGACCCGAACAGCGTCCAGACCCACGGTCCGCGCGTGGAGGCGCTCCTCGAACACCACGCCAGCGAGCCACCCGGGTTCGAGGTCCTCGCGGGCAAGGCGGTCCTCGAGCTGCGACCATCAGGTGCCAACAAGGGCCGAGCGCTCACGCGCATCGCCCAGCGCACACCCGAGCTCCTCCCACTGGTCATCGGCGACGATGTGACCGACGAGGATGCCTTCGAGGTGGCACGCTCCCTCGGGGGGCGTGCCGTCCTGGTCGCCGAGACCGCCCGCCCAACCGCCGCCACCGACCGGGTCGCCGACCCGAACGCCGTCGTCCGCCTGCTCGCCGGACTCCTGGGCTGAAGGAGCCGCTCGACCGTGTCCCGTCCAACCCTGTCATCCCGCGCGCGCGGCCTGCTGCTCTCCGCCGCCGGTCCGCTGGACCGACGTCCAGTGCGCTTCACCGTGCTGGGCGTGGCGCTGACGCTGGTCGTGATCCTGCACCTGACGCTGCGTGATCCCACGATCGCCTGGGCCGCCGTCCCCATCGCGGTGCTGGCGGGACTGGCGGGCGGGCGCCGCTCCCCCATCGTCGTCTCCACGATCGCGGCGGCCGCCCACCTCGGTGTCGATCTGTGGCTCGGTCCGACCGCGGCCGAGGTCCCCGGTCTCTTGGTGCGCACGATCGTCCTCCCGGGGCTGGCGTTGGTCGGGATGGCCACCCAACTCTCGGAACGGCAACGTGACACCGCCATGCACCGGGCGGTGAGCGAGGACCCCGTCACCGGGCTCCTCAACGTCCGGGCCTTCTACGCCGAGTTGGCGACGCTGCGGTCCGCGGAGCGTCCCTTCACGATCCTGCTCGCCGACATCCGAGGGATGCGGGCGCTGAACGAGCGCTACGGCCACCCCACGGGCACCGAGGCCATGCGTGCTCTAGCCCACGTGCTCCGCCGCGAGGCCGGCACCGACGTGCTGGCCTCCCGGTTGGGCAGCGACGAGATGGCGGTCGCCTTCGTCGACGAGGGGCAGGATCGCACCCGCACCGTCATCGACGGGATCATCCGGCGTCTCCACGACGAGCAGGTGGTCCTGCCCGACGGTGAAAGCTTCGAGGTCCACGCCGCCTACGGGATCGCCCGCTTCCCCGATGACGGTGCCGACGAGGTGGCCGTCCTCCGGGCAGCCGACCGTGCCAAGGAGCAGGCCAAGGTCGCCGGTCTGGACAAGATCGGTTCGGCCGACGGCGGGGTCAGCTGACCCCGTCGGAGCGACCCTGGTCGCCGGGCCGGGCCCGTCCACCCGACCCGGTGTCGTCGTTGGTCACGGCCACCTCGCCCGGAGGGCCTTCCGAACCCGTCCGCAGCGCCAACGCGACGTCGTCCCTGAGCCCGCCCGAAGCCAGCACCCCCGCCGACAGCCACCGGCGTCGCTCGTCGGCGGTGACCGCATCGATCCGCCACGCCCCGGGCAACAGGTAGCCGGTCACACCCGGCCTGTCCGGCCGCCGCGCGATCCGCCACACCCGACCGTCGGGCCCGTGGACCTCGATCACTCCGGCACCACCAGGAGCCGACGGCACTGGGGACATCTGGTCAGCGGCGGACCAGCCAACAGGTCGCCGATGTCCGCTCGGGACATGGTCAACCGACAGGCGGTGCACGAGTTGTCGATCAGCTTGCCCACCCCGGTACCGCCGGCGCGCTCCGCCGTCTCCTCGTACTGCCGCAGGAGTCCCTCCGGGAGCCCGGCCGCCTTGCGATCGCGCTGCGCCTCGAGCTCTCCGAGTTCAGCCAGCAGGTGCATCGCTGCTTCGTCACGGGCACGCTCCAGCTCACTGGCCCGCGCTCGGGTCGACTCACCTTCGGCCACGAGCGTCGCGGCCGTGGTCTCCAGCGCCTCGACCTGCTCGAGCACCTCGAGCAGGAGTTCCTCGTGCTCGTCGATCCGCCGGACCGTGGTCTCGATCTCGGCTTCGACGGCCTTCATCTCACGGGCGTTGACCACGGTGCCGTCGTAGAGTCGGGCACGTTCGGCGTCGCGCCGCTCGGAGAGCACCTCGACCTCACGCTCGAGCTGGCGCTGCCGTGACGACGCCCGCTCCAACTCCACCCGCACGTCGTCATGCTGACGGTCCAGCTCACCGGCCCGTGCCAGCGTCGATTCGAGCTGCTGCTGCTCGGGGAGAGCGTCCAGTTGGTGCCGGAGCTTGCGTACGCGGTGATCCGTCGCCTGCAGTTCGAGCAGCAGATCGAGCTCCGCGCTCGTGGGCTCGGCCACGTTCACCTCCAGGGAACGGTCGGGGTAGTGGAAGCTACCACCGGTGCCCCCAGTCCTACCGTCCGAGCGGAAGTTGCGACCCGCCGTTCGAACACTGGCATCGCAGCGACCTCCGTGGCGTGGTGGCCGGCGTCGATCAGCTGCAGTCCGAGGCTCAAGGCATCGAGCGTCACGTGATGGCGCAGGTCCCCCGTCACGTAGACGTCCGCGCCGCTCGCCCGCGCCGCCTCCAGCAGCGAGTCGCCCGCGCCCCCGACGATCGCCACGCGCTCCACCTCCCGATCCGGGTCACCGGCGAACCTCAGGTGTGGCGCCGGTAACCCGGACCGGATACGTGCCGCCAGGTCCTCGAGTCGCAGCGCCGCCGGCAGGAGGCCGACGCGCCCGAAGCCGGTGGTGGCGCCGTCCAGGAGCGGGAACAGGTCGTAGGCCACCTCGTCGTAGGGGTGGGTCTCGAGGAGAGCGCCGACCACCGCGCCCGCGCGGGACCGGGGCAGCTCCACCTCGAGGCGCAACTCCCGCTCGCTGGCGTCACGCCCGACCCCGGAGCCGGAGTAGGGGTCGGTGCCCGGCAACGGTCGGAACGTGCCGGTTCCCTCGACACGGAAGGAGCACCGTTCGTAGTCGCCGATCCGACCCGCCCCGGCAGCGCTGAGCGCGTCCAGGACCGTCTCCAGGGCCTCCGGCGGGACGAAGGCGACCAGTTTGAGCCGGCCCCCCTCGCGGAGTCCGTTCGTGACCGGACGCACCTCGGTCAACCCCAGCAGCGCCACCAGTGGATCGTTGGTGCCCGACCCGTCGTCGGTCACGTCGAGGTTGGTGTGCGCCGCCGCCACGGCGATCCGCTGCGTGGCCGCCCGTAGCGCCAACCGGCCTGCAGCGGTCTCGGGGGTGAGCCGTACCAGGGGCCTGAACAGCAGCGGGTGGTGGGCCAGCACCAGGGTGTGTGCCACCTCGCCGGCCTCCTCCAGCACCGGCTCGGTGACGTCGAGGGTCACCAGGACCCGCTCCACCGGCCAGTCGGGAGCACCGACCTGGAGCCCGACGTTGTCCCAGCTGGCTGCTTGTGCCGGTGGATAGAGCTCGTGCACCACACACATCCAGTCAGCCACCGTGTCCGCCATCGTCAACCTCCTCCTGCGCGCAGCTCGATGCCTGCTCCCCGAGCGTAGGCAGCACGCGGCTACCCTCGGCCCGTCTCCGGGGCGGAGCTGCCACGAAACCCCGGGCGGGTAGCTCAGATGGCAAGAGCGCCTCGTTTACACCGAGGAGGTCGGGGG
>CAYXJD010000022.1:0-8342 GCA_964465225.1 uncultured Actinomycetota bacterium
GTGTTCACCTCGGTGCCGGCGTCGTAGGCCGCCGTGTCGACGCGCACACTCTCGCCGACCGCCTGCGGCAGCCGGAGCGCGTCGAGGCCGGTGAACCCGTCGTTGGTGCAGATGAGCATCGAGACCCAGGACAGCACCTGCGCGCCGGGCTCTGCGGTGATCTCGAAGGTGAGGCTCGCGCCCGGCGCGATGGGAGGCGGCCCGCTCGGCGAGGTGGCGACGACGACGTCCGAAACGTGGCGGTCCGCCGACAGCGCCGAGTGCAGAGGGGCGAGGTTGCCGTTCTCGGCGATCTCCTGCACCCCGACACTGGCGGGTGCACCGACGTCGAACACGTCGGTCGACCTGCGGTGGGTGGCGGCCAACGCGGGGGTGAACCACTGGCCGTCGGTGAGGTTGTCGATGGTGACCTCGTAGGTGCGCAGCGGCGGGCCCTTGCGCTCTGCGGGGTCGGCCGCCAGCGCCGCCGGGGCGGTAGCGCTGAGGGTCAGTGCGGCGATGGCTGTGCACAGCAACGTGTGTCGCATACTCACACGATCTCCTGTCGTCGGGATGTCACCACCGTCCCGACCCCGGATGAGCTCACCGACAAGCGCAGAGAACGTCTTGGACAAGGCTGGCTACACCGACCGGGCCCGGTGCCGCACCGACCACCCAAGGTGGGCGGTGGCCCGACCCAGCGACACGCCGGTCAGCCCAGGCGCGGCCACGGCACGCCCCGGATGCAGGGACCCCGCCGGCCGCGCCCAGTGAGCCGGTGGGACGGCGGCCCGCCCCACCGGCAGGGAAGCTCAGGGCGCGACGAGGTCGGCGGCGCCGAACCCGACGTTGAAGCGCAGGCACCAGATCACGACGGTGTCGTAGCGGTCGAGGTCCACGTCGGCGGGCAGCTCGTAGTTCTGGTCGCCGATGTTGCCCTTGAGCACGCCGAGGTCGATGGCGTCAGCGTCGATGGCCGCATCGGGGTCCGCGCTGCTGGCCGAGGTCAGGTAGACGTAGAGGTCGGGGCCGTTGTCGGCCTCGAACTCCTCGAACCTGAGCGTGCGGGTGCCGTCCTCCAGCTCGTAGTAGGTGGCCTGGCCACTGACCGCGTAGTCGTTGCGGCCCTCGAAGCTCCCGACGGCGAGCGCGAGGGGTCCGGTCGGCTCCTCCGGCGCTGCCGCGTCGTCGCCGTCCTCGGTCTCCGCACCGTCGCCACCCCCGTCGGCCCCCGTGTCGTCGTCCGAGGTCTCGTCCTCGGTGCCGGTGGCGTCCTCGGCGCCAGCGGCCGCCTCGCTGTCTCCTGAGGCATCGACCTCCTCGGCCGGATCGGCCGTCTCTCCCTCCCCCGCGTCGGCCGACGCAGCCGTCCTTTCGGCGTCGCCGGTGGCTTCCTCGTCCTCAGACTCGACGGTGGGGAACGCCTCGTCGACCACGTCGTCGATGAACAGGGCCTGGGGCTCGAACCAGAACACCACCACGGCGAGGACCGCCAGCAGGGCGACCGCCACGCCGCCGGTCAGGAGAGGCCGGGCGCGGAGGCGCTCCACGAGGCTGCGGGAGGGGGTCTGGGTGTCCATGAGATCCTCTGTCGATCCGGGTCGTCGGCGCGAGCGGGCGCACGTGCGGCAGGTTGCCTCCGTGAGTAACCCACTCGCGCCACAGGTTCCGCCAAAACTCTGCGAAAGTCCCGAGAAACTCCAGGGTTGGGCCGATCCTCCCGGGGCAGGGCACGTACGCTCGTTGACCTCATGACCCTCCACGACGTGCCGAACGGACCGCCGGCCACGGCGGCACCGCCCGCGAGGCTGCTCGTGGTCGACGATGAGCCGATGGTCCGCGAGGTCGTCACCCGCTACCTCGAGCAGGACGGCCACACCGTCACCGTCGTGCCCGACGGCGCCGCGGCCCTCCAGGTACTGGCGGCGGGCGACTTCGATCTGATCGTGCTCGACCTCATGCTGCCCCACGTCGACGGGCTGAGCGTGCTCACCGAGCTGCGTCGCGAGCGTGCGACCCCGGTCATCGTGCTGACCGCACGCGGAGAGGAGGAGGACCGGATCCGCGGCTTGCAGCTCGGTGCCGACGACTACGTCGTGAAGCCGTTCTCCCCGCGGGAGCTCGTCGCCCGGGTCACCTCCGTGCTGCGCCGGGTGGGCACCCCGACCAACCACGGCGTGCTGCGCTTCGACGGGTTCGAGATCGACGAGACCGCCCGCGAAGTCCGCCGCGAGGGCCGGACCATCGAGCTGACCCGCAAGGAGTTCGACCTGCTGGCCTTCCTCGCGCGCGCCCCACGGCAGGTCTTCACCCGGGCGCAGCTGCTCCAGCAGGTGTGGGACTCCTCGCCGGACTGGCAGGATCCCGCCACGGTCACGGTGCACATCGGGCACCTGCGTCAGAAGCTCGAGCATGACCCGGCTCGCCCCGAGCGGCTCGTGACCGTCCGGGGCGTCGGCTACCGGTTCGAGCCGTGACCGCCCGGGCGCTCGGCGCGGTCGTCGCGGTGGCCACACTGCTCGTGGTGGTGCTGGTCGCGTCCGAGGCCGTGCTGGCCGCAAGCCCGGCGTCACGCGGCTCGCTCTCGGCGGTCCTCGCCGGGTCCGTGTTCGCGGCGGCGGCACTCGGATGGGGGCTGACCCGGGTACACCGGCGTCTGCCGTCGCTGCGGTGGACGATCCTGGTGGTCGCCATCGCGGCCATCGTGGTCGCCAGCGCCGTCGTGGCGGCGTCGACCAGCGCGATGCTGCTCGCGCCGGCGGAGCTCAGGCTGGTACTGGCCGCCTTGGTGCTCGGCGCCGGCCTCGGGGTGATGCTGGCCGTGGCCGTGAGCGGCCCACTCACCAGCGACCTGCGGCGGCTGGCCGATGCCGCCGAGCAGGTCGCCGACGGTGACCTCGAGGTGCGCACCGGGATCGTCCGCAACGACGAGGTCGGGGAGCTGGCGCGCTCGCTGGACCGGATGGTCGCCCAGCTCGCGTCCCTGGAGGAGCAGCGCGTCCGGGGCGAGTCGGCCCGGCGCCGCCTGCTGACGTCCGTCGGCCACGATCTGCGTACCCCGCTGGCCAGCCTGCAGGCCGCCATCGAGGCGCTCGAGGACGGTGTCGCCCCCGACCCGCAGCGCTACCTGCGGTCGATGGCCGGGGACGTCGCCCTGTTCGGCAGCATGGTCGACGATCTGTTCGTCCTCGCCCGACTCGATGCCGGGGAGCTGCCCCTCGACCGGCTCCCGATCGACCTCGGTGAGCTCGTCGACGGAGCGGTCGAGGCCGTCGCACCGCTGGCGGCCAAACACCAGGTCGAGGTGGCAGCCCACCTCGACGGCGCGGTCCCGGTGGTCGCGGACACCAAGGCGCTGGACCGGGTGCTGCGCAACCTGCTCGACAACGCCATCCGACACACCACACCCGGCAGCACCGTCGAGGTGGCCGTCACGGGCGCCGACGGACGTGGGACCGTGCGGGTGCACAACGACGGCCCCGGGTTCCCACCCGAGTTCATCGGCCAGGCCTTCGAACGGTTCTCCCGCGCCGACGAGGCCCGCGAGCGTCGCGGCGGCGGCGCCGGGCTCGGCCTGGCCATCGCCCGGCAGCTGATCGAGGCCCACGACGGCGTCATCCGCATCGAGCCAGGGCCGGGCGCCACCGTGGCCTTCTCGCTGCACACCTACGAACCGGCGCGGCCCGCCATCGAGCAGCGCGCACCACGCACCAGCGCCGACCGGCCGCCCCTCGACGCACGCACCGCCGCATCGCCACGCGGCGGGCACGGCTAGGCACCCCGAGCCAGCGCGGCCAGGACCCCGGGCACGTGGCGCCAGCGCGGGTTGCCACCCAACCGGGTCAGCCGGCGTCCCGCAACGGGGCCGAAGGGATGGTTGGCCGAGTAGAGCGGGTGGGCCAGCAGCTGGAGCTGACCGTGCCGCCATGCTCGGGGGGCCGGATGGAAGCTGCTGCGGATGATCGTCTTCTCGGGACACGCGAACAGCAGCGCGTTGTGGACGAAGCCGCGCCCGCTCTGGACGTTCTCGAGCGGTCGGCCCGGCGCGCCACCCCAGGGACACTGGGGCAGGAAGCTGGCCATCCCGGGCCACTCGTTGACCCCGACCGTGCCGTACTCGAGCCGCTCCAGTGCGACGTCGAGTTCCTGCCCGAGCTCGTGCTGCGTCGATGGATGGACCAGCAGGGTCGCAGCCAGGGTCCCGAACAGCCGGTGGTTCGCGAAGTCGACCGCAGCTCGCAGGTAGGCCGGGAGGTCCGGCGCCGGCAGGGTGGTCTGGGCCAGGACCGGACCGAAGGTCTCGCGGGTGAAGGCAAGCTCGTCCTCGTCCTCCGGGTCGAGCCCCCAGATCATCGTCCACGGCACGTTCGCGCTGGCGATCTCGATCGCATCCGGATGCGCTTCGACCAGGTGGCGCTGTCGCTGCTCGGCGCCGGGGTAGAAGGCGCGGCGCGGACGCAGCAGCCGCAGGTGACGCTCGATCTCGGTCAGCAGCTGCGGCCCCTGCGGCCAGCCGGCCGGCAGGACCAGGACCTGCGCCGCCATGCAGTTGTGGCCGCAGTTGTTCATCTTCATCGCGACGATCTTCTCGGCCTGGGCCCGCAGGTCCGCCGCCGACCACGGACCGGGCAGGACGATGACCGGGCTGACCCCGCCGAGCTCGCTGGTCACCCGCTTGGCCGTGCTCGGGCGGTGGGCAGCCCGCCGACGCTCTCCCTCCGCGCCGGGGCCGAACACGATCGCGTCGTGGGTCGCCAACCCACCGGTGAGGTGGATCTCGTCCACCGTGGGGTGCGCCACGAGGTACGCCCCCACCGCCGCGTCGCCGGTGACCATCCGCACGAACCCATCGTCGACCAGCGGCGACAGGATGCGCTCGACCACGGGCGTGAGGTGGTCGACGACCGGGTTGGTCTTCAACAGCGCGACCTGCCCCTCGGCATACAGCTTGTGGAGCACGTCGAGGAGTGCGAGCACGACCGCGTTCCCGGCCCCGAGGACCAGGGCGACCTTCCCGTCGGGGTGCGCCTGGCGGTAGAAGGCCCCCATCGTCTCCGGCAGCGCCGAGGGGCTGACGCCCGGCTGCATCCACACCTGCGCGGTGAGCGGGGTGTAGAGCGCGCGCTCCAGTGGGGAGCTCGGGAACACCGTGGCCACCGTGCGGCCGTCGCCGCGCCGATGGATCTCGGTGCTGGGCACCTGACCCCGCGCCACGGCTGCCAGGGTGTCACGGAGGGCCACCACCGCGACCAGCAGGTACCACGGCCCGATGCCCCACTCAGGTCCCGCCCACGGCGAGGACGGCGGGATCCGCTTCGCGTCCAGTTCGAGCGCGACCCACCGGTCCATCTCGACCAGCACTCGTCGGCGCACCTGCTCCAGGTAGGCGATCTTGTCCGTGACCGACAGGCACGCCCAGACGTCCTTGCTACCCGCCAGGGTGTCGAGTGCCCGGTCCAGTGCCGGCGCAGTCGGCGGAGGAACCATCGCACGAACCACGGAAGTCACGACCTTCGGTGCATCACCACGAGCGTGCCGACGCCGGCGGGGAGCCTGCCAGTGGCCAAAGGCCCCACGGACCGGCGGCGAGCCGCAGGCCCCCAGCCGAACGGACGGGCGGGCACGGTGGCACCCGGCCGCCTCCTCACCCACCCTCGGCTCTCCACCCACCTCGGCGCTCCAGCAGGGAGTGGCCTGCTCGGACAGGGCTCGCCCAGGCGCCACCAGGACACGCGAGACGAGGAGTACATCGTGGCACTCATGGTCGGCACCGGCCCCTTCGGACGGACGCCCGCAGGCGTGTTCAACTTCGCGGTGGAGTCGCCGGAGCGGCAGCTCTACCTCGAGCGCAGCCCCCGCCGGATCAGAGCCGTGATCGGTGGCGCGGTCGTGGCCGACAGTACGGATGCCCACCTGCTCCACGAGACCGGGCTGCTGCCGGTCTACTACCTGCCGCGCCAGGACGTACGCGAGGAGCTCCTGGAACGCAGCGACACCTCGACGCACTGTCCCTTCAAGGGCGACGCGTCGTACTGGCACGTGCGGGTCGGCGACGAGGTCCGCGAGGACGCCATCTGGGCCTACCCCGAGCCGATCGAGGGTGCCCCGCCGCTGGCCGATCTGGTGGCCTTCGACTGGGACGCGGTCGACGAGTGGTACGAGGAGGCCGAGCGGATCGGGGTGCATCCGCGCGACCCCTACCACCGCTGTGACGTGATCCGCAGCGACCGCCACATCACCATCCGCGTCCACGGCGAGGTGGTCGCGGAGAGCGACCGTGCGCGGCTGCTGTTCGAGACCGGGTTGCCCCCCCGGACCTACCTGCCGCCCGAGGACGTCGACCAGACGCGGCTCGTGCCCTCGGACACCGTGACGCGCTGCCCCTACAAGGGGACCACCAGCCGCTACCACTCGATCAGGGTCGGCGACCGTCTCGTCGAGGATGCCGCCTGGGTCTACGACGACCCGAACGACGCGGTCCGTGGCATCGGTGGGCTGCTGGCGTTCTACGACGACAAGGTCGACATCGAGTCGGTGCCGACGCTCTGGCAGGTCCCAGAGCCTCCAGCCGACTAGTTGGCGGTGAGGACGCCGAGCTCCGGGTCAAGCTCAGGTCGAGCTTCAGGTCGGGCTACGGGATGCACCGTGAGCCCCACCTGAGATCGACGGTCGCAGCACTGCGGAACCAGCCGGGCGGCAACCGGGCCCTTCGGGAACCGAACGGTCGCAAGGCGGATGGTCAGCCGGTCACGGGCCATCCGTACCACGGTGAGCCTTCCGGGCACCCGCTTGCTGCGTACGGTCGAGAGCCCACCACGCTGAAGGCCACCGCCATGACGGATCCGGTCCACGCCGAACGACGCGACCCGTCACCGCCGCCGGGGGCGTTCGACCTCGCCGCGGCCGGCCGGGACCTCCTCGAACAGGCCGGTGGATTGGCAGCGGGCCGGGCCGCTCGCACGCTGACCCCCGGGATCGGCACGTGGCTGAAACAGACGCTGATCGCGCTCGAGGAGGGTCGCCACCTCGACGAGCACACCGCCCCGGGACCCGCGACGCTCCAGGTCCTGACCGGCCAGGTCACGCTGCGCGCCGACGATCGGACACTGCCGGTGCCCGAGGGCGGCTGGGCCATGCTCCCCACGCAGGCCCACGACCTGTACGCCGACCGGGCGGCGGTCGTGCTCATCACCGTGGCTCTCCCTCGAAGCGCCGACTGACCTCATCCCGTCCGTCAAGCGAGGGTTCCCGTACGTTCGGGAAAGCGGTCCGGATGACGGGCTTCGACGCCGGCAGGCATGCTGAGCGTCCGCAGGAGATGAGCCCCCGGGACGGGGCTCGACCACGACCCAGGAGGTGGTCCGGGATGGAGGAAGGAACATGCCTGATCTGCGATCGTCCCACGGACCGCGGACAAGGTGTGTGCTCGCGAGGATGTGCCGTCCAGGCGTCCCGCGAGGTCGATCACAACGTCCAGCGGCGACGACGGCAGCGGGCGAGGCGCTCCGACGAGCATGTCCACGAGCCGCCGGTGCGCAACGGGCAGCTCACCGACGCCTTGCTGTCGTTACCGAGCTACGCGCTGGCCGACGGCAACGTCACCACCACCTCGGGGTAGCGACCGTCGGCGTCGGCCGCCCGGCGCTCGCCCTCGATCCGCGAACGAGGCCAGCGGCGTCGACGCGATGGACGGCCGGGTGAACGCAGGCCTCGCGGGAGGTGGTCGGGCCCACCCTCCGCACGGCCACGGCTGCCGGGTACGGGTACGGTGCGCGTCCTCGACGCCACCGACCGGATGAGACCTCTGAGTCGCCACCTCGCGTTCCTCGCTTTCCTCGCGGTCGCGACCGCACTGCTAGCCGGCTGCACGTCCGCGGACGAGCCGACTCCCCAGGTCGAGGACCCGGGCGCGACGGCGCCCGAGGACGACCCGTCCGAGGAGGAGGCCGGGGAGGGTGATGCCGGCGACCCGGCACCCCCGGAACCCCTGCGGTGCCGCAACGAGGACCTCGAGGCGACCGGGCTCGACCTCACCGGGCCCGATACCGCCGAGGTGTCCGTGCGTATCGTCGAGCAGACGCACCGGTGTGCCCCCGTGGTGGTCGTCGCCAGCGACGACCCCTGGGTGGCGAGCATCGCCGCGACCGTCGCCGATGCCGCCGATGCGCCGTTGCTGCTGGCAGACGCCGCAGCGCCGGACGCACTCACGACCACGCTGTCGCGGTTGGGCGCCGAGGAGCTCGTCACGGTCGGGCTGGAGCTCGCCGACTTCGACCTCCCGGGCACGGAGTTGCTGGCGCCCACCGCGGCGTCGGACGGTGACGGCGACGCAGCCACAGCGTCGGACGGTGACGGCGACGCAG